>CBDUXL010000407.1:0-1568 GCA_965371155.1 uncultured bacterium | reverse complement strand
AGGTTGTGAACTCGGTTGGATTCCACCAGCGGGTGTAACCATCGGCATTCAGGAGGTTGAGGTCATCCGGTCCCGCTCTGAAAACAGTTGGGTCAAACGAAAACGGCACTTCACCGTCGCCCATCACGATTCCCCGCACATCGAATCCCCTGAACTGAGGCAGGCCGGGGAATGGGTGCTGCACGACCACATTGATATCGACATAACCCTCGGGGAAGTTGGTTTCGGGATTGACTTCGATGATGAGGAGATTGATCGGGGCAATCGGTGGCTGGAGGAACCGGACTACATTGCAGTTGAACATGGCGCCCCTGATCGGGACAATCTCGCACCGAGCGGAGACGGGGTCGATACTCACCGACCACATACCCCAGAGGACGTTGCTTGCGCCCGTCTTCGCTGAAGTATGGGCGCGTGAATCCGTGAGGTTGGGTGGGGTAGTGGGTGATCCTCCGCCGCTGCATGACAGTATGAACGTCGCGGACGCAAGCGCCACCAGCAACAGGATGACCCCTGACCGGCATAGGGTTGAGTTCATAATAGAAACCTCCTCGTTTCCGCCTTCGCACCTCGAGGACTCGGGGCTACGGCGGACGAGTCCACTGAAAGTATATTACCAATCCGAAGGAACAGGCCAATCGCAAAAATCAGTACCTCTCCATCCGCAGCCGAACAGATTCGCCTCTGCGCCGGGTCCCGCGTCATTGATGATAGCGCACTGCGGCAGATCATTCGAGCCGGGAGGCCACGGGACAAACAACATGTCCCCTTCATCGAGGATATTCAGATCTCCGTCGTATCGGATGATGTAAGCATTCAGTCCAGCTTCGGGCGCGCCATATGCCCAGATAGTCGCATACGAATACACGCGACACTGTTCTTCCTTATCGGTCGGGAACCGGTGATCGACATCTATGTTCATCCTGCTTAGCGCGCCCTGACTAAAGATGTGATGCCGGGTGTACGGCGGGTATGGATTATGAATCTCGCACACCAGCTCGGGTGGGCTCTGGTCAAGATCGTAGCCGAAAATGTGGTTCGATCCACCAGGCTTGCTCGCAGTAATGACGTAGAGACGATGCAGGAAGAAGGAGGTTCCCATGTCCCCGATGCCGTTCTGATCGCCCATTACCGGCGTCATATCGACTGTATCATCCGGGACCAACTCGTAGAACGGGGAGTCGGGGAGAAGCGCATAGTGTCTGACCTCGAATGTCGCACCAGAAGGACCGTCATTCCAGGTAACCGCCCACATATCGCCATTCTTGTCGAAATCGATCGCGGTGAAATTTCCGTCCGCCAATGTGGGGTCAGTGTAGTCGCCAAGGTGGATTCCCTCGGCATCGAAGATATAGATGGTCTCGTCTGTAGTCAGGTTTATAAGGGCAATGCGTCCGGTGGTCTCGCAGGTTTCGATATCCACTGTGTAGCTGAATTGAATATCCGTCATGAAGGGCTGGATCGTCTGTCCCGGTCCTCCGGCTGGATCGATTACTCCCCAGTTAGAGGAGTCGATCTGATAGAGAGCCATTCCGGCTTGTGATCCCTGGTGAAGAACCGCCATGTCG
>CBDUXL010000406.1:0-1715 GCA_965371155.1 uncultured bacterium | reverse complement strand
TCTTCTTATCATGACCGGCGGTCGCGGATGGGATGAAGCGAATTGACCATCTGATCGAGTTGCTGACGAAGGATCTCGAACGGCGCTTCGAGTATCCATTTTAGATTGACCTGAACCCGGCCGGACAGTGAGATTTGACTATCCGGTTCCGGATTATCAACCATGGTGCTGTCGCGGCGATACTATTCCAGCTTACAGTTGTGATAACGCAGGAGACCCAGACGCTGGCGGGACAGGCGCTTGTGGATGCGATGATCGCTCTTGACGATGCTGCTTGGCGGAAATTCCTGCGGGATGTCGGGCCGTTGATCGGCGGGTTATGTCGGAGGGCGAAGCTTGACGAGGATGAGATTGAGGATATCGCTCAAACTGTTGTTCTCAAGCTGCTCGATCACAACTGCCGCGTATTGAGGCAGGTGAGGGTCGATAAGGACTCGCTTTTTCATTGGATCAAGGTGGTCATTTCGCACACGATTGTTGACTATCTCCGCGGGAGCGCATTGCGCGCGCAGCGCGAAGCAAGATGGACCGAGGGGCGGAAAAGGGTGGCTGGAAAGGGGTCGAATGCTGTTGGGGATATCGAGGCAGGGGTCGATCTGGAAAGAGTGATCGCCGGATTGTCTGATGAGGAGCGGACGCTGTTCTGGCTGGATTACACGGATATATCCGATCGCGAGATTGCTCGTATACTGGGCTTGAAACTGGCTACAGCTCAACAGCGATTGAGTCGCCTGAAGAAGAAATTGATAAAGCGAAAGGAGGAGCTGGGGATCAGGCCATAAAAAAGGTCCTAAACAGATGTCAGTTCTTAGGGCATCTGCAACGTTCAATAGATGAGTGCCGGGATACGCCATGCAGAGCGATGAGATAAACAGGAAAACCAACTCCAAGGGGCCGACAGAACGCCTTGCCGACGAGGAACTTGCCCGGCTTCTCGGGGATGATCTGGAGCCCGAGGAACGCGCGGCGCTTGTCGAGAAGCTGCAAAGTGATCCGGAAGCAGCCGAGATCCTTGCCCTGGCGGCATCGGATGTGCCGAGCACGGCGCAGGGATTGCCTTCCAGGACAGTTGACTCCCTGCTCGACATGGTTCGGGAGAAGGGAGGCGAAACGGACATCTGTCCCCATTGCGCCGGCGATCTCTACCCGGGGGGCGCTTTCTGCCCGCATTGTGCTGCGAGGGTTGTGGGGAATCCTCTTGCATGTCACCAGTGCGGGAGTCGGATTGTGGAAGGAAGCTCTTATTGTCCGAGTTGCGGGAGCATATTCCGCCCTTTTGGACCCAGTCCGGCAATTGAGAGCCCGTTCCTTATGCTTATCATAGGGCTTGTGTCCCTCGGGATCGCAATCGCATACCGTCCGTTGATATTTCTTTTCATGTCATTCGGTGTGGTGTCTCTGGGTGTCTGGGGCTGGGATTTGTGGACGAGGCGATTGCGAGTCAGGCGTGCAAGCAAGCGTGTGGTGGAGGTAAGTCAGGAAAGGGAAAAGGAACGCAGGGAACGCAAGACGGGCTGAGCGTCTGCCGAGGTATTTTCTTCTATTGGTGATTCCGAGTGGTGCGTAAACCTTGAGTCCGACCTCGGAACAACATAATATCTGGTACATCCGCGAATTGAATTTTCTCGAACGGGACCGCGGGCATCCTGCCCGCAAAGAGGCGAGCGGGGACCTCGACTTTCGCCAAAAAATAGGAAGAGGTTGGCAGTCTCTAT
>CBDUXL010000405.1:0-1830 GCA_965371155.1 uncultured bacterium | reverse complement strand
ACGACTCAAAATCATCGCCCCAGTCATACGGAGCGCAGGGGAATTCGTCGGTGATCTCGAAGCCGTCATCGAGCTGTCCCTGACCGGTGTCCGGATTGGTCACGACTACATGGTACGTTCCCGCCTCGGCGCCGGCGCCGCTGTCGAAATCGAAGTTGCAGGTAATCGAAGCGGGATCGTTGGTGACCTCATCGGTCGCCTCGATCTCCACCATTGGATCGTCGTTCTTGACCAGTTTCACCTGGGCTCCGTTCTGGAACAAGTCGCCCGTCACCTCGACATCGGACGCGACTGTCTCGAGTGTGCCGGTATCGGGATCGATGGCAGTTACAATTGGTGGGATGACGGGGCCCTCGCCGGATATCTTGATTGTGCCCATGAAATAAGCCGCCAGGGGAGCGTCGGGATAAATGAAGCTCTCCCCGCCTGCCAACTGAGGCTGGTATGAATCCGGATCAGCCGACACGACTGATCCAAGCAGGTTAAATTCGCCCGCCGCGGTGATTAAAAGGTCGGTATCAGTTAATTCAGCGGTAAAAACGGATGAAGTCGGGCCTGCGGGTGAAGCGGTCGCAATCGGCAGGATGTTCATTGGTGCGGCAATAGCAGGCGATTCAACCCAGATTTCGGTGATCTCACCGGGGACTCCGCTTGGATTCACCGCTCCCTGCCAGTCGAAAACCTCAACGTTCAACATGACCGATCCGCCCGAGTCGCCTTCGTAGTACCATGCATCGGAACCCTCATCGTCCATCCTCACGTAGTACGCCTCCTGGCACTGGGCGCTCGGACCGAAGCTCTCGATCGGATAACCGTCCGGCTCTCCCGCAGGATCGGGAGGCTCCCAACTCGCGTCGACTGCATAGTTGAATTCAAACACCGGGTGACCGGCATCAAGGGGAAATTGTATCTGGTAGATTCGGCTGTTGGGATTGCCCGAGGGCGCGAAGACCCCCCGGGTGGCCGGATCGAGATCGGCAACATCCGCTTCCGTGTCCAGATCGTCCGCAAAGTACTTGAACGGATTGATGGTTGCGGTGGGAGCAGCAAGGTTCCCCATTGCGCCAGGTTTGTAGGAAAATAGCGGGAGCGGATCGGTGAACTCGGTTGCGTTCCACCATCGAGTGTATCCGTCCGGATTCAGCATGTAAGCCTCCTCCGTCTCCGCGCTGCCGTACACAACATCGGGATCATGGTCGCTCGCCTTGCTGCCGTTGCCCATGAAAATTCCTCTCACGTCGAATCCCTTGAACTGCTCCATTCCGACGAACGGATGTCTGAGAATCACCTCGCATTCCACGTACCCGGTGATGAGATCGGACCCGGGGAGCAAAAGGATGCTCATCATGTGGACAGGAGAGAAAGGCGGCGAAAGGAATTGCTGCACGTTGGCGTTGAACAGGGCGCCTCGCAGCGGCACAATCTCCACCCTACCGGTGGCAGGATCGATAGTCACGTCCCACGTGCCCCACAGGACACGCCCTGATCCTGAGGACGCACTGTCCTTAGGTGACACTAAACCGGGATCGGCGGGTGAGCCGTAACCTCCACCGGCGCATCCTGCGGCAGTGACGCACGCAAGCAGAACCGCACTCAGAGTGAGAAACCTTACGCTTAGCATTGGGATAATCCTCCCCAAATGATATTGACGATTAACCGCCCCCAAGCGGAAATCGTAGACTCCAAGAATATTCTAGCATGGATTGATATCTTTCGACAATAGAACCGGGAACGACGGTGCGTCCGCGGATTAATCCTGCCGAGGTTTTTTTTCACGGGACCGCGAGCGTCCCCGGGGCTGTTGAAAAAGTCTCCATGCAAAGCAGAGTC
>CBDUXL010000404.1:0-1897 GCA_965371155.1 uncultured bacterium | reverse complement strand
AATCAAAGCAAGATGGCTCGTGATTCTGCCCGTTGTCGCGTTGATACTGTGCATGTTCATCCCATTGGTGTTTTCCCTCGCAAACAGGCTGGATTTCAACGCAAGCCTCGAGAGGGTGCAGGACGAACTGCACGGTGAGGCCATTAAAATCAAAGGGGAGGAACAGGATGTACTGTTCCCCGACCAGGAAGTACTGTTCCCCGATCTGCTGCCCGGAGCGATTTCGGAGGAGCGCAGGATCACTCTGACAACCGACTATCAGGCAACCTTCGTCCCGATTCGGCTAACTAAATTCAAGGGGGCAATGGTGCTGATACAAATCCTGTATGGCCCGATAATGCTGACCAGCGCTCCGCTCGATCTGGCTGTCGCTCAGGAGAATCAAGCTGCCAGGCTGGACGGAACCGCAAGCATCAGGCTTGCCAGCTTCCTGGCGCCGGTCCTTTTCATTGTCCTGTTCCTCGTGTTTCTCCTTGTCGTAGATGTTTTCCTTAAGGATCCCCGAGCGGCACTCAAATTCGTCGTTGCTTTCACAGTAACATGGCTCATCTACTCCCTGATAATATGGGCGCTCGGAAAGCCCATTACCAGCGGCATCGCAGCGCTTTTCAATGAGCTTCTTACCGCGGAGCAAAGACCGGCATCATTTGGTCCCGCTTTCCTCAACTCGCTTGCAGCGCCGATACGGGTCTTCCTAATCGGAATGATTTACTGGATGTTCAGTTTCTTCCTCCATCGCGCGAGGGCCGGGGGACAGGCCATCTCTCAACCAGGCCCTTCCGGCGCCGGAAAGCTGGGATGACCTCCGTGTGAAATGCGCACTGACGAGCTTGACTACAACCTTCCGGAGGGACTAATCGCTCAGTCCCCCGCTGTTCCGCGCGACTCATCAAAACTCCTTGTTTGCCCCAGGAACGAAGGATCGTTCACCACGAGGGTTTTTCGTGAGCTTCCCGAGCTTCTGAATCCAGGCGATATTCTTGTCATAAACGCCGCGAAGGTCATGCCGGCGAGACTGTTCGGTTACAAGTATCCGTCGGGTGCGAGGATAGAGGTTCTCCTGCTGAGACGACTGCCCGATAAAGAAGCCTCGGAAAATCCCAGGTATGAGGTGCTTCTAAGAAGACGTCGAAGGCTGGATGCTGGCGACCGGGTTCTTTTCCCGGAAAGCAAACTGGTGGCGACTGTCGTTGAATGCAATGATGAGATCGGTGAGGATGTTGTCGAGCTGAGTCTGGATGATGGAGATGTCGAAAGTGAGGTCGAGCGAATCGGACGAATCCCCCTGCCGCCCTACATAACCGACTATACGGGTGACCTTGGACGATACCAAACAGTCTACGCGCGGGTGTCGGGATCGGTCGCCGCGCCGACCGCCGGCCTCCATTTCACCCCGAGTGTATTTAAAAAGCTTGAAGAACGCGGGATTGGCCTTGCCGATGTGCACTTGAGTGTAGGATGGGGCACGTTCAGCCCGATCCGCGCGGAGAATCTGGATGAGCATAATCTTCACTCTGAGGAGGGTGAGATTACCGGGGAAACCGCAGCCAGGATCAACGAAGCCCGCAGAAGGGGAGGGAGGATTGTCGCAGTGGGCACAACCGTGACTCGGCTCCTGGAAACATCTGCAGATCAGAGCGGAGTCATTCATCCGTTCAAGGGTCGCACCGACTTGTTCATTACTCCCGGTTATCGGTATAAGGCGGTCGATGTGCTTCTCACGAATTTCCATCTCCCGAGAACCAGCCTGCTTGCGCTGGTCGCTGCATTTATGGGTGTGGAGCGGACGCTTCAGGCATATGAGTTTGCGATCGGAGAGAGATACCGGTTTTATTCCTTCGGCGACGCGATGTTGCTGATCTGATGGTGGTATAATTACTGGTGCTCTACAGGAGGA
>CBDUXL010000403.1:0-1965 GCA_965371155.1 uncultured bacterium | reverse complement strand
CTGTATCAGGATGTCGGATGGCGGAAACGGCTCGTCAAGGGCGCCGACCTGCCGGTGAATGGGATTGTGCTGGACCTCTGCACCGGAACGGGCGATCTCGCGCTTGGATTCCTCACTCAACGCCCAGAATTCAAGGGACTTGTGTACGCGATCGATTTCTCGGCATTGATGCTGGACAAGGCACGCGGGAAAGTGGCGCTGCTTGGCGCGCCCTACCCTCGACGGGTGGATTTCCTGATGGGCGACGCGTTGGACACCCAGTTTCCGGATGAGAAGTTCGATGTCGTATCGGTGGGATTTGGGGTGCGGAATCTCACGGATACCCCCGCCGGGCTCAGAGAGATGCACAGGGTCTTGAAGGTCGGCGGTCAGGCGGATATATTGGAGTTTTTCTCGGGGGGGATATTATCGAGGCCGGTGAAGTGGTGTCTCGATTCGCTGGTTCCATGGATCGGGAACATTATCTCGCGGTCCAGGGCGTATACTTATCTCAGGCATACTTCAGATGAGTTCTATACCGTGAGCGAGTTTGAGGAGTTACTGAAAGAAATGGGATTTGGGGATATCACGTGGGAACGAATGACGTTCGGGATAGCGCATATCGTTCGGGCAAGAAAGGTGCGAAATACAAGTGACTCGGGTGATAATCGGCATAACCGGGGCATCAGGATCGATCTACACTCGCAGGCTGATTGACATCATGTCGAAGCTGGGCGTGGAGATACACCTGGTGCTGTCGAAGCACGCGATGAAGGTTGTTCCACACGAACTTGAGCCGTTGAGTTTCAAAATGGATGAGCCGGTTCAGCACGAGGTTTTCAGGTACTTCCATGCGGAACAGATCACATTTCACGATTACCAGGACTTCACCGCGCCGATTGCGTCAGGAAGCTATCGCACCGACGGCATGGTTGTCTGCCCGTGTACTTCAGGTACGATGGGACGGATCGCCAATAATGTAAGCACGAATCTTCTGGACAGGGCCGCCGATGTTTGCCTGAAGGAAAATCGAAAACTGATTGTGGTGCTCAGGGAAATGCCTTACTCGCGGGTGATGATCGAGAATATGCTAAGGCTCACCGATGCCGGGGCATTGATTATCCCGGCCTGCCCGAGTTTCTATCATCGGCCAGGCAAGATCAGGGATGTCATCGACAGTGTAGTGGCCCGGATACTCGATCATCTGGGATTGGAATCCGAACTGAAGGTGCGGTGGCAGATAGACACGTAGCATGGAATCATCCGCACAACCTGAGATTGCAGATCAAAGCCCGTCAATCGGAAAACCAGGCTCGGTTTGGAGGCGGGTTCTTGCGGTTCTGGGTGACATCAAGATCGCCCATACGGTTTTCGCGCTGCCGTTTGCATTGCTTGCGGCCCATCTGGCGTTTTACATGGGCGGATATCGACTGGACAAACTGGTGGGAATACTGGTTTGCATGGTCACTGCTCGAACGGCGGCGATGAGCTTCAACCGATATCTCGATCGGGACCTCGACTCCGCCAACCCTCGGACTCAGGGGCGCTCACTTCCCTCCGGACGTGCTCGACCCACCGACGCGCTGGCTGTTGTGGCTGTTTGCAGCGTGATTTTCATCGCGGCATGCTGGTATCTTGGTCCCCTGCCGCTGGTGCTGAGTGTTCCGACGCTTGCGTTCATCCTTTCGTACTCGGCATCGAAGAGGTTTACCGTTCTGACGCATCTCTGGCTCGGGACGGCGCTGGCAATTGCACCGCTGGGCGCGTGGATCGCAATAACCGGCGGATGGAGTTGGCTTCCGGTTGTTCTTTCAGTCGCGGTAGCGTGCTGGGTTGCCGGATTCGATATTCTCTATGCATTGCAGGATATTGAGTTCGACAGGAAGCACAAGGTTTTCAGCCTGCAGGTAATTTTCGGAGTGGGGAAATCGCTCTGGATCGCACGCGGGGTGCATCTGGTGAGCCTGATCGCGCTGGTCCTGTTCG
>CBDUXL010000402.1:0-2028 GCA_965371155.1 uncultured bacterium | reverse complement strand
ACCCCAGGTACGCGCCCACTCGAAGTTACCCGATGAATCGAATTTGCTCAGGAAGGCATCAAAGGAGCCATTCGAGTGATGTAAATCCCCGCCGCTGGGGTCGAAATCGACCGTGCCAGAGAAAAAGCCCGGAACGTAGACATTCCCGGAGCCGTCAGTGGCTGCGCCATAGCTGCAATCATCGTCCGACCCACCCCAGGTACGCGCCCACTCGAAGTTTCCTGATGAATCGAACTTGCTCAGGAAAGCATCGTACGAAAAATAATTCGAGGTGTGCAAATCGCCACCGTCAGGGTCGAAATCGACATAGCCCATGAAACAGCCAGGAACGTAGACATTCCCAGAAGCGTCAGCGGAAACACCAGTGCCCCAATCATACTCTGGCCCACCCCAAGTCCGCGCCCACTCGAAGTTACCCGATGAGTCGAATTTGCTGAGGTAAGCATCATAAGATCCATTCGAGGTGTGAGGATCACCGCCGTCGGGATCGAAATCGACTGTGTCCCCGAACTGGCCCGTAACGTAAACACTCCCGGAGCCGTCAGCAGCAACTCCAGTTCCACCATCATTGTCCGGCCCACCCCAGGTCCGCACCCACTTGAAGTTACCCGATGAATCGAATTTGTTCAGGAAGATATCGAGTTCACCATTCGAGGTGCGGGGATCCCCTCCGTTGGGGTCGAAATCGACTGTGGCCCTAAACCAGCCTGTAACGTAGAGATTCCCGGAGCCGTCCGTGGCAACTCCATAGCCTTCATCCTGGCCAGACCCAGCGCCAGACCCACCCCATGTACGCACCCAGCCGAAATCGCCCACCCTGAGGTCATATCTGAAGGAAGCCGTCAGGGGATCAGTGTCGGCCGAGTTGGGAACACCGAAGTTGTTCGTGTAGTCAAACCCTTCATACTCAGTAATCACCCAGTACTCCTGGTCCTCGGTACCGTTCACGTTGTCGGCGGGAATCTCGACTTGGTAGGTCGAGTAATGATCGCCTCCACCGGTCACGATCGTAGCGGGATCGAAGCTCGCCACTCCCGACAAAACCGTCGACTCGATGTAGATCGTCGAGGGCTGGTACTCCCACCCAAACAGGCTGATATCCAGAATCAGGTTCCCGCCATTGTCGGTCGGGTCAACGTAATAGACGTCGCTGGTGTCGGTCACCTTGCACGCTACCGCCTCCGGGGCATGCGCCGGATGGAACTCGGGGGCTTCGCCTGCCCAGTCTGCTGTCACAGCGTAACCGTACTTGATGCCGGGATCAGGAACCGGAAGCCGAACCCGGTAGTTCCGGGTGTTGCTTGACCCGGCGAGGAAGTAGCCGGTATTCGGTGCGCCGGAGATCAAGTATCCCCACAAATTATCGGTCGCTCCCAATCCATCACCGAAGTACTTGTAGGGATTGAGAGTTGCCGATCCAGAATAGCCTGGTGTGGCGTAATTGCCGGGAACGTAGCCCCAGATTTTCGGGACCAGGAACTCGGAGGGGTTGAACCAGCGGGAGTACCCATCGGCGTTCAGAAGGGTTTGGTCGGTTCCTTTGACCGGATACTTGAAATCGGTGTTGTAAGCCAGTGTGCCCGATCCGTCCCCGATGAAGATACCTCGGACGTCGTATCCATTGAATCCCGCATCACCTAATGGATGCTTGATGTAGACATTCAAATCCACATCAACGTAGCCTGCACCCGGTGTAGTGCCGATGAACCAGAACGAAACGCCCGCTGGGTCGTTATTGAGGAACTTCACGACGTTTACCGTGAACTCCACAGAGCGATTGGGAATGACTTCAACGCTTCTCGATTGGACATCAAAGATGACATCGTAGTAGCCCCAAAGCTGCGTATGGGTCTGTCCTGTGGGACGCGATTCCGCCGTTAGCTCGTGATTGGCGGTCGGCGTTACTGGGCTTCCGCCGTCGGAGCAGCCAATCGCGACGAATGCCGCAACAGAAAGCATCGCGAGTAACATCATCCATCGATTCATGTCATGGCCTCCTGAGGACCCAGGTTAAAACCTGGGCTACCG
>CBDUXL010000401.1:0-2068 GCA_965371155.1 uncultured bacterium | reverse complement strand
CAGGTTCCTCTCGGGGACACCTCATTTCGTCCCCGAAATGCAGGTGTCCCCCCCAATTTGAATCTTTACATTATTCCTGCAATTGGCCTAAGTCGGGGATCAGATCTCAATCAGCTCTTCGTAATTATCCTGATCATCATTGCGTGCCCTTGACTCGCTCTCCGCAGGCTTGAGCGGCGGCCTTAGCCTGATGGCGCTACTGGGCATCTCCAGAAAGCCGATCCTTTCGGTTTCTTCCTTCTTTGACGGCGGAGGTGAGGTCCTGTCGTCGATCGTTGCCTCCTCAACGATAACTTTCGGGCGCTTCTTCCTGGTCTTGAGGAACTCCCGAATCCGCAATCTGCTTTGCCTGTCGGCTTCGTTCTGACTGCCTGCGATCCGCTGGCGATAGATGCTGTATGTTCTCAACTGATCGGGATCCCTGTGTTGCCGTGCAAGCATAATCATGTGCATGCAATGCTTCCGTGCTTCATCGAACATCTCTCTTGCCAAGAGATGTTCCAGATGGGTGTCGTGATAACTGAGCGGATCGCTCGCGGACACGGTCAGTATGTGCCCGCAAATTGTTTCCCTGTGCTCGGCGCGTATTTGGAAATCGGTTTTGTATGGCTCGGTACGAAACTCGCTCCACCATACCCAGCCGGGACCCATGAGTTGCCTGAAATGGCTCCAATCGACGGCGATAACGATGAGGAGAGTCAGGATTATGCAAATCCAGAAGAAGGGCATTGGTTCCAGCGTCATGTCCATCGTGAAAATTGCTCCAAATTATACCTGAACGCAAGATGTGTGTTTCTCAACGGACAATCCCAAAATAATGTCGCTGCCGCTATCTGAATGTCTTACTGATATAGGCAACATTTCCCCGCCGAATCAAAGTGAGATCAGATCGGTGTACTCATCCGGGTCGATCTCTTCTTTCTCTTCGACTTCCGGCGTTTCCCTGGTCGAAGGTGGTTTCTCATCGACTTTCGAAGGTTCTATCCTGGATGTGCCGAGTTGGACGGGTCCGGGCGGTGGAGGCGTAAAGTCGCTCGGAATCTCATCCGGACGCACCGTCTCTTCGGGTTCAGGCGACTCCTGACGCGAGCCGAGCTGGATCGGCCCAGGCGGAGGCGGCGTGAACTCTTTCGGAATCTCGACCGGTCGTCTTGGTGGTGGAGGAGTTCGCGGAGGCGGGGGAATGTACTCTGGTCCGATTCGAGCCTCCTCGACTTTTTCGCTCGAAACCGGCTCAGGCTTCTTGTCGGCCCATATCGGGGGTCGCTCGGTCGGAGGGGACGGCTTGACAGGCTCAAGTCGACTCTCCGCGATTCTACGCTTCGGTTCGGGTTTGGTCTCGATGCGCCCGAGTCGCTCCACGGGTGGTTTCGCGTCCGCTGCGGGCCTTGATTTCACTGGTTCGACAACCGGCGATGGAGCGGGTTCCGGGCTGTCCTTATGGATGGTAATCGGAATGTGAGTTGGCCCGGGTCGCGGCGGGAGTACCTTCTCAGCGGGCTTTGCGGTTTTCTTTCGCCACATTGGAACGCCCGCGACCGGGGCGCTTCCCGATGCCGTCTGAACTGTGGGTTTGGCGTCAGGAATCGATACGGGTTCCCTTTCTTTCGGGAAACCAAGCCAATCGGTCTCCCTTCTCTCCACTCTCTCTTTTCTCTTTATTCGACGTTCTCGCTTTGATATCTCCTTTTCTTTCCTGACTATCCGGGCTCCATAGATTGCATACTTGCGGAGTGAGTCATCATTAGCCATCTCATCTGCGATTTGCTCCATCTCGAGTCTGTACTCTCGCGCCTCGTCGAGTTTCTCGTCGGCAATCAGCAATTCGAGATGATTGTCCGGCAGGCTGATGGGATCGCTTGGGGAGACAGTGATGACCTCCTCCTCCCGAAAACTACGGAACTCCCTGCGGAGTTCATAATCGGTCTTTCTCTTTTTGAGAGGTCTGCCCATCCCCCATCCCGAGCCGCCCCCGTAGTCACCATCAAAAGCTCCCCAGCGCCACAGACCGCGTGCGGTGCCGGTGCGACCGAGTCCACCGAAGATTGCGGCTAACAAGAGGCTGATT
>CBDUXL010000400.1:0-2103 GCA_965371155.1 uncultured bacterium | reverse complement strand
CTCAGAAGTTCACCAGGATGGCCATCGGCACGAATGCAATCGACTCCACCGCACGCGGCACACTCGGAGGCGGTCTCGGATTCTGGGCACAGCTTTTCAACAAGCGGATCTCGATCCAGGGAATCAACCAGGCTTCCCGGATTCTCGCTGTCGGGCTCGACACCCGGTTCAGCTTCTCAATCATTGGTGTTGAAATTCGGAAGGCTATGCAGAAGGGCGCGGGTCTGGTGACAATCGGCCCACGAGAGTCAAACCTCGCCCGCTACGCGGACATCTGGCTGCAACCATCGCCGGGATTCGAGGGCACGCTTCTCAAGGCGCTTGCGAAAGGAACCAAGAAGGCAATAAATGAGGCTGCGAAAGCCTCAGGTATTGACAGGACGGAGCTGGAGAATGCGAGGGACCTGCTGAAGTCCGGTGATGAATTGACTGTCATCGTCGGCCCAAGCGTTTTTCGTTATTCGGCTCTCGGAGATCTGCTGGATGCCCTCAAGATCCTTTCGAAGCAGAAAAAAAATACCATCATTCCCCTCTACATCGGCGCCAACACAAGAGGCGCGGTTGAGATGGGAGCTTTCCCTGAACTGCTCCCAGGTCCGTCAAGCCGCACTAACATGAAGGGCGTAAATGCCCTTGAGAAAGCCTGGGGCGGGACACTGCCGACCGATGAGGGCATGACCGTTGACGATCTCGTCAACGGGGAAAAGCGCCCGAAGGTTCTATACCTTGTCGGTGCGCATCCCTTCTTTAAGAGACCAGACTGTGATTTCCTCATTGTCCAGGACATTTTCGAGCCTGACTTCGACTGCGACCTATACCTCCCTGCGGCAGGTTTCCTGGAATCAGGCGGGACTCTTGTGAATGTCGAGGGTCGCGTGCAGGAATCTCCTCGCATCGAGCAATTGCCGGACAGCGTGATGTACGGTCGTGCTCGACCCGACTGGTGGATCTTCTCGAATATCGCGAAGAAGCTCGGAGTTGACGGCTTCGCCTACGAAACCGAAAAGGACGTGCTGCGTGAGATCGCGTCTGTTGTTAAGGGCTTCCCAAAACCCGGCAAGATAAGCCGCAAGAAGCGTATTCTTCCGGCCCCGGAGGACCTGGCCGAGGTCGAGTACGCCGCCATGGCCTCCCCCCCCGCCGGTGGGAACTTCCTCCTCGCTCTTCGCCCCATGGGCTACACGCATCGAGGTGTGTCCATTACGTCCAAGGTCGAAGGTCTGGCGATTCTGAATCCTGAAAACGGTTTCTATATCAGCCATCATGATGCCGACGCGTTGGGCGTTAACGAGGGCGATGCAATCGTCGTCAAAGCAGGTTCGGTGTCGGGGTCGGGACCCGCGAGAATAGAACCGGAGCTTCCTCAGGGAGTGGTCTATCTCTACGTTCCGGATGCTTATGGCGGTCTGGCGGATAGAAGCGGGCTTGAGGAACTCTATCGCCTCAAGGAGAATCCCTGCCCGGTGGAGGTGACCAAAGATGGCGTATAAGATCATCGAGCGCCGAATGATCGTTCCCAACATCCATGAGCTTCTAGTGGAAGCGCCTGCGGCAGCACTGGTGAAGCCGGGTCAGTTTGTGATCGTGCGCCCCAGCGAAAAAGGCGAAAGGGTGCCGCTTTCGGTTGCCGACTTTGATGCCAAACGGGGTGCTGTTGTAATCTTCTTCCAAGAGGTCGGCGAATCGACCTCAAAGCTGGCCCTTTTGAGACCGGGTGATACAATTCCGACATTCGTAGGCCCGCTGGGCCTTGAAACCGAGATCGACAACTTCGGAACGGTCCTTTTGGTTGGAGGATGCTTCGGCATCGGCAGTATCTATCCAATCGCCTGCGCCCTCAAGAAGGCGGGGAACACGGTCCATGTGTTGATAGAAGCTCGCTCACAGTACCTCCTCTACTGGGAGGACAGGTACAAGGAACTGGTCGACGGGTTCCACGTGATCACCCGCGACGGCACCAGGGGTTACAGGGGCCATATCAGCCTGCTTCCGGAGATTCTCAGGAAGGAAGATTTCAAACCGGACCGGATTATCGTCAACGGATGCACGTTCCTGATGAAGCGCACATCCGATGTCACCCGTCCGCTGGGGATAAAAACCATT
>CBDUXL010000399.1:0-2149 GCA_965371155.1 uncultured bacterium | reverse complement strand
AACGACAAATTCATAATCGACCTGGGACCCACGGCCAGCAAGAACGGTGAGGATGTCCTTCCCCAGACTATCGACCTCCGTGCGAGTTTGATTGTCACCGTGGGTGATCTGATTGATGAGATCCGGTACCAGATTTTTCAAAATGACGTCCTCAGAGGAGCGGTGAAGGTCAGCCTGAACTCCACCGGCCGGATAGTGTTCGAAACCGTCAATCAAGGCGAAGAGGTTCTCGCATCCGATTTTGTTTTTTCGGAAGGCGCAACGGGAACTTTGGCGGCATTGGGAATATCCGACACACCGATTCGCGCCACTGTTCCGCTTACAGGATTCCCGCCTGCTTTTCCTTTCCTTGTTGTTACAGGACTCAACGATACGTTAGTCATCGATCTTGGGCCATCAGTCAGCGTAGACGGCACCGACCCGGATCCGGTGACAATGACAATAGCGCCCGGCGTATACAACAATCTCAACCAGATCTACAACGAGATTCTCTTGCAGATCAACGCCAATCCAGTCCTGACCGGGGCACTGAACATTGCCATTGTGGGACCGGACCTCGTTCTGTCGAGTGTAAAAACCGGCTCCGCTGTGCGGGGCGAGGACCTCAACGTCACCGGAACCATTGTGGGCACGCTGGGTTGGATACCCGGTGACGCAATAGCCGGAGGCGGCACATCGGACGGAAGAGGAATCGAGCTTGAACCGCGCAATATCTTTCACACACTGATAACTCTCCGCGATGACTGCATGGGCGTGGTAAGCAAGTACTCGATGCTCCTGGATGCCCAGAATGAGGCTGGAGAACTGCTGGCCCTGAGCTATAAAGATATTGTGACTGTCAAGTACGATGCAGGCTCTTTCCAATTCAGGATACTGGTCACAGACACAATGGAAGACTTGGTTAACAACATTCAGGAAGTGCTTTCAACCCGTGCGTTGGTGGAACTCACAACCGATGGTCGAATCAAACTAACTAATATGGAAACCCACAGCATTCTTGATCTCAGCATTACGGCTGAAAACGCGACCGGCCAGCCACGTGATCTGTTCAATGATATCTTCGATGAACTCCCTACAGAGCTGCCCGGTCTGTCATCTGCAACTTCCAAAATCATGCTGGATCCAAGGCGGTACATTCGGCTCGGGGATGAAGACATCGGTCTTCTGGATAACGACCTGGAGAACCTTCTGGAAACGGTGGCGGTGGTGGGAGCGCGCGCCAACAGGCTCACGAACATCACAAACATCTTCACTGCTTCCGAACTAAATGTCGAAGAGCTGAGACTCTCGCTTGAGGCGGCGAACTACGCGGAAGTCCTTACAACTCTGTCGCAGCAGGAATTAATAATGCAAAGTGCACTGGGAGTCGGCGCCCGGGTCCTGCCCCCGAGCTTAATCGATTTTCTGCTGTAGGCTCTGTGCCACATCCCTCCGGCCCCTATTGCACACATTGGTTGCAGGCATGGCTCACGGGCATAATATCCGTATAAGGTCCGGCATGCGGTCTATGGTCATATCGGCGTCCCTGAGTTCGTCGCGAGTTCCATAGCCGTATGTCACGCCAACCACCTTGATGCCCGCCGCATGGGCCGCGTCAATATCCTCCGCCCTATCACCCACATAAATAATGCTGCCTCTCTCTTCGAGTTCCTTCACCCATTTCTTCAGGATATCCGTCTTCGTGCGCCTGGCGTCCTCCCCCAGGTGAACAAACCTGGTAAAGAAGTCGCGAAGATTGCACTCATCGAGGACGGCGTCGAAGTACCCCTTCGACGCATTGGAAAGGCATCTCAGCTCATACCCACGCTCTTTCAATTCCTCAAGCGTTTCATGGACACCGTGAAAAGTGTGCCCGTGGCCTTTTTCGAGGTGACGTTGCTCGGCCCTACCGACATAGCGGTGGAGGATCTTCCAGTGAGGTCTGAATTGCTCCGGAAGTATCGCGGGATAGAATGCGTGCGACGGAAGGCCTATAAGACGCTTTGCCTCTTTCCATGATGGAATGGGACCCTTGATGCGCAGATCGGCATAGAAATCCTCGAAGCCCTCCCTGATGGCGTCGTAGGACACAGAGCGCGAGTTGAAAAGAGTTCCATCAAGGTCGAATGCTACTATCTTGACTCCGGACATGGGAAACAAGGGGTGGAAC
>CBDUXL010000398.1:0-2196 GCA_965371155.1 uncultured bacterium | reverse complement strand
CCCCTGGTAATGGGAACGCGTCGAGACCTTCCCGGCAACCCAGACTCGTGTGGTATACTTCGCAAAACCCGAAGCCTTCATTCCAAGTCGTCATGCGCTGGGACAGCATTGAATACGATCTTCTGAAACGCGCGGCAATCATACCGGGCGGGACCGGTATTGTCGATGCTATGGTTGAATTGCTCGAGCTCGAACCTGAGCAACAGGTACTCGATCTTAATCCCGGCACAGGCATTCTTCCAGCGATGGTAGCTCGTGAGTTTGAGGTCGAGATCACGTGCGTGACATCCGATTCCCCGCGTGAAGCCGCCATTGAGGCCACCGCTGCGGCCCTCGGTGTGAGCGGCAAAGTCAAGGTTTTTCCGGGCACTCCTGCCGAACTTCCGCTTCCATCCGAGGAGTTCCATCGAATCTACTACATCGGTCAACCATTTCCACCCCCGACCACTCATGGTGTTGTGAGGGAGATGTATCGAGTCCTGGCTCCCGACGGGATGGTGGGGACGGCTGGTCCTGCTGCTCTGCTGAACAGAACCCCGGATTACATGGCGGACGCGCTGAAGGAAATCCAGGGAGTCACGTTCAGAACTCCCGCATACACAGCTCTGATGTTCGCCCAGGAGGGATTCCATATCGTCACGGCTGAGTTCTACTCTGAATTGTACGACTACTGGAAAACCTGGGTGAATGAAGCGCCTGAAGGTGCGGCATCCGCAGAGTTCAAACGTGCGGTTGCCGAAGATTCAGGGAGATGGCTCGCGCTGGGTCTTATTGTCCTGCGGAAACCCCCAAAGCCCAACTGGGCGATGTGATGCGGGTTCTGGATCTCGGATAACCTGCAGGGGTGCTGTATGGTACGTCCTGTGACGAAGGGCAGGGGCGGTGTCCTGTGACGAGGGCAGGGGCGGTGCCCTGCCCATACAGGAGAATGATAAACGGAAAGCATCGTAGTGGCTGAAACGTATGACGCAATAGTCATCGGTGCAGGAAGTGTCGGCGTTCCGACAGCGTTTTTCCTCACGCTAGAAGGCATGAAGGTGTTGGTAATCGATGAGCTTCCGTCGTGTGGCCAGGGACAGAACAAGGCCGCGATCGGCGGGGTCCGCGCAACCCATTCCGACCCCGCGAAAATCGGCATCTGCCTGCGCTCGCTCGAAATTTTCTCCACCTGGGAAGAAACCTGGGGCGATAACATTGAATGGAAAAAGGGCGGGTACTGCTTTCCCGCGTATCGCAAGCGGGAGGAGAAAATCCTTAAGGACCTTCTTGAGGTTCAGAAAGCCGCTAATCTCGAAATCGACTGGGTGGGTCCTGACAGTATCAAGGAGCTCGTTCCGGGAATTGCGCCTGAGGGTCTTAGAGGCGGGACTTTTTCGCAGGACGACGGTCAGGTTTCGCCGCTAATATTCCTGGCGTCAGCGCAGCGTATCGCAGAGGAAAAGGGCGCGGAGTTTCGCTTCAATGAAAATGTGATCGGTATCGATTTGGGTCCCGGCGACAAAATTGAGAAGGTTCGCACGACCAAGGGCGAGTACTCATCCCCCGTTGTGATCAATGCTTCGGGCGCGACCGCACGCGAGATAGGGAAATTGACAGGGCTGGATATCCCGGTGACATCCGACAGCCACGAGGCGGGAATCACCGCGCCGGTCGAGCAATTCCTCGACCCGCTGGTGGTTGATATCCGGCCCGGCAGCGACGGTAAAACCGCCAACTTCTATTTCGGACAGGGATCAACCGGTCAGATCCTTTTCTGCTACACCCCTGCGGAGCTGTTTGCCGGCACCGATCGCGAGGAGACGAGCGAGTTTATGCCGACTGTCGCGCGCAGGATGGTCGAGCTGGTTCCGAGATTCAAAAACCTTCTGGTCAGGCGAGTTTGGAGAGGGCTTTATCCGATGACACCTGACGGGTCGGCGATCATAGACAAGGTCGAGAGCCGGCCCGGGATGTACCTTTGTGTCGGGATGTGCGGGCAGGGATTCATGATGGGTCCTGGAGTCGGAGAGAATCTGGCCAAATTGATCGTTCACGGCGAGACTGCGCTGCCGAAGGAAGCATTCTCGATGCTGCGATTCGATCGCGATTTCAGGGCAAAAACCGAAGCATTGATGTAACGCACGGCAGTGTGCCCGCAAGGGGTGCATCCGTGATTTGATTATGCTGGACGCATCTTAACCGGGACCGCGAGCGTCC
>CBDUXL010000397.1:0-2222 GCA_965371155.1 uncultured bacterium | reverse complement strand
TCCCAATCGGTACCGCCCCATGTGCGTGCCCAGTAGAAGTTGCCATCTGAATCGATTTGCGTGAGGAAAACGTCGTAGTCCCCGTTCGAAGTGTGGTTATCAGTTCCACCCCCAGGGTCGAAGTCGACCGTTGATTCGAATAAGCCGGTGACAAGGACGCTTCCCCAGGCATCCACAGCAACTGCATGGCCTTGATCTCTCAATGCTGCGCCCCAGGTACGGGCCCACTGGAAATTGCCGGACGGATCGAACATGCTAAGGAAGACGTCGTCATCACCGTTCGAACTGTGGTTCGAGACCCCCGCGCCCGGATCGAAGTCGACAGTACCCGCGAAATGGCCCGTGACGAGGACAATATCCGGGAACCCTATGGCAACTCCCCACGCTCGAACCTCATTTGCGCCTCCCCAGGTCTTGTACCACAGCAGGTCACCGGTCGTGTCATATTTCGCCAGGAAAGCATCGCTATCGGGGAGAGTCCCGGTATAGCCTGCGACGTAAGCATTGCCCAACCAGTCGGTCGCGACTGCCCTTGGGAGATCGTTATGCACATCGCCCCAGGTTCGCGCCCAGCCGGAATCGACGATGCTGAAATCCGCGTCCGAGCTGTCGTTCAAATACGATGGATTGGTCGCCCTGACTCTGACACGTACGGTGGTCGATGGATCGAGCGGGATGTCCCACATGTAGCTGCCGTCGTTTGTCTCATCTGTGGCGATTGTATTGTTGTCGGTGATGAAATTGTCCTTGGAGTACAGGATAACCACTGTGCCGGTCACGTCACCCGAATCCCAGGTTATCTCCTGCACGCTACCCACCGCCCATTCCTCGCCGCCATTCGGGGTTAGAACCTGAATCCACGGCAGAGCAGTATCTCCGATCGGAACCTCGGTCTGGAAATATCCAGCCAATGTCCCGGTGGCATTATTCACAACACCAAAATTGTTCTGATAGCCCAGAGACGGATAGTTCACTTCGATCCAAACAGGCAGAGGATCGCTGGATGTAAGCACGCTTACCGGGATGGAAGCAGTGAATGTGCAGTAATTGCCCGCGCTTCCGGTCGGTGTCATATTTACAGCATATGCACCGCTCCAGGCATCGGAGTAGCACATGATTTCGTACTCCAACACACCGCCGCAGTCGACCGACCAGTCCCATACGCTGATATCCAATATCACATTCCCGCCGTATTGCCCATTGTCGTAATAGGCAGAGCTCGCCGAATCATCCACATCGATCACCAGCGCTTCATCTGCATTGGCCTCCGGTGGGAAATCATCAATGATAGGATCAGGCAGTCCGGAGCTCTTCCAGTGAGCGACCACCGCATACTGGAACTTTATCCCGGGGGTGTCCGGGAACCGGATTTCGTAGTACCGCCAGTTGATGGTGCCGGGTGCGAAACTCCCGCGATCCGCAGCATTGGCGACAAGGAAATCGAATGCGTCATCATAGGCTCCCAGGCCGTCCGCAAAGTATCTGTAAGGGTTCAGCTCGGCGGAAGGGGTATAACCCGGAGTACCCCGCGTGCCCGGCACATAGCCGAGCAATGGACCGACTGCTCCCGCGCCGGCAAACTCCGGAGCATTGAACCAGCGAGTATACCCATCCGGATTGAACATCCGCTGGTCGTTCCCTCCGGCAATCGGGAAACCATCCGGCCCAAGGTACGCTTCGGTGCCGTCCCCCATGAATACGCCCATCACATCGAACCCAGGGCACGTGTTCAAACCAGGAAATGGATGCTGAAGGCCCACCTCCACTTCGATGTCCACGTAGCCGGGCGGTTTGTCAACATTCACTATGTTCAGGTGCAAGTTCGATGGCGGACTGTCCACAAGCGTGACGGCATTCAGAGTAAACGCCGCTCCTCTCAGCGGAACGGCTTCGATCGTTTCCTTCTCGGGATCGACGTAAACGTCCCAGATACCCCACAGATAGGCACCGCTTTGCGTGCTTGCTGTCCCTTGACCGTCAGTCAGCCCGGGCTCGATGGGTTCGTCAAGCTCACCACTGACAGGCCCTCCAGAAGACCCGGAGCAGGACAGGACGAATAATAGAAAAAGACCTACTGTCGATAGAATACATCTTCGGTTCATCATTCTTCTCCTTTTCAAGCGGCTTGATGAATCCTCCCGACAGTCTCCGATCCATGCCGGGCTATGATCCTTGGTTTGGTGCTTAATCAAACCTGGAAAATGCATTTCCAGGCTACGGAA
>CBDUXL010000396.1:0-2259 GCA_965371155.1 uncultured bacterium | reverse complement strand
ATCGGGCTTGGCATCGGGAAGAATGGCGGGATTTCCGTTTCCTTGGATGACAAAGAGGTGCTGGCGACCAAAATCGATCTACCCCGGCGGATCGGGCCGATCGACCTGGCAACTCGCAGCAGCGACGTCAATGGGGGCTATTGAGGGTGTCAGAGAGCAATGCGCGCTGCACGGTCTGATTATCCCGTCCGGTCGAAAAGCGTCCGCGAGACAAAAGCGCGGCAAAGGCAGGCGGTCGGAGGGTGAGCAGCTCCGTCCGGGCGAACGTGTGGAGATTACATCGCATCGGTATCGGTCCAACGACGGGTTCCTGATACTCGCTGGGACAGGGGACCGGTCCAACGATGCGCTCCGCCGGATGAGCCACCCGGAGGACACGTGGCTGCACGTCCGCGATATCCGCGGCGCGCACGTTTACATAGTCACTCGCGGTCGGGAGGTTCCGGACACAACACTGAAAGAAGCGGCGATGGTGGCGGCCTGGCATTCGAAAGCGCGCGAGGGATCGAATGTGCCTGTCGACTATACACGGGCCAAGTATGTCACGCAGATAGCGGGTTCGAAACCGGGACACGTGACGTTTCGTCGCGAGCGCACGATCAGGGTGACCCCGGATGAGAAGCGAATCGAGATGATGCGCCTCATGGCCGGCGGGCGTGGGGGATAGGTGTCTGATGGTGATTCTTCAAGTTCAGCTTTCGCCCGTCGTGCAGCCGTTCGGTATTGTGGATTCCCGTTTCTCGTGATAGCATAATGTGTGAGGGCAGGTCTAGTGCAAGACATACACCCCCAAAGCACTACCTCGGTGGCCCAGGTTTTAACCTGGGTCCTTAACCTGGGTCCTCAGGAGGGCATATCGTGGATCGATGGATAGTGTTGCTCGCGATGCTTGCTGGTGCAATGTGCGTCGCGATTGGCTGCTCCGGCGGCGGAAGTCCAGTAACGCCGACCGCCGATCACGAGCTGACTTCGGAATCAAATCTCACAGGGCAAACCCATACGCAGCTTTGGGGCTACTATGATGTCTACATCGACATCGAGAACCGGACTGCTGAAGCGGTTCCCAATCGTCAGGTGATGTTCGCCGTAAATGTTGTGCGATTTATCAATGATCCGCCCGCGAACATGACTCTCCAGATTGTGGATATTGTGCCCGGCACCAATTATGTCGACATCGATATCGATGTGACACTCAGACATCCGTTCCCCGGACTGCACAAGTACGACGGTTACGATGTGCGGGGGGTTTTCATGGGTGATGCTTCCGGCACGCTTGCCTACAACAATAGTCTTGCCTACCCGGTTTTAGGAACAGACCAGTACATGCTGGACGATCCAGTGAACGGGGACGGCGGAGGACCGGATGGCTACACACGCTGGTTTAATTATGCCGAGTTCTCCACTGGTGGAATGCCGTTATTCTCGTACACTCAGGGTGTTGCAGCCACACCGGACTTTGATGGAACAGCGACCCTTAACCCGTACAGATATTTCGCTGATGGTCTTGGCGCCAATGAGGACGTCTGGAATTTCCTGACGACCACCGGCAATCATGGCGTGTTCGCTGCAGGTGAAACGAACACTCGAAACTACTACGTGCGCTTCCCCGATGCAAAGGAAATGGAGTTTGGCTATGCGATTGTCGCCGACTGGAAGGCGCCGGATGTGCATCCGTCCAACGCGACGGAGGCCGTAACGTGCAGCGTGATCGACAACAGCGACGTTTATTACGTTGACGCCACGCACAACGGCGGGAACATCATTCTGGATATCAGCTTGTTCGGGTGGGAGTACCAGCCATCGACGATCTACATTGAGTCGACGGTGCTATCTGCTGTGGCGACTTTCGATCCCGCTGGGATTGCGACCGGCGGAGGCGATCACTACTCGACCTATCACGTGGAGATTCCTGCCGATAACGTGACAGCGGCCGACGGTAATGAGTTCTGGGTGATCGCGGAGTACGGAGGATTCGACTACAGCAATGATTTCGGTGTTCCCAACCTAGCCGAAAGCGATCCCTTGGCGGCTTTCTTCCGGTATGACTTGAGTGTAGAAATCACTGGCGAATTCGGCTGGGCACGGACCTGGGGCGGGTCAGAATGGGATGTTGCCTATGGAGTTGCCGCTGACGGCTCTGGGAATGTGTACGTTACGGGCCAGTTCAATGACACAGTCGATTTCGACCCCGACGGCGGCGATCCGCACACTTCGAATGGTGATCACGATGCTTTTCTGAGCAAATTCGATTCATGGGGC
>CBDUXL010000395.1:0-2320 GCA_965371155.1 uncultured bacterium | reverse complement strand
GGCGTAGGGGCCGGGCACCGCCCCTGCCCAACGAACACCGCCCCTGCCCAACGAACACCGCCCCTGCCCAACGAACACTGGTTGACCAGGGCAGGGGCGGTGCCCTGCCCCTACGCGGGATTCAAGTGCGAGAAAAATCAATCCGCGGATGCACCCTCGATTTAGGTTGGCATCTCCCGGGTGACGCGCCTGCGAATGCTGATAATTCTCCGCCAACTCGTGATAGTATTCACAGGACCGATCAAATCTTCCAATATCCCGAACCATGGTATCACTGGAAACCATAAGGCGCGACAGCGGATTTGATGAGCTTGACCTTCAAACGGTTTTTCACTACCTGCAGGCTCGTGCCGAGCCGGTGGCGACAACGAGCAACCCGCTTCCGGTGATCGCGCCCGCTGTTTACAAATTGCACCGACGGGCAAACAGCCTCCTCCTGTCACTGGGAAAGAGACGCCCTGCAAGGACCCAGGCCACTTCCGCAGGAACGGCATTCAGTGAGATTACCGATTGCTACGTGGTCCTTACCGGAATCGCGCCCCCGACCGGTCCTGATGACCGGAGAGATTTCGAGGCGGAAGTCGGGTACGCCCGTGATCTTGTCGACTTCAGCTATCGTTTGCTGAGAGAAGCCGGCGGCAGGTCGGAGGTTCTGTGGCAGCCGGTTCAGCTTTCCGAAGAAGCGCGCTTGAAATTCAGCGAGGAGATGCAGTCAATCAAGAAAGGCCGGTTTCTGCCGGGCTTCGCGCAGCAGGACCGCATGAAGCGCGGAAGCAACTACGCAAGCTGGGTATCGTGGATTTTCATCATATTCTGGATCTTGTGGATGACCGGATTCATCCCGGTAATTTTTGCGTTTCTGGGGCTGGATTGCGATGGTGGCTGATTGCGCAGGGAATCCGGCTACCTGCCCTCGAACAGTCGATCGGCAAGCAGCTCGGGGAGACCCACCTTCCGGATACTGTCGGCGGTGGTGTGGATATCGTAGTCCACCCGATGAAGCTCGACGCGTCCGGAGCCTGAGTCATCGTAAACGGCAAACGTCGCTCGCATGTCGCCGTCCCGAGGCTGCCCCACGCTTCCGGCGTTGATCAAATAACGGTAGCCCTCCTCCAGCTCGACTTCCCCTTCGCTTGCCAGTACTTCAGTTGAGTGTTCATCGGAGAGGGAATATCGATACACCTCGGGATAGTGAGTGTGCCCGATGGCGGCAATGCGGCACGGCGCGATTTCGAGGGATTGCGACGCCTGAAACGGCGAGAAGACATACTCGTCCGGATCGAGAAGGCTGCCGTGCGCCAGGATGATATCGTCCAGTTGCTCCTGGTCTCTCAGACCGCGAAGGTAATCGATGTTCTCGACAGTCAGCTCGCCGCGCGTCCAGAATATGGCCTCGCGGGCGTATTTGTTGAAGCCTTCCGCCTGGCGTGGATCGAGCGCCGCGATATCATGGTTCCCCCTGACCGCGAGCGCCAGCAGATTGCGCAGTTTATCGAGGACCTGGTTCGGTTCGGCTGCGTAGCCGACGATATCACCGAGGCAAATAATCCGGTCGCATCCCACTGCATCAATTCCGTTCAGAACCGATTCAAGCGCGGCGAGGTTGGAGTGTATGTCGGTAATCAGCGCAGTCCTCATTGGGAACTACCATCATCTATCGGCTCATAAACAATCGGTTGATTCAGCGCCTCATCGAGGCCAAGCTGCTCGGAAGTAAAATGTCGTATCGGCTGCAGGGAGAACCATCCATCTTCCCAATCCTCCACCATCCATCCGTCATCCAATGGGACAACCCTGAAAAACATGATATACCCGCCCTCGGTGAGAGCTTCCATATCGTCGGACACCCGGATACTCGTGTCAAGGAACGCAGCTTGTATGCGTATCTCGAGGTTCAATGCCTCATCGACGCGTCCGACCTGCTGCAACGCGTGATTGAAAAGAACCGACGGATGCTCGGACCTGATGGACCCATAGAAACGTTTCAGTTCGTCCGCTCTGTACTCATCCATGCTGTCGCAAATCAGTGATCCTACCCCTTCGTCACCGTTAGCCGACTGGTTCCATTCAGCAAGAAAATCCCGCATGGAGTCGAACTCGGCGGACTCACGGCTCAAGGGGACAGGTTTCAACTCCAGAATGTGGCCCACGCGCTCGAGGAGGATGTCCGCCCACATGCGGAGGTTGGGTGATGTCGTCCAGTTCGAGACTACCATCAGACTCGATTGGGCAACCTCCCATTTGGTTTCATTCAGATAGATCGGCGCAAGCAGCACGTGGCACCATGCGATCTCGTTGGGATCATCCAGCAGCATGACCG
>CBDUXL010000394.1:0-2330 GCA_965371155.1 uncultured bacterium | reverse complement strand
GGGAGTCGGGAGATCCTCCAACCATGGGAAACCGGATCTCATATCTTCTTGAGTTGATTCCCGGAACGAACATGCCGCGATCCGCCACATTGTCAGGCTCCTGGAAAAACACGCTGACATCATTCGTGGCCCCAAGGCCTGTGCAGAAATACTTGAATGGGTTCAGGGTGGCATTGAATCCCGCACCCGGGGTTCCAAGAGCGCCTTCGACAAAACCCAGTAAGTCGGCGGCGGTGAACTCGACAGGATTGTACCAGCGCGTAAATCCATCCGCGTTCAGCAGGACGGCCGTACCATCACCGGTTGCATAGCATATGCCGGGGTCATAATTGCCGATTCTGTCGCCGTCGCCGATGAAAACTCCCATTACGTCGAAACCTGTGAATTGATTGACCCCGGGGAACGGGTGATGGAGAGTTACATCGACATCGATTCGTCCCGTATCGAGGAACTGAGTCGCGTCGACGATGGCAATCCCCATGCTGGCGATTGTGCCCTTCGGTGGCTGCATGAAAACCGTCACGTTGCAGACGAATTGCGCTCCTCTCAGAGGGACAATATCGATCTCCTGCGTGGATGGGTCGATTGTCACATCCCAGTAACCCCACAAGTGAGGCGGCGAGGTCATGGCAGTGTGATTCGTCCGGTTTTCCGGAGACAGCGGCAGTTTGACAGGATCGTTGCCGCCTGCGCACGATGCAAGCACGAGCACCGACACCAGAATCAGCGCAGTTGCGGGTAGTCGATTATTCATGGACACACCTCTGGGCCGGCGGCAGTGCTGATGCGCCAAAGCTGCCGCCAGGAAATACTGTCTAATGGTACCAATCTTGCAGGTAAGTGGCAAACTCGCATTTCCGGCAACACTCGCGCTGGTTTGGACTGTCAACCCGATGCGGAAATGACGCGCTGTGAGCCATTTCCCGGAAGTTCAGCTTTCGTCCCTTGTACAGCCGTTCGATGTTGTGGATTCTCGTTTCTGTTGATATCATATTGTGCGTTTGCAGGTCTAGTGCAAGACATACACCTTCCTAGCACCAGGCCGGTAGCCCAGGTCGGTAACCCAAGTTTTAACCTGGGTCTTCAGGAGGCCATGACATGAATCGATGGACAATATTTCTCGCCGCGGTCGCTGTTGCAGCATTTGTCGCGACAGGCTGCGCTGGTGGCGGAAGTCCTGTGACGCCGACTGCCGAACAGGAGCCGATCACAGAATTAACCGCAGAATCAAATCAGACGGGACAAACTCAAACCCACCTGTGGGGCTATTACGATGTCTTCCTTCACGCTGAATCGAAAAGCGTCGAGGTTGTCCCCGATCGCTCAGCGATGTTCGCGGTAAACGTCGTGAACTTCCTCAACAATCACCCGGCCGGGCTCCAGGTCAATATCAACGGCACTACACCCGGCCCCGACTACGTTGATATCGACTTGGACATCCGCATTACCCACCCGTTCCCCGGGATGCATCAGTACGACGGGTACGATGTGCGCGGCGTGTTCATGGGAGACGGGTCGGCGACAATGATGTACAACAGTAACCTGATGTATCCGGTGTTTGGGACCGACCAGTTCATGTTCCCGGATCCGGACTCTGCCACAGGAGGCAACGGTGGTCCGGACGGGTACACTCGCTGGTTCAATCTAAGCGAGTTCGGCGACCCGTCGATGCCCTTGCTCGGGTACACGCCGGGCAACCTGGCGTCGCCGGGTTTCGCGGGAACCGCCACGCTATGTCCATACAGGTACTTCGCTGACGGCCTGGGCACAAACGAGGACTTGTGGACCTGGCTGAACGCCAACACCGATCAGTACGGGCGATTCTCATCCGGCGCGACCAACACGCGGAACTACTATCTGCGTTTCCCGAACGACAAGGGCTTTGCGTACGGCTACGCGATTATTGCCGATTGGGAGGGCCCGGCCGTGCATCCGTCGAACGCTTCCGAGACGGTTGGGTGCGATGTGGTCGACAACAGCAATGTCTACTACGTTGATCCCGGCACGAACGGCGGTAACCTGATCCTCGACATCAGCCTGTTCGGTTGGGAGTCTCAGCCCTCGACGATCTACATCGAATCGACAGTCTTGAGCACGGTATCGAGCTTCGATCCCGCTACAATCGTCACCGGCGGGGGCAATCACTATTCGACCTACCACGTAGAGATTCCAGCCGATAACGTGGCCGGTATAGAGGGACAGGAGTACTGGGTGATCGCAGAGCACGAAGGATTTGACTACAGCAACGATTTAGGTGTTCCCAATCTGGCCGGTGCCGATCCCCTGGCTGCATTTTTCCGGCATGACCTGACAGTGTTGGCTGAACCTTC
>CBDUXL010000393.1:0-2349 GCA_965371155.1 uncultured bacterium | reverse complement strand
GTTTGCGGTTGGGGCGCGGGGCACGCGCCCGGACAGCGAAGACGGGCGCGGGGCACGCGCCCCTACAGTTTTTCATCAGCCCCGTCTCGCTCGCACGGATTCAATACATGCACTTCCCAGCTTCATCGGCATACGCTTCGAGATTCTCCATCGGGGCGTCGAAGAAGTGATCGGATGGATTCAACATGTACCCACCACCGACTCCGGCAGTCTCGAAACAACGCCGGACAAGTTTCCGGGTTTCATCGGGTGTCGCGTTTTCGAAACCGTTGTACTGATCGAAACCGCCGATAAGCGCCACCTTATCCGCCACACGAACTTTCAATTCAGGGAGATCGACATCTCCACCCATCGACGGCGGAGTCAGTGTCTCAAGCGCGGTCGAGCCGATCTCCAGCAGCAGGTCGAGTATCGGCATCATTCCGCCGCAAGTGTGATACACGGTCCGTAGGCCGAGTTCCTCCTTGATGAACGAGTGGAGACGTTTCTCGTACGGGAGAATGAATTCCCTGAACATGCCTGGGGAGACGACTGTCGACGATCCATGCCCGCCGCCGGTTTCGAGAAGGTCCACAAGCGATCCGCGCATGGTCTCAAGCGCGCGGAGGTCCATCTCGGTAATCGCATTCACCGCATCGTGGACCCAGCCCGGATCGTCGAAACACGCGTAGATCATTTTCTGCGCGCCGTACAACTCGCAAAGCCTGTGCCACGGTCCGATACGGCAACCTCGGAGGATTCCATTTTCACCAAGGGGTTCGAGTGTCTCCCTTTCGATATCGAAGTCGAAAACCTCGGGTGGATGATACTTGCAGAAGATGAAAACATCCTCGTGATCCTTGAGCAGGTATTCGGTGGTCCACGGGGTCTTGAATCTATCGCGGTTCACGACCTGATGAAGGAACTTGCCAGGCGTGGCAATTGTCGAGGCAACCTCGATTCCGCCCTTCTCAAGCGCTTTTTCCGTCTTTTCAACTTTCCAATTATCATTGGGACGCCGGCTCCAAACCTCCCAGGGGAGATACAGAGACCAATCGAGGCCGAATTTCCTGAAAGCCTCCACTTTGCTGATTCCGCCAAGATAAGTTTCGAGATAGTAGGTCATCCAATCGTGAACGGATGCGGGCAGGCGATCCGGCACGCCCCGATCGAGCACTGTGAGCATTCGTTCGCGTGGGGTCATCGGGTGCATGGTTGCAGGTTCCGAGTGTCGCTGCTGATCCCTAAGAAAAATGCTCCTTCAGAAGCTTGACCATCGAGAGCTGGTCGTCCGTGCCCGCCATTTCCCGGACGGAATGCATCGACATCATGGGGTTTCCGATATCCACCGAGCTGATTCCCAAACGAGCGGCCGTCATCGGTCCGATTGTCGATCCGCACGGTTGATCGGTTCTGCTGACAAATGTCTGCAACGGAACCTTGGCTTTTTCGGCGCATGCGCGAAGATGCTCGGTCGCCTCGATCTCGGTCGTGTACCGCTCCATTGCATTGACCTTGACCACCGGGCCACCGTTCAGAATCGGATGGTGCTTCGGATCGTGAGCGTCGGGGTAGTTCGGGTTCAATGCATGCGCCCCGTCGGCGGAAATCATCAGCGATGCATCGATCGAGCGGAAAAACGCCTCTCTCGGTGATTCGCATCCCATGCACAGTCGCTCCATGACATTGTCGAGGAACCTTGATCCCGCGCCGGACGGTGTTGTCGAGCCGACTTCTTCATTATCGAACAGCGCAACGATTTGTGTAAACGGTGTGTCGTTCGGAGCGGCGATCAGCGCCTCTATCGATGCGTGGCAGCTCGAGAGATTGTCGTAACGATGGGTGAAGATAAACTCCTCGCTTATGCCGCCGAGCGTTCCCGGCTGAAGATCGATCACCTCGAGGCGATAGTCCGCTATCTTCTCCGGTTTCACACCCGCAGCCCTGGCGAGCATCTTCTTGAGCGGAAATTTGTCAAGAGCTTTCTCATCGCCGATTCCGATCACGGGCGGGAGATGATCCTGTTTGTTCAGCTTCAAGCCGTCCTTGTTGACATCGCGCGACATGTGGATCGCGAGGTTCGGAATCCGGCATATAGGGCTGTCCAGGCAGACAAGCTCTGTTCGCACTGAGCCGCCTTTCTCCTTGATAACAACCTTGCCGGCGAGACCCAGGTCGCGATCGGTCCAGGTGGCGAGGATCGGTCCGCCGTAGATTTCGACCCCGAGTTGTACGTAACCCTCCTTTGAATAGATGGCGTTTGGTTTCAGACGGAAACCGGGGAAATCCGTGTGCGCGCCGACGATTCTGAACCCGGCAACACACGGTGGTTCGTCAAGGAGGGTGAAGATCACGACGATTCCGAACAGT
>CBDUXL010000392.1:0-2363 GCA_965371155.1 uncultured bacterium | reverse complement strand
TCCAGTCACCGCCACCACGATGCAAAAACGCCCCCGGTCCTTCGGGGGCATTTTGCATCTCAATCGTGTATTTCCGCTGTTCCTACTCCAATTCCGCCTCGAGATCCAGATCCAGAATCGACGCCATCTGCCTGATGGGGTCATAGTCCCTGTCTTCAGCCGGTACAAATTCCTCGATCTCATAAATCCTGAAAAGCACTCCCTCTTCGCCTTTCTTGCTTAATTCAATAACCGCTTCGACCAGCCTATCGTAGAACTCGCCCTCGCAGTCAGCCCTGAGGCTGAACGTGTCGGACGGAATATCCGGCGTGTAAGCAAGGACCCTCACCTCCTCCATGACCTCCGGCTCGGTATCCACAAGGCGCAGTCTTGCATCGTCGAAACACGCGCCGGCATCGATTCTCCCCGTCAGAACAGCCTCCACCACCATCGGATGGCTGCCGATAAACGTCACCTCGTCAAGATCGGTATCGGGATCGATACCCTGGCTGATCAGAAACGCCCTGGGATACAAATGCCCTGACGCGGAGGGCACATCGGTGAACCCAAACGTTCGGCCTCTCAGATCCTCAAGCTCCTCAATGTCACTGTCCGCACGGACAACTATCTGGCCGCGATATGTTGGACTCCCGCGTCTGACCGCCTTAAGCGCGACTTCCACCCCGTAGCGATCGTTGGCAAGCACGTAGGCAAGCGATGGCAGCAGTGCGGCCTCGAAATGCCCCGCCGCCATCTGCTCGATGCACGCCGCATAGGTGAGCACGATCGCCGATTCAACCGGATGCCCGATCATCTCGCTCAGCTCCCGATCGAATTCCTCCAGCTCCATTTCAATTGCGCCCATTTCGACAGACGGCACAAACGCAATCCGAACAGGACCGTCAGGCCGATCCGGTTCAACGGGTTCCTCGGATGTGCCAATTGCACCACTGCCGGGATCAGCCTCTTGAGCGCTTCCATCCTGCGCGGGGCAACCGGTAAGACAAATGGCCGGCACAACCAGGAGCGCCGCCCACATCAGAAGCTCTTTTGTTCTTGTCTGTACGTTGTTCTTCATGATTGTTCCTCGATCTATCCAGACGTTCCATGGCGATATGTAGAGAAGAAATCAGGTCTGTTGGCCGTCCCTACTGAATATAAACCTCGCTCACGGCAACCTGATCGAAAGTACTGCCCCCATAGGCCGACAAAATGGTAATTTCAATACTCGATGTATCCGCGTCTTCCGGGACCCAAATCCATTGTGGGAACCGAGCATCCATGAGCTCCACCCCGGTTGTGCCGCCGTCGGCATAGGTCACAAGCAATTCGCGGGGGCGCTCGTACTCATGGAACCAGTCCATCGGACCCCAAAACCTATCAGTTTCAGCAGGATTCTCATGCCAACTCCAGCCGGCAATAATGCTGATCCCGGAAACCTGAACACCTTCTTCAAACGAGAGTGTGAATGATGGCTGGTCGCTGCTTGTCGCGGTCCATGCAGTAGTAGCCCGGCCGTCGGTCAGAGGGTGTCCTTCCGGGTCGATACCGTCGACACTCAGTATTTCCGGGCAGGTCCCAAAATCGATGAGCTCATCGATGTAAAACACGCCCCACCTGATGGGTTCCTCGTTCCCACCCAAAACCTCGTACCTCAGACCAACGGAGGAGTGCCAATTCTCAGGTTGGAATCTCGTTCCTCCGTAGCTCACACCATAAATATGCCCTATGACATGCGCCACCACATCTCCCGAATCGAAATCAACCACTTTGAAATGGCTGCCATACGCAGTTCCGCCGCTGGTTTGCTGCACCGCGATAAACTCGCTGCCCTCACCCTCCATCCAGTAGACATCCGGAATCAACCAGTCCGAATCGAGAATCAGGCGCTCATCGGTTCCGTCCCATCTCGCGGCAAAGCAGCTCATGCCCTCGTTTTCAAAACCGCCTCCCGTATGACGAGCGAACGCCACCCACTCATTGTCCGGACTCAGCGCCGCCGCTTTCGGCAACCACGCAACGAAGGACTCATTGAGAGGATCGAACGAGAATTCACCCAGGTCATCATCAATCACCCACAACCCATCGGACCGCCATTCAAGCGATCTTTCCGCAAGCGCTGGTGCGGAGATGAAAAGCGTAAGAAAACAGAAAACGACTAACAGAACCGTTATAGATAGGATTGTCTTGATCGCCATGCTATGCCTCCGTTCGGCGGGTCATTCTAGCATTACAGTTCACTCCACATCAAAGAATCCCTGATTATTGGGCGCATCCGTGGTTTGATTTTCTTGAGTTCTTTCCTGCCAGGACCTCCGGCATCCCTGCCCGCCTCTTTGCGGGCAGGATGGGGCTGTTGAAAAAACTGCAATCCATGAAAAACC
>CBDUXL010000391.1:0-2373 GCA_965371155.1 uncultured bacterium | reverse complement strand
CTTCGCGCCAACCGACCCGCCCTGCAACGAGGATCCGGATGAACATACTTCAAACGGAGTCTATGACGCATTCCTGACCAAGCACCTGCCGGACGGGTGCTGGTAATGCTCCCTTAATCTCGCGGATCACACTGAGTCGATCTCGTTCTTTTGTGCTCAATGAAATCGTCCTCTCTACCATCCGCGCAGCATGCGGACATTTCTACTTTGCGCAAGGAGGACATTCTCACATGCTGCTACACACCCCGGGCGTTTGCTCGGGTTTTTCCATGGATGTATCATAGACACCGGTGGAGGAATTCAAATCAAATGCTGAGATCAGGAACGATGCGTCGGATTGGGTGACGCGTGTCCGCAGGCGACTCGATCGGGATAGCACCGGCAGAGACGTAGTCCTTGGACTGTTCCTGGAGCCGTGGACGCTTGCGGTCACGATCGGAGAGGTCCGCGTTTCGGGATTTCGATACCGGCAGGTTGCCCCGAACCCGTCACCGAGATTGAGCTTGCTTCAGGTTACCCATTATCAGAACCTTCTTGACTGGCCCGGTTCCGGGTTTTCGGTCATAGGAGTGCGTCCGGATAACCTGTTCGACCCGCCGCCTCGTGCAGAGATGTTGGAGGAGCTGATTCAGCATCTGGGACCCGATGTCTCGATCGGCGATGTAGTCAAGATAGAAGGCGGTTGGGCGGTTGCCGTAACAGGGACGGATGAAGTTCCCGGAAGCATCGCAGGTAACACGCTGCGTTTTCTCACGTCCGAGGAAATCCGCGAGCTTCCGCCCGCGACGCAAACCGGCGAGAGGACCGTGACGGTGGCCTCACCGCGTCTCGATGCAGTTGCAGCCGTAGTGCTGAAGCCAAGCAGGGAGAAGATCAAGAAACACATCGAGAGCGGCGGGATTCTGCTGAACTATGAGCCTGCAAAAAAGTCGAGCACGGAGCTTTGGCCGAACGATGTTGTGGCGGTTCGCGGTGCGGGGCGATTTCGGGTTGTCGAAACGATCGGTCACACAAAGAAAGGCAGGGTGAAAGTGAGAGTTGACCTTCTCAACGGCGCCTGACACATGGCTGGAAATATGGTAGACTGTCACTAAACGCTTGTTAGGTTACTCCTATGACACTCTTTTCGGATCAAACGGACGAGCTTGAGCGTCTCAACGAGTCGCTACCATTGGCGGCCAGGTTGAGACCGAAGCGAATGAAGGAAATTGTGGGCCAACAGGCGCTTCTGTCGGAAGACGGAGCGATCGCGAGGATGGTCCGCACGGGTATCCTTCATTCGTTCATTCTGTGGGGACCGCCGGGATGTGGAAAAACCACACTGGCCCGTGCGCTTGCGCACGAGATGGACGTAAATTTCCGGGAATTCTCCGCTGTCGCAAGTACGGTCAAGGATGTCAGAAAGGTGGTGGAGGAAGCGAAAGAGGAACGGCGGTTGACAAGTCGGCGCACGATTCTTTTCATTGATGAATTACATAGGTTCAATAAGCTCCAGCAGGATGCTTTCCTCCCGCACGTAGAGGATGGGACGATCATACTGATCGGAGCGACTACGGAGAACCCTTATTTCTCGATAAACTCCGCGTTGCTGAGCAGGCTGACGGTGTACAAGCTTGAGCCGTTAGGTACTGACGATCTTTCCACACTCGCCGAACGGGTTCTTGAGTTCTTCAACGAAGGGCGGGACGCGAGTGATGGACACTATGAGCTTCCGAGTGATGCTCGGGATAAGCTTTTGGTGCTGGCGGGCGGCGATGCGCGGACGCTGATTGGGACGCTCGAGGTCGCGCGAACGCTTCTGGATGAGAAATCCGGGGGGCGGGGAGGGGAGTTCACGCAGGAAGTGATAGATGGCGCTCTGCAAGCGGCTTTCAGAGTGTACGATCGCGCGGGGGACGCGCATTATGACACGATCTCGGCATATATCAAGAGCATGCGTGGGAGTGATCCTGATGCGGCCGTTTATTATCTGGCGAAAATGCTTGCAGGCGGTGAGGATCCCAAGTTCATCGCGCGACGGCTGGTGATCCAGGCGGCGGAGGATGTCGGCAACGCCAATCCGATGGCGCTGGTTGTGGCAAATGCCGCCAGGGACGCGGTGGAATTCGTGGGGATGCCCGAGGCTGCGATCCCGCTGGCGCAGGCGACGATTTATGTAGCCACCAGCCCGAAATCCAACTCAGCGGTGAAGGCGATCATGTCGGCTATGGAGGACATGGAGTCAGGCAAGAATTTCCCACCGCCGTTGAGCATTCGAAACGCGCCTGTGGACGCGATGAAGAGGGTCCACGGGCATTCGGTAGGCTACCGGTATCCCCACTCGTCTCCCGGAGGAGTTAATACGATGCAATATTTTCCGGATGAGATGGTGGG
>CBDUXL010000390.1:0-2415 GCA_965371155.1 uncultured bacterium | reverse complement strand
TCACGACGTTTACCGTGAACTCGGTCGAGCGGTTGGGAATGACTTCAACGCTCTTTGATGGCACATCGAAGATGACATCCCAGTAGCCCCAAAGCTGCGTATGGGCTTGTCCCGGGGGAGTTGAATCCGCAGTCAGCTCCTGATTAGCCGTTGGCGTTACAGGATTTTCCCCTCCTGCGCAGCCTATTACGACGAATGCGGCAACTGCAACGGTTGCGAGTAGTATCATCCATCGATTCATGTCATGGCCTCCTGAGAACCCAGGTTAAAACCTGGGCCACCGACTACGGACCTGGGCCACCGAGGTCGGTTCCTCGTATCACTCGGGCGAGCCGAGTTTGAACGAATGAACCGTAAAGCCCGGCGTGTTGTTCGGGCAGCAGAAATACAATGCGCCGTAGTTCCTGATCCTGATCCAGACCGTGTCGCCGCCCTGGAACTCAAGCGGGTTGATTTCATACCAATTCCCACCCGCATAAAACTGCCCTTCGTCGTCAAAATTGAAATGCGCGGTCACAAGGGACAGATCACCGTACCAGTAAAGCGCGGTGGACGTGTAATTGTAAGGCACATCGTAAGAGAAAATGATCGGCCAGGTCACACCATCGTCGCTGTACTCCATTCTGTACCTGTTCCGGAAATCCACGCACGTCGCATCGTATTCCATTTCGACAGCCAGCTCGATCGTATCGTCCCCCCAGCACTCCGGAATCAGGATACCATCGGTGCGCCAGACCAGGGCGGTCGCCGCGGCGTTTATCTGTCCGCCGCAAGGCTGGCCGAAATCCGTGCAAGTTTCCTCTCTGCAATTGATGTGCCCTTCGAACCACTCGCAAGACCAATAATCAGGCGACTCTCCATTCCATTGTTCATATGTATAGCGTGTCCAGTTCTCTGACTCGGGGGTCCCGTACTCATCAACTTCATCCTGCTCAAAATCCGTGAAGAAGAACGGGTCGGGACACTCCGTCAGCTCAATTGCGTTCTCCAGCACGACCTCGCAACCATCCCCATCGATGAAGTGAAGGTCATAGAGACCGACAACCGCTCCGCCTGCATCCAGATCGAAATCACCGGTCACAAGCTGAGAGCTCTGCCAGGTTATTTCTGTTCCGACAATGTCAATCGTCCCGTCTGTTAGATAGGCAGCCAAGCTGGGGCCTAGCTCCATCTCATCTCCGACAATCTCCGCGTCGTCAAGGAAATCACCGTAAACCGCCGTATCGGGGTAGAAAGCGGTGATGATCGGGTCGGTGCAGCCGGTCTCAGGGGAGACCTCCAGGTCATATCGGAAGAACGCGGCAAGCGAGTCCTCCCATGCGTCGTTTATCGCGTCGAATTCGTTTGTGTAATCGTGATTCTGGTATTCCACGATCACCCAGAACTCGTTGCCCTCGAGCGATGTGACGGCATCGGCGGGAATCTCAACATGATAGGTCGAGTAATTCTCGGTTCCGCCTGCCGGATTCATCTGGTCCGGGGTGCATTCATGCACCGAACTCAGTACAGTGGACTCGATAAATATCTTGCAGTCTCCGACGCCTGCCGAAACAACACCCCAGTCCCAGACGCTGATATCGAGAATCATGTCGCCGCCGTTTGTGGCGGGATCGACAAAATAAACAGTGCTGCTGTCCTCAATATCGATCGCAACAGCTTCGGGGGCGTTCGACGGATGGTCCTCAGGAAGCGGGCCCTTCCAGTTTGCGACCACCGCGTAACCGAACATCGTACTCGTCCCGTTCGGGAAGCGCAGATAGTAGTTCCGGATGTTGACTTCGCCTGCTTTGAACTCGCCGTTCTGGTCGGCGTTACCGTTCAGCCACTCCCAAAGGTCCTCATCCTTCTGAAGGCCGTCCGCGAAGTACTTATACGGGCACAGCGTTGCGGTCCCGTCGAATGCGGGCGCGGCGAACTTGCCCTGGGTGTAGCCAAACAGGGGCATCGACGCCATTCCGAACTCGGTCTTGTTGAACCATCGGGTGTATCCGTCCGGCGCACCGTTCCCTTCGACCGGATCGTCCGGATCGGGCATCATGAACTGGTCGGTCCCAAAAACCGGGTAATCAAGGTCAGTGCTGTAACCCATGGTCGCGGAGCCGTCGCCCATGAAAATCCCTCTCACATCGTAGCCGTTGAACTGCTGCATGCCTGGAAACGGGTGTCTGAGCGAGACATCGATGTCCACATCCAGGTAATCGAGTTCAGGGATGACTTCCAAAACATCGAAGCCGAGACAAGTGGGGTTGTCGTTCAGAAAGGTCACGACATTCGCGGCGAACATCCCGTGGCGCCTGAGGACAGGCTCGGCGGTTCGGTTCTCCGGATCCAGGTACACATCCCAGTAACCCCAGAGCTGCTCATGGCTATCGCGGGCGAACTCCTGCGATTGCGTCACGATCGTACCAGATTCGG
>CBDUXL010000389.1:0-2460 GCA_965371155.1 uncultured bacterium | reverse complement strand
CCCGAACATCAACCTTTATGTCCTTGTCTCCGCCCAGACGCCTGAACGTACGGTACTCCAACACCCGCAACCTTTTGGCCTGAAGAGCGGTCGACAGCTCGACGATTTCATCGATCAGAAGCGTCCCCTTATTCGCCTGCACGACAATCCCGATTCGACGGGTTTTCGCATCTGTGAACGCGCCCTTTTCGTAGCCGAACAATTCGCTTTCGAGCAGCGTAGCCGGAAGCGCCGCACAGTTCACCGCCACGAACGGCTCATCCGCACGCGATGAGAGATCATGAATTGCTCTCGATACCAGCTCCTTGCCCGTGCCGCTTGCGCCGGTTATCAGAACCGACGTATCCGGGCTGAGCGCGACCTGGTTGATAAGCTCGAACACCTCGCGCATCACACGGCTCGTCCCGATCATCCGCCCGACCCCTGCCTGGTTCGATTTGCGCGCCCATTCCCTGGCCGTCCGGTACCGATTGGCATTCATAAGCGCGAGCGCCGCCTGCCTGCACACCGCTTCGAGCGTCTCTCGCTCGGCCGGTCCGATTCGGTGCCTCGCTGCCTGATAGTCGAGATAGATCACACCGAGAATCTCGTCATCGAGCATAAGCGGAATGCACGCTAGCGAACGGACATTGAGATCACGCACGCTTGCCATCGCCATCAGTGCGCCATCGCCCTGTACATCTGTGCTGTACACCGGTTCATGTTCCTTCAGCACCCGACCGACCACGGTCCGGGGAATGGCAATTTCGCTCGATTCATACGATGACTCGCTCAGCTCACGCCCCACTCTCACAAGATGCTCGCCGGTCGACTGATCCTGCAGAAGAAGCAGTCCCCTTTCCGCTCCGATCCATCCAAGTATCGAGTCGAGTATCCGGACAGCGATTGCATCGGCATCGAGTGTACTATGAAAATGCTCGGCGACATCCAGAAGGAGGCGATATCGTTCAATCTCCTTGTGAAGCGCTCCGGTTTCTTCATCTCCGCCCGCACCGCGCCTGATCGCGTCCTGAATCTGCCCTCTTACTGACTGGATCCCCCCGAGAAGTTCCTTTATCAGCGTCCTCCCTTCAAGCTGGTCGGCTGGAATGCCCGCCGAAAGCTGTAGAAGCTGTTCATTCATTCCGTTGAGATTTTCAATTGCCTGGAGGAGAGAATCGGATTTCGACTTCATAACCGCAGCCTCTTTTCTTCCCATGTCAATCACGATTCAGAGTATCGCAAAATGCAAATCGGGATTGCATAGTGCAATTCTACCACATGGACTTGCATTTTGCAACTCCTCGGGTGAGTTGGTGTCGGATCGCTTCCTTTCTTTTCAGCCCTTTATTCATGCGCCTTGTGGGAGATTCCGGGTCGTTTTCCTGCCGATTATTCCTCCGTGGCACATTTCGTGGCCTTAATACGCTGACACCAGAAAAACGAGGAGACAAATCATGAGACTCAACGACACACACAGACTACTCTTTTTCGCCGCGGTTCTCGCGTTCGTCATTGTCGCGGCCACCGCCTGCGGAAGCAGCTCCCCCGTGGAGCCACAATCAAATGAGCCGGTCGATCTTTCGGCCACTGCCATCGAATCGACCGACTCACACAGCGTCACGGGTATCTGGGACTTCGTATTCGAGCCAGGCATGGGATTCGTGAACGCAATCCCGCGCCGCACGGTCGAAGGTCACTACGATATCACTCAAATGGCGCTAAATCCCCAGATGTGCCCCGGCTGTATCCAGTTCCAGTTCGGGAACCTCAGCCAGGGAGGGCAACAGAATGTCACTGTTACCCTCAAGAACACGTACATCGGAGACATCACCGGCTACGACCTCAAGGGGATCATCCTGGCGGATATGAGCAACGACCCGACTCCGCCCTATGAATCTCCCTGGTATCTTTTGAATGCCGATGACTACACCAATCTCGGAATCAAGCCGATCAGCCAGAACACCCGCAATCCGTTCAAGGCATTCCGCCCGAACGATCCGCAGCGCAAGCTTGATGTGAACCAGTCATCCACCGTGGTTTTCACTCTTATGTTCCCGCCTGCGCCTGTCGATCTGGGCGCTGTTTCGGTGGCCTGGGCGCTCGATGCGTGCGAAGTCAACTGCCCGGAGCCGTACGCGATCGAGAATCAGGCCGTTTCAGGCGGCAAGGTGCCGATCCTCGGTGAGACCACTCAGATTTCGATGAATGTCCGCGACCATCAGGGCGACACCGCCTCAGTGTCCGTTGATGCAACCCCTCTGGGCGGTGGCGGGAGTGGAGGAAGCGCATTCGCGCTCACCCAGGGATCCGGCGACACATGGAGCGGAAACCTGTCTGTAAGCGACAACACCTCGCCCGGCGAGTACAAGCTGGAGATCGAGGCCACTGATTCTGTAGAGACCCAGGTCAAAATCTGGGACTACATCACTGTGACGGTGGGCCTGAACGCATCGCAGGAGCAACTCTACAGCGATGTGA
>CBDUXL010000388.1:0-2475 GCA_965371155.1 uncultured bacterium | reverse complement strand
CCACAACAGCATACTGGAAATAGAACTTCGGCGAGCCTCCTACCATCGGGAACTGAATCTCGTACCGCCTCATCAAGGTATTTCCTGCACTGTAAAGGCCCCTCGGGTTCGGGCACACCGGACCACCGAAAAACTCCGCCGGATCATCCTCCGACCCGAGATCATCGCAGAAATACTTGTATCCGTTCAGAGTGGCGGTGAAGCTGGTTCCCGGAATGCCTGCTATACCCGGTGTGAAACCGAAGATCGTATCGTAGGATGTGAACTCCGACGGATTGTACCAGCGCGTCAGTCCGTCAGCGTTCAGCACCCTCAGCTCATCCGGTCCGCCGTACTGGATGTTCGGATCGAGGATCCCCTGCTGCGTTCCGTCGCCTATGCACACTCCGCGGACATCAAATCCCGTGAACTGATCGAGTCCCACGAACGGGTGCGTGAATGAGACGTCGCACACAATGTAACCGGTATCCCAGTCCGATGACGGATCAATCGCAATTTTCATAAGATTAGTGGGTGTACTCGGCGGTTGCATGAACTGGGTGACATTACATGTGAACTCGACGCCTCGAATCGGCGCAATCTCCGCCGTCTGCGCGACCGGATCGAGCGTCACGTCCCAAACTCCCCACAGATGGGTGTTATCGGCTTGAACGGGCCGCATATCCGCGGGAGATTGAATGTCCGGGATAGTCGGACCTTCCCCTCCCCCGGAACATCCCATCCCAAAAATCAACACAACGGTAAGACCAATGATAGTTGTCCTGCTAATCATGACATTCACCTCTGGCTTTTTTTTTCTCCAAGTGCGGAGACCGAAGCCTCCGCTCGTATCCCAATCGTTTCAAAAGAAACGAGTGCTAATCATTGGTAAACGAGGATGTTAGAAGTCCCGACAAACACGACATAGTCGCCGACCAGTGCGGGTCCTGACCGCACCTGCTCGCCGGCGCTGATGGAGGTGATCACACTGCCGTTCGTAGCATCCATGAAGTATATCGTTCCACTTGTGACGGTTGCTATCACCACTCCATCGGGATAGCTGGGAGTAGTCGTAACCACTGTGTGGGCATCGAAGTATCCTGTAAACGATGACGTCCATTTCAGGCTGGCTGAATCGCCGTTGTCGGTGATGCAGTAGACTGGATTGCCACTGTACGCAGCAGCGAAAAACAAGTCACTGCCCAGTTTCGACACTCCGCCGATAAGAGGGTTACCCTGTGCAGTCTGGTATGTCCAGATGATATCACCGGCTGAGTACGAGCCCTGGTCTTCCGCCGCGACACAGAAAACGTTGCCGGTGAACGATGTGAAATAAATCCGGCCATCCTCTATAAGCGGCAGTACCCAATGGGAAATGACGTGGTTTCCGACCGACGTAGTCCAATCCACGGTGCCTGTCGCAATATCGATACACTCAAGGTAGCCGGTTAGGACACCGCCCCAGGCATAACAGGCTACGTACGCCTTGCCATCCTTTGCGCCCACGCCTGCTTCAAAGCTTCCGGAGAGAGGGACCTCATGGAGCAAGGTCCCATTTTGGGCGTCCAGAATGTACAGGGCCCACTCCCCGCGACCCTTCGCCAGAACTTTCCCGTCATACACAACCAATTGTGTGCCCAACCAGCTCTGGTTGCCTGGTGTCGTGTCGTCGTATGTCCACAGCGGAGTCGGATCGCTCCCGCTGGAGTTGGCGTCGAAACAGTATATTTGGTCTCCTCCGACAATCAGCCGCTCCGTCCCGTCCCCGGCATCGAAAAAAGCATAACCCGGCATGAAACGCACGTAGGTTCCGGATGAATTGATCCTGGCATTCCAGAGCTGGGCCCCGGTCGTGAGATCAGCCGCATAGATTCGGGAGTTCGTGTTCGCGTAGAATGAGGATGTTGCTGTATAGAAAATCTTGTCCTCGGCCACCACCGGAGTACAGAACTTCATACCGCCCGGAGCAGATTGCGAGTAAAGCAGGCCGAGATCGGTGGGATCGGGAGTGCTCGCCGTGGGATTACGCCCCAGACGCGAGGCGTTGTACATGATGCATTCCCACCAGTAGGAGTCGGTCACAGGCTCGGTAACCTCAAAACCATCATCAAGTTGCCCATAAGGTCCGACAGGATTCGCCACCCTTACATGATAGACACCGATTTCCGCGCCAGCGGCGCTGTCGAGATCAAGGTCGCACGTGATAAGCGTGCCGCCACCCGAGACGACCTCGTTGTCCGCCTCGATTACCGTTCCAGGATCGTCATTCTTTATCAGGCTCACTTCCGCGCCGTCCTGGAAATCCGTGCCCGTCACTTCCGCCGAAGAGACCAGGGTGTCAATCTCTCCGTTATCGGGATCGATCGACAGGACACTCGCGGGCAGCATTGTTCCGACAGTCACCGAGGTGGCGAAATATGAGGCAAGCACGCCGTCGGGGAAGTCAAAGCCCGGGAAGCCCTGGTCGTAAGAGTTCGGATCGGCGCTCTCCACGAC
>CBDUXL010000387.1:0-2495 GCA_965371155.1 uncultured bacterium | reverse complement strand
TGGTCTCGATCGGTGGGGACAGATCGACGGCCTATAGCCGGTGAGGCGATACCCCCCTTTGAGATGGGCGCTGTTAGATGGGGCCCGCAGCACGGTGGGTCGCGCCCGACCCGTGTCACCGAGTGACGATCGTACAGGACATGCTGAAAACCATGACCTGAAACTTAACCACCATTCCACTCGACGCCTCCCGGGAGGAATGGGCAGGAGAAGTACCGCTTGACGAGGCTGATGATGTATAGATTCGAGAAGTAATGTTATACTAAACAGTGATTTTTCACAGAACAACTGTGGGAAACAGCAAAGGAGAAATGCTCATGCCCGAGCGGGAAAAGGGTACTGCGGAAACAACTTCAAAGGCTCCTGTATTGACCAGGCGGAAGTCAAGGCAACGAGTGCCAAACACAATATTCAAGCGGCACTTCACGAAACCTGATGTGCATCCGTTCGATGAAGTCGAGTGGGAAGAGAGAACGGCGTTTATCTCATCCGACACCGGCGAAACCGTGTTCGAGCAGCGCGGCGTGGAGATGCCCGCCTTCTGGAGCCAGATGGCGACGAATATCGTGGCGAGCAAGTATTTCCACGGTCCGATGGGTACGCCTCGAAGGGAGAAATCGCTGAAGCACCTCATCACTCGAGTGACCAGGACGATTGCGAACTGGGGACGCGAGGACGGCTATTTCATCGATCAGGAGGAGGCGGACACATTCGAGGCCGAGCTTACGCATCTGTGCCTTCACCAGTTGATGGCCTTCAACTCGCCTGTCTGGTTCAACGTAGGCATCGAGAAACGTCCACAGTGCTCGGCGTGTTTCATCAATTCTGTAGAGGACTCAATGGGGTCAATCCTCAATCTCACCGTTACAGAGGGCATGCTCTTCAAGTTCGGCTCCGGAACCGGCACAAACCTGTCCCCGATCCGTTCGTCCCGCGAGCGTCTTGCGTCAGGTGGTGTTGCGAGCGGTCCCGTGAGCTTCATGCGTGGTTTTGATGCGTTCGCAGGGGTCATCAAGTCAGGCGGAAAAACACGTCGCGCCGCCAAGATGGTCATTCTGAACGTGGATCACCCCGACATCCGCGAGTTCATCAATTGCAAGGCACATGAGGAGAAGAAAGCGTGGGCGCTGATTGACGCGGGCTATGACGGGAGTATCGGCGGTGAGGCATACGGAAGCGTCTTTTTCCAGAACTCGAACAACTCGATCAGGGTGACCGACGACTACATGCGAGCGGTGCTGGATGATCGCGAGTGGGCCACGACTGCGATTACGGACGGCCATTTGATGGACAGGTTCCGCGCGAGAGACCTGTGGAGGGAAATCGCCGCAGCAGCGCACGTCTGTGGCGATCCGGGCTTGCAGTTCGACACGACCATCAACGACTGGCACACTTGTCCAAATACCGCCCGGATCAACGCCTCGAATCCATGCAGCGAATACATGTTCATCGATAACTCAGCCTGCAATCTCGCCAGCCTCAACCTGATGAAGTTTATGGACGATAATGGGCATTTCGATGTGGAGAGCTTCCGGCAGGCTGTCCGACTGACGATATTCGCACAGGAGATCATTGTCGATAGCGCCGGCTATCCCAACGACGCGATTGAGATCAACAGTCACAACTTCAGGGCCCTCGGACTCGGCTACGCCAACCTCGGCGCCCTTCTCATGAGCCTTGGGCTACCGTATGACTCCGATGCCGGTCGAGCATATGCGGCGGCGATCACCGCGATTCTGGGCGGCGAGGCCTACCATGCCTCGGCGCTGCTCGCCGAGCGCCTTGGAAGTTACCCGGCCTACGAGGAAAACCGAGTCGCGTTTCTGAGGGTAATGAACAAGCATCGGGACGCCGCCAGCCGAATCGATCCTAACCATATCCCGGAAAAGCTCTGGAATGAGGCAAACCAAGCCTGGGAGACGGTCTGCGATTTCGGCGCCAAGGTCGGCTTTCGGAACGCACAGGTGACCGTGCTCGCTCCGACCGGAACGATCGGTTTCATGATGGATTGCGACACAACGGGGGTCGAGCCGGACATAGCTCTCATCAAGTACAAGAAGCTTGTCGGTGGCGGTGTACTGAAGATGGTGAACAACACCGTCCCACTGGCCCTGCAGCATCTCGGGTACGACGGCGAGCAAATCGCTTCGATCCTGGATTTCATCGAATTGAACGACACGATCGAAGGCAGTGACGACCTCAAGATGGAGCATCTCCCGGTTTTCGACTGCGCGTTTCGCCCGGCAACCGGATGTCGCTCCATCCACTACGTGGGGCACGTGAAAATGATGGCGGCCGTTCAGCCGTTCATATCCGGCGCCATCTCGAAAACAGTAAACATGCCGAATGACGCCTCGATTGAAAACATCATGCGTGTCCACGAGCAGGCATGGAAGCTCGGGCTGAAGTCGATCACTATTTACCGCGATGGCTGCAAGCGAACGCAGCCGCTGACAACTTCCCTGGAGGCCGAGAGCAAGAAAGAGAAATACAAG
>CBDUXL010000386.1:0-2514 GCA_965371155.1 uncultured bacterium | reverse complement strand
ACTTTATCTGGTTGTCGGGGCGGTTGCGCTCATTCCGACAGGCGAGTTCACTTTTACAGGAATAATCAAATACACCACGCTTTACGGACGTGAGGGCCACTACTGGTCAATGAATCCGATCGAGGGTGTTTACACCAATCTCGCAACTTACATCGGTTTCTTCTTCGGGAACATGCGTACACTGGGCGGGCTTTTCAACAATGTCCCATTCACGCTTTTCGTCACGGTGCTGCCGGCCTTCTGGCTGACAACGGCATTGCAGGCCGGAAGCTTGACACCCATCCTGCGGTGGTGGCTCGGATTCTGCGCGCTATGGATTCTTCCGCTGCTTGTTTTTCTCAGCTTCTGGGTTCCGGGTAACGATTTCTACCATCTATTTCTGGCTATCCCATTGAGTTTCCTGGCGATAGCCGGTCCGGAAGCGGTGCGCCGAGCGGGGTCAAAAGGATGGAGGGACATCGCATTGTACTGGGGATGGTGCATGGCTGCTATACTGGTGAATTTACGCCTAACGCTTTCGGGAGTTGCCTAGAGACGGGTAATAGAAATGGGACTAACAATCACCGAAAAAATCCTCGCCGATCGATCGGACTCTGAGACCATACAGCCCGGCGAATACATCAAGTGCCGTCCCGACCTCATAATGGGCCATGACCTCACTGTGCCCCACGCGATGAGCGTCTTCGGCAGGATCGGCGTAGAAAGAATACGCGATCCGGAAAAACAGGTATTCATCCAGGATCACTTCCAGCCCGCGAAAGATGTACCGTCCGCGGAGCTGGGACGCCTGATGAAGGAGTTTGCGAAGAAGCAGGGGGTCGCACGCTACTACGAGATCGGCAGGGGCGGAATCTGCCATATCCTTCTTCTGGAGCAAGGATTCGTTCGGCCCGGGATGTTTGTTGCGGGCGCGGACAGCCATACCCCGACAACAGGGGCTTTCGGTGCGGTCGGCTACGGAATCGGCGCGACCGAACTCGCTGCGCTTTGGGCGCTTGGGGAGATCTGGCTGGAGGTCCCGCAGAGCAGAAAGATCATCTTTACCGGGAACCGAGGTCGGTTTGTCACGGGAAAGGATATCGCGTTGAGGCTTGTCGGCGACCTGGGGCAGGAAGGAGCAATCGGGGAGGCTCTCGAGTTCGCAGGCGACACGCTTGATGACCTGCCGATTGCCGACAGGATCACGATTGCAAACATGGCCCCGGAGACGGGAGCGATAACCGTCGTGATTCCGCCGAACAGGATCGTGGAGGAGTTCCTCCACGAGCGGGGGGTTGAGCCGGGCCGCGTGCCTTCGGCAGATGATGATGCGAGTTATGCGGGCGAGCACATCATCGAGGTTGCCGGCCTTGCACCCCTGGTCGCCGAGCCGCCGGGACCCAGCCATGTCAAGCCTGTCGGCGAGTTTTCGGATGTCAAGGTGGATCAAGTGTTTCTCGGAAGCTGCACGAACGGGACAATTGAGGATTTCCGTCGCTTTATGGAGGTTCTTGGAGACAGGAAGTTCGCGCAGTCTGTGAGGGTTCTGACCATTCCTGCGACGCAAGCGACCTTCCGAAAGGCCCTGGAGGAGGGAATCCTGGCTCGCATCGTGGAGGCGGGCGGGGCGGTTCAAACGCCCACTTGCGGACCGTGCACGGGCGGGCACAGCGGCGTACTGGCGCCCGGCGAGGTGTGCCTGAGCACATCGAACCGCAATTTCCGTGGACGAATGGGGCATCCCGACAGCCTGGTGTATCTTGCGAGCCCTTATGTGGCGGCAGCGACCGCGGTCACCGGATGTATTGCGCATCCCGAGGAGATTGAATGCTAGAGGAATCGAACCGTTAAGGTAATCACATGCAGGACGTAAGCACCAATCCAACTGACCCGACAATCTCACCCCGGATGCAGATGCCGGCGCCGTATCGGGCACTGTTCTGGGTGATTCTTGTCGACGCGATCTTCCTGACCGCGCGGGCTTGGGTATTCGCCTATAAACTCATTATGTGGCTAAGGGCAGGTTACAGCTTTTCGGTCATGAATTTTGCCTATGGCTTTCTTTTCTTTCATATTCTCCTCTTCTGCCTTTCGATAATCGCGCTTTCTATGCGGATTTCATGGCGCGAACAGGGTACAGTGGCTTTCTATCCCACCGCCATGATCCTCTGCACGCTGACCATGAACATGGCCGCGATTCTGCTGTGGTTTACGTATCATGGGATAGGACGACCTTGAAGAAAGGGCAACTTCAGCATTTCCACCGTTACAGAAGACCAGGTTGAGAAGAGATCAACCCAAAGACCGGGAAAGTGCTCGATGAGCAAAAAATTCGGGATGATATAGAGTGAAACAACAATTGATGCCGGGTGCTCCAGGGCTTTCAGTGACGGCGTTGTGTTGCTTGAGTTCAGGTCTGCTATGATCCATGCAATCATTCTGGATTCCCCCACCTCGTGAGGTGGCGGAGGAGGAGACGCGAATGAATCCCAAGAGACGGGTAGTTAGCTCGCGTATTGTGGACAGAAAAGTCCT
>CBDUXL010000385.1:0-2605 GCA_965371155.1 uncultured bacterium | reverse complement strand
CTCCTCCTCGGGTTGCGTAACGGCGGCATCGAGTGCCCTTAGACGTTCCTCCACTTCCGCACGGGCAGCGGGATTGGTCTCAAGATCGAGGTATCTCTCCAGGTGAATTCTGCCGGGTATGATCTGGCCGTCTGCAAGGTACCCCAGCCCGAGCTCATAGTTGACCTGCGCATAGTTGGGATGAACACCATAAGCTTCCTGTAGAAGCAGAATCGCGGCGGAGGTTGACCCGATCACCCGCATTTGCCTTCCTCGACTCAGCCGATCCTGATAGAGGTCGTCGCCTTCAAGGTCCGGGAGCTCAGGTTGCACGGGTTGCTCGATGTCCTCCGGCTCGCCAATATCTTCACCATTCACTGCTCCATCCACCGGTTCTTCAGGTTCGTCCTCGGTGTCAGGAGGTTGCGTCTCGTCTTCCGTATCCAGCTCCAAATCAGGCTCTTCAGGGACATCCTCAAGTCCATCTTCAGGTTCGGCTTCCGACTCCTGATCCTCACCGATATCCTCTTCCGGCTCTCCTTCAGGTTCATCCGGAGGTTGAATGTCGGCCGGCTCAAATGATGGGATATCCTCGCCTGCCTGGAGCGCATCGATTATCACTTGCGCCTCGAAAGCGAACCTGCTTCCGGGTTCCCGATCGATATAGTCCTGGAAAGCAGCGATAGCCTGTTCATCGTTCCCCTGATCGAGCCACAGCTCCCCTGCCATGTAGTGGAACAGCGGGTACTCCGGATCCTGCTCCCAGGCATATCTCAGGGTGTCCCAGGCTTGCTGAGGCTCGCCAAGCTTGTGATAAGCCTGAGAAAGGTTGACGCTGATCGACGGATCGTTCGGACGCATCCCCTGCGCCAGAAGATAGTGATCTCGGGCATCGTACCAGTTCCCCTCCAGCGCATGGGCGCCGGCCAGGTTCTTGCGGGCCTCGAAACTGTCCGGGTCGGCGCGAAGGGCAGCCTCGAACTCGACAATAGCGCCCTTTCTGTCGCCCTGTTCGAGCAAAGCGATTCCTCTGTTGTAGCGCTCAACCGCGGTATTCTGCGCCTGGTCTCTTTGGCACGCAGTTGCGCACAGGGAGCCTATGAGCCAGATGAGAACGAGCGTGATCAACGATATTCGTTTCATGGAGAGACGTCCTCCGGCGATGGCGATGGACTGGTGGATGAAAGGACCCAGTCCAGGTATTTGGAACTACCCTTACTTATTGGGATGGCGATCACTTCAGGGACATCATAAGGATGGCGAGCCATCAGAACACTGGTGAGCGAGTCGACTGATTCGCCGGTGGTCTTGATGATAAGCAATGCCTCAGAGTCCTCCTCGAGACTGCCTTCCCACTCGTATATTGACACCAATCCAGGTATAACGTTCACACAAGCGGCGAGCCGTCGTTGCACGAGGTCGCGGGCAATGTCCTTGCCGACCTCGGGAGAAGGAACGGTCGACAGGACAACCATGAATTTCGAGCTTTCGGTCATGACCGCTGAACAAAAATGCAGTATGGCATATAGCAATTAGGTAGTTTAGCATGGATTTGGTTTTGCGCCAAGTCCATGGGGGTTGGGGCAGACGGCGAACCTTGGTGCTCGCCCCAGGCGTCCTTCATCTTTGCCCTTTCATCGACACGGGAAGGCATGCTACCCTTGCGCCATGCCGGAGTCGGCAGGAAAGACGAAACGGATGCTGATCGCCGCCGGAGGAACCGGAGGGCACATTTTTCCTGCGCTTGCGGCGTGGGAAGTTATCTCGGAACGGCATCCGGATGTCAGGCTTACCTGGATCGGGACCAGCCACCGAATGGAATCGCATTTAGTACCTGCAAGAGGGATCGATTTCATCGGTCTGCGTCAGACGGAAATCAGACGTCGACCGACACCGGGCAACGTTCTTTACAACATCAGGAGCCTTTGGTTCCTGACAAGGTCGATTTTCCAGTTGATCGGCTATGTACGGAAGCTCGAACCCAGGCTGATATTGACAACCGGAGGATTTGCCGCGGGAGCGGCGGGTCTGGCGGCCGGGATCACCGGAACGCCGCTTGCCATAATCGAGCCGAACGCCTATCCCGGTCTGACAAACAGATACGTCGGCAAACGCGCGAATGCGGTTTTCATCGCATACAACGAGTCAAGGGCGTTTTTCCCTGAGGGAAAAACGCACATGGTCGGTGTTCCAGCACGTCGCGAGGTTGTGGAGAAGAATCGCGATGACGCGCGTCGAGAGCTGAGCCTGAACGACAACACCTTGATGATTCTATTAATGGGGGGAAGTCAGGGCGCCACGGCAATAAATCGAGTGTTTCCCGAGGCTATGAAACTGGTGGTTGAAGACTATCAAGATGGCAGGTTTCGTGTGATACACCAGTGCGGGCAGGGGAAACTGCCTTCGGTGCAGGTAGACAGGGAGGTCCTGTCTCTGGAGCAATACAAGCTGATGGAATTCATCGAGGATGTGCCGACATACCTCGCCGCGGCTGATATTGTGATCTCTCGAGCGGGGGCGAGCACTCTCTCGGAAATCGCCTGCAGCGGTCTGCCGGCGATAATTATCCCGTACGCCCATTCCTCTGAGAATCACCAGGTGAAAAATGCTCAGAGCTGGGAACAAG
>CBDUXL010000384.1:0-2641 GCA_965371155.1 uncultured bacterium | reverse complement strand
CGGGAATCAGCGATTGAAGGAATAGAACCCGCAGTTAACTTTGCCTAAGGAGGCTCAACGATGATGAGGCTTCTGGCTACAGCGATTACCATCGGCATATTCCTGCCTGCGCTATTGAGCTGTTCAGGCGGCTCATCCCCGCCCACTATTCCCGGCCCGGACCCGGTAACCAGTGCTCAATCAAAAGCGGACCGGAGCGGACATGTGCTCTGGGGACTCTGGGAGTGCTACATGGAGCCCGGCGGTGAGGGGATAGAGGTCGTGCCGCTCAGAAGCGCGACTTTCACGGCAAATGTCAATAATCTGCTTGAGAGCACTCCTGGGAATTTGCAGATTACCGACCTCGATTTCACGGACTTCCATTCCGAGGGTCTTCTGCCCTGTACTGTAACCTTGACGCATCCGCTGCCGGGATTGGATCAATTTCACGGGTTCGATGTCTGGGGTGTTTTTCTCCACAACGGGAACGGATCGTTGGACTACGACGGTCTTACATATCCTGCCGATCCGGATTCGGGTGATGATGTTGCGGTCCTTCTCAATGCCGACGGATACACGCGATGGTTCAATTACCCGGAGTTCGATGGAAACGGGATGCCGATTCTGGAGTATTTTCCAGGGAAGCTCTCGAATCTTTTGGCTCCGACTGCCGCGCTTAACGGCTACAAGATTTTCGCGGACGGTTTGGAATTAGATGACGACTACTACGATTGGATCTCCGCACCGACCAATGCGAATGATCGCGGCATCTATCGAGCCGGACAGGTTAACTCCCGGCGATATGAGCTCGATTTTCCGATAGTCGACGACGATCCGGTTGTTGAGTTCCAGTACGCAATAATCGCCGGCTGGGAGCCCGGCGACCCAACCCTCACCGGCCAGCCGAATGTATACGATCCTGAGGACTTCCCGGCGTCCGCGAATTGCGACGAGGCATTTTTCATACACACCGGCACCGAGGAAAGCACGCTGTACAACGACGGAACCAGCGCAGGCGGAAGTTTCGTTGCCAGCATCGAGGTGTTCGACTGGCAGGGCGGCGCCATCGGAGGTCTGGGTGTTCCCAATGAGGTGGAAAGGATCGTCCTCGAGGGCAACTTCCTCCCCGGCGGCACGATGGCGTACACCCATCCGGAGCTTGCTTCTATGGCTGTGACGGGAACTGAGAATTCATCGGTCTTCCAGGTGGAAATCACCGACTGTTCTCCCTTATCCGCAGGCGAGGTGGAATACTGGGTGATCGCCGAGAGCGGCGGCATGTTCGGCGCATCGTATGACCAGGGTTTTGCGACCGAGTTTCCCGCAGGCGCGCATCGAGCGGCTTTCCTCAGAGGGACTGTCGAGGTCAGCGTCACAGGTCCCATGGGGCTGACTGTAGTATCTATCGATCCCGACCATGCACCGTTCTGGAGCTACGTGGATGACGCGGTGATATCCGGCACTGAATTCGAGGATGGCGCTGCCGTTGAATTGAGGAAGGACGGCCAGGATTCGGTTGTAGCAACTGAGGTAATCTGGCTGGCCGAAACGTCCATTCAGTGCGATTTCGACCTCGCAGGCGCAGATAGCGGCCTCTGGGATGTTGTCGTTATCAATCCAAGTCTGGAAGAGGGCATATTGGAGGATGGTTTCACGATCTCGGTTTGGAGTGAGGAAATCGTTCTGGACGAGGATGGGAACCGACTTCCGCAGATGGGCGAGACATCAGCGGGATCGGCAGCGCTACTTGTAGGCTGCGATGACAACAATATGCGTTATGCAGAATTCGTGGAAGGGGTCGGTTTTTCTGCAGTCGAGTTGGCGGTATCCGGTTACGGTGGTCACTGGCTGATGGTGCTGACTTCTGATCCGGTCAACGATTATGTTTACCTTTGCAGCGACCTGGATATGTACCGCTATTCAGGCGGCACCGGCCTGTGGGATCACTGGCCGACACCACTGGGATGGACCAGGGCTACCGGGGTCGCTGCGGACATTAACGGGAAGATCCATCTCTATCACAATACTTCGAGTGCATTTGGTTTCATTGTCCACAATCGCGCAACCGCCTGGGGCGGCAGTTGGGAGGTCACTTACGATTCCCTGATGGACGGCTTGAACATCAATGTGATCAGCGAGGGAAATATATTTGCACAGGACTCATCCGGCACGATCTATCTTGTGTATGAAAGGGACTGGTGGCTTAATCCGTACGGCCAGCAGCAGCCGGGGCCGAGATGGGTCAAAGTATGCTGGATACCATTGGGCGGCATGCTGTCATGGAACTTCGCCGTGATCGATACGGCCTACGATCTGGATCCTCTCGACTCGCCCGCGATAACCTGCGATGCCGACGATGTGCTCCACGTCGCTTACCGACGCTACGTGCCCTCGACTGACGAATGGGAGGTGGTCTACAGGCGCTCGACCACTTCCGGCACGAGCTGGGGCTCCGAAAGCATCATAAATATTGGGGAAGAGGAGCCGGAGGACGGGTACGTGTTCCTCATGGTTGACTCTAGCGGGAACCTTCATGCTGTTTACAATCTTGAAGGCGAGATAGAGTACAGGCACTCGGAAGATGGGGCATCATGGTCAGATCCCGAGCGTGTCAACCCATCCGCATCAGGACTTCCCCCGGGCACGGAGGATTTCACTCCCA
>CBDUXL010000383.1:0-2671 GCA_965371155.1 uncultured bacterium | reverse complement strand
CGGCACCGGAAACGTCTATGTTACAGGTTATTACAGGGTCTTAGCCGATTTCGACCCTGACCCCATAAATGAAGATTATCACCTCGCAAATGGTGAACGGGATGTCTTCGTAAGCAAGTTCGATTCAGAGGGTACCTTCCAGTGGGCACGGACCTGGGGTGGGTCAGCGTACGAAACTTCCTGGGGCCTTGCTGCTGACGGTTTGGGAAATACCTACGCCACGGGCTATTTCAGCGACACAGTCGATTTCGACCCCGATGACGTTGATGAGGATCTGCATACCTCTAATGGGCCCAACGATATATTCCTCAGCAAATTCGATTCATCGGGCAACTTCCAGTGGGCACTGACCTGGGGTGGGCCGGAAGGGGAATCGGGCCGGGGAGTTGCGACGGACGGTTCTGATTATATCTACGTTACGGGCTATTTCAGGGGCACAGTCGATTTCGACCCCGACGACGTTGGTGAAGATCCGCACACATCGAATGGAGGAGTAGATGTTTTCCTGAGTAAATTCGAATCTTCGGGCAGCTTTGAATGGGCACGAACCTGGGGGGGCGCAGAAGATACTTATGCCTGGGATGTTGCCCTTGACGGCTCAGGGAATGTCTACGTATCAGGCGATTTCTATGGACCAACCGATTTCGATCCGGACAACGGCGATCCGCATACCCCCATTGGTGGACGGGATGCCTCCCTCAGCAAATTCGATTCAATGGGTAACTTCGACTGGGCGCGGACGTGGGGTGGATTGGATGACGATTATTGCATGGGAGTTGCCGCTGACTATTTCGGGAATGTTTACGTTACGGGCATTTTCTTGGGCACAGTCGATTTCAATCCTGACGGCGGCGGTCAGCACATCTCGAATGGAGGGCGTGATATCTACCTTAGCAGATTCGACACATCCGGTAACTTCGAATGGGCACAGACCTGGGGTGGGTCAGGCTGGGATTACGGCCAAAGTGTTGATGCTTACGAATCCGGGACAGTTTACACTACGGGTCATTTCGATGATACGGTTGAATTCGCACCAATCGATCCTCCCTGCAATGACGCTTCGGATGAACACATTTCCTATGGGGACTCAGACGGATTCCTGATCAAACACCTCCCGGACGGCTGCTGGTAGGGCTCCTTTGCACAAGCTCCAAGTTTTCACATTGGCGCGGCAGAACAAGATCGTATGGCGCCAGTATCTCAACTTCTGTTGCCCGCGACCCTTTCCCCCAAAGGCATGGTAGAATTGCCCATCTTTCGGTTCACCGAGGAAGAGGAATGATTTCATCTCACCATCGCGCACTCATTTTCATTCTGGTTTGCCTGCTGATGTCGTTTACGGGATCGGGAGTCGGCGCGACCGAGGACGGTCGCATGGGATTCTTCTACTGCCGGATCAGCCCTGACGGGGAGCGTGTGGCTTTCAACCGGTCGGGCGACATCTGGGTCGCAGACATCAACACCGGACAATGCACACGAATCACCGACCATGTCGCCTATGACCATCACCCCGCCTGGTTCCCCGATGGAAACCGCCTGGCGTTCAGCTCGAACCGCGACGGGAACGATGATATCTACTCGGTTCCGGTTACCGGCGGCGTCCCGAGCAGACACACCTGGCATGGGTCCTATGACGTTGTGATGGATGTCGCCCCCGATGGCGAGCATATCCTGTTTCGGTCGTGGCGGAGAATGTTCACAGTCGATCTCTACGAGGTCGACATTCACGGCGGCCTTCCCAGGCCGATTACCCGGGACGAAAGCCGGAACTATGAAGCCCGCTACTCCACCGATGGCGGGTCGATCGCGGTCTGCCGGGGTTCGGTCGGCTGGCCGCGTCGGCACTATCATGGCGTGGGGGATGCCGACATCTACGCCATGAACCGCGACGGCACCAACATGCGATGGATTGAGGACGGCTACGACGGCAAGGATTTCTGGCCGACCTTTTCTCCTGATGATGAGCACCTCTATTTCGTTTCCGATCGAGAGCTTGACAACGCGAATGTGTATCGCATTCCTTCCGAGGGCGGCGGTGCCGAGCGACTGACCGATTTCCGCGATCACCCCGTGCACTATCTTTCGGTTTCGAGGACGGGAAGGATTTGTTTCGAGCAGGATTTTCGTCTCTGGGTGATGGATGGGCCGGATGGGTCGCCGCGAGTTGTCGAGCTGGATCTCGCCGGCGAGCCGAAACATGACCAGGAGGTGCGGCTTGATATCGGCGGTTACATCACCCAGATGGCAGTGAGTCCGTTGGGGACGCATCTCGCGCTGATCGCCCGAGGCGAGCTTTATGTCACGCCGCTGCACGATCCGGACGACACCACCCCTCTGGGAGACGAAAGATACTGGGAGTCGATTCGGATCACCAACAGCACATCGCGTGAGCGTCAGGTGACCTGGCACCCGGACGGTGACAAGGTCGCGCTTATAAGCGACAGGGACGGAAACCAGGAGATTTACGAGATCGACCTCAGGACTATCGAGTGGACTCGCCTCACCCGAACTCCCGAAGACGAAAATGGTCCCGATTACTCTCCCGACGGCACACGGCTCGCATACCTTCGCGGCAACAGGGAGATGGTCGTCCAGGTAATGGAGACGGGACAGACTCGCGTGATCGGAACGGATCAATACATTTTTTACCCGTATTGGGAAAACTTCTACT
>CBDUXL010000382.1:0-2688 GCA_965371155.1 uncultured bacterium | reverse complement strand
GTGAATAGTGAGCAGGCGCATTCTACCTTGAAAGGCGGATGAAATCGAGGCGCATGATTGGGCGCACGCCCTGCGCCCCTACAAGTCGTGCGGATGAAATCTAGGCGCATGATTGGGCGCACAGCCGTCGGGCGCACAGCCGTCGGGCGCGTGCCCCGCGCCCCTACGAGCGGCGAGGAAAAAACTCCCCCCCGGGAGATCCCGGGGGGGTTCGGGCGGGGCAATCTTGGTGGGGCTAACTGGAATCGAACCAGTGACCTCATCCTTATCAGGGATGCGCTCTAACCAACTGAGCTATAGCCCCGAGTCGGGCAAAAGAATTTATCACATGCCACTAATAGTGTCAACGGATTTTCCCGGAACGCTGCACCGGATTATGCATCCATGAGCCTGTCAACAAGCTCGCCAAGATACGATAATGCCCGGAGAACTCGTGTTCCATGCCAAGCGCACATGCGGCCATCGATTTTCAGGACCCGCACGCCGCCCGCTACCTGCTTTACAGTGTGCAAAGCCTCATCATCAAATGAAAACGGTTCGGTAGCTGCAAAGATGACATCTATGTCGGTCTTCTTGAGTGCGTCTTCGTCCACCGTCGGGTACCTTTTCAGATGCGAAAATGCATTTCGCAACGGCGCTTCCTCCAGCAGGCTGGAAATATACGTGTCCCCCGCTGCAACCATCGGAGGATTCCACCAAACAAGGTAAACGAAACGCAACGGTGTCTGTATATTCAGGGCATTCAGAATTCTGCGATTTTCTTCGATAGGCGCCAGCCATTCCCGTGCAACGTTTTCAAAACCCAGCAGATCCGCCAAGTCGATAATGAGCCCTTCTACATCGGTAACAGTTCTCGGTTCGGACACATGAACCGGACAGAAAGACTCAATGCTTTCAACATCCTCCTTTCGGTTCTCCTCCATATTGGCCAGCACAAGTTCCGGTTTGAGCGCACGAATGGCTGCAATATCGGGATCTTTCGGCCCGCCGATCACTCCGCCGCGATTCTCCAGCTCATCTCGTAACCCTTTGGGCTTCTCACAGTACGTGGTGCATCCGACCAGAAAGCTCGCGGCCTCCAAATCAGCTATGGTCTCCGTAAGGGATGGCACAAGCGAAACGATCCGCTGTGGCCGACTTTCAAACACAAGCCGAACACCCCTTATGTCGGTCATTTCACGCCGTTGCATCTCGATTGATATTCTACCACTTCCACCAATCCTGCTATAATCCCTTTCAGCGTGTCCGAATCTTCAGAAACAGCTTCGGAGAAGCTCCCAAAGGGTATCCCTCCGGATCACCCATCGATAGGCCGTCAGGTCCGGGAACCGATCGAAGGCCCGTCATGGCCGCAGGCGCGCGACCACGGCGGCGGCAGAATAATCACACCGACACTGGAAGTCGTGTGGATGATCGCGCTGACGATCTGGGTTTTCTACTCCCGGCTCTGGTTCATCTGCCCGTATTTTAAGGACCCCGATGCCGCGCGTCTGACTTTCGGTGTGGCTCAGCGATTGCAGGGAATTTCATACCTGGAAGGCGTTTTCTATCAGCTCGAAAAGCAAGTCGGAACCTACCTAGTCTTCGAGTGGCTCGCGAGGTTGTTTCGGGTCGATGTCGCCGGACTGGAGCATTTCCTTCCGATCGTCTGCGCGTGTTTCATGATCGGCATCCTCGCTCTCAGCTTCCACCTCGGATACATGATCTGGGGGCGACGAGTCGCGCTGGTCAGCACGACGCTCCTCGCGATCAGCCCCATGATGTGGATCACCGGCGAGTACACTACATCGCTGGTTCCGGCGCTTTTCTTCTTTATGCTGGCTGTCTGGGCGATGGTTCTGAGCTACCGTGTCAAGGGCGGTCGATGGTGGCTTGCGGCGTCGGGATTACTGTTCGCCTGGGCGACACTTGTTCGGCTTGATATGCTTCTGGGGATTCTGGTCCCCATCTGCTACGCGCATTTTGTCGACCGCCGCGGTCTGAGGCGCGCGCTCATCCTCTACGCAATCTGGGCTGTCGTGCTGCTGCTGTCATGGATGGTGGTTTTCCGGTTCCCACTCGCTGAGATTTTCCATACCTCACAGATGCATCAGCCGCAATATCCAAGGTCGCTTCTGCTCAATTGGTGGGGGATGGGGCCGTTCCTGTTCGTGTTTGCATTTTCCGGATTTGTCTATCGTTTTGTGACGGATCGCAGACCGCTACCGTTCATTTTTTTCTGGATTGTCGGATTCAACACATTCTACACGGGTCACTTGTATTCGCCCCGATACTTCATCCCCTACTATCCCGTCGTAGGCTGGCTCGCGGCGTTCAGCATAATCGCGCTGTATGCCTGGCTTGCTGGTCTGGTCCGTCACAATCGACCCCTGCGGCTCCTGCTTATCGTGCTTTTCGCATTCGGCGCGCTGACAATGCTCACCACGAGCATAATCAAGGACGGCGATCGCGGCACTCGGATCGCTTGGGGCGAGACAATCACCTACACGCGCAATCATGGTCTCTCGCCGACCGGCGCAGTCTGGTTCTACATGCAGGATTTTCAGCAAGGTAAAGGACTTCAGTACGCATGGCTCGAGGATGGGGCGCGGCGGATTGCATCTGAGCTACTTGACCCCGAATCCCCAGAATACATCTCCACTGAATCGCTTCCGACGTATGTCGGAAGCGAAAGCCAGGTGTTTTTTA
>CBDUXL010000381.1:0-2706 GCA_965371155.1 uncultured bacterium | reverse complement strand
CGAAGCATCGGTGGAGGTAGCCGAAATACGGTGTCGCTTCGCGAACAATCTCGCCGTTCATTCTGAGGAGCACTCGAAGCACGCCGTGCGTGGACGGGTGCTGCGGACCCATGTTGAGGTAGAAGTCCTCGGTGTCGAGACCGGGATCGCCCTTGAGTTGTGTCGGTGTAAGTGTGAATGCCATGCAGTCACCAGTCCTGCCAAATTACGGACACCAAAATTTGACGCGCCCGTCAGGACACGTAAATCTAACCCAAACACCTATGATAGCGCAAGTGAGCACGGCCTGCACTGTCTGGGACCGTTGTATGCCGGCAACGTGAGAATGTCCTCCTTGTGCAAAGTAGATATGTCCGCCTAAATAGGTGGATGCCAAAGGACAAGGTAGCAATAAGCACCAACGAACGAGACCGACAACGGGTGATCCACGAGAGCAAAGTAGCCCTACCAGCACCCGTTCGGCAGGTGCTTAGTCAGGAATGCGTCCCAGTGTCCGTTTGTAGTATGTACATCCGGATCCGCGTTACACGGCGGGTCCGTTGGAGCAAAATTGACCGCGGAGTGGAAACCGCCCGTAACGTACACATTCCCGGAGCCGTCAGCGACAACTCCGTAGCTTTCGTCAAAGCCTGGCCCACCCCAGGTCTGCGCCCAATCGAAGTTACCGGATGAATCGAACCTACTCAGGAAGACATCGTAAATACCGTTCGAGGTGTGCGGATCACCGCCGCCAGGGTCGAAATCGGCTGTGCCATAGAACCAGCCCGTAACGTAGACATTCCCGGAACCGTCAGCGGCAACTCCGGTGCCTGTATCATCATCCGCCCCTCCCCAGGTTCGCGCCCACTCATAGTTACCCGATGAATTGAACTTGCTCAGGAAAGAATCCTCCCAACCAATCTCCTCGTGCGGATCACCGCCGTCCGGGTTGAAATCGACTGGGCCCTCGAACTCGCCCGTAACGTAGACATTCCCAGAGCTGTCAGTGGCAACCCCATATCCAATATCAGTCCCTGAACCACCCCAGGTCCACACGCATTGGTAGTTGCCTGAAGAATCGAATTTGCTCAGAAAGACATCGTAGTGAAAAAACGAACTGTGCCAATCACCGCCGTCGGGGTCGAAATCGACCATGCCCCGAAAATCGCCCGTAACGTAAACATTCCCGGAGCCATCAGCGGCAACTCCCCTGCCTCTGTCGCTTTCCCCCCCACCCCAGGTCCGCGCCCATTCGAAGCTTCCTGATGAACCGAACTTGCTCAGAAATACATCAAAACCACCTTTGCAGGTGTGCTTGTCCCCGCCGTCAGGGTCGAAATCGGATGTGCCCCTGTAATGGCCCGTAACGTAGACATTCCCAGAGCTGTCAGCGGCTACTTCGTTGCCGACATCCCAGTCTAACCCACCCCAGATTCGGGCCCACTTAAAGTCACCCGACGAATCGAACTTGCTCAGGAAGACATCGTAATCGCCATTCGAGGTGTGCGGATCACCGCCGCCGGGATCGAAATCCGCAGTGCCCCAAAAACGGCCCGTAACGTAAAGGTTGCCAGAGTCGTCCGCGGCAACTCCGTAGCCATCTGCACTGCTTGATCCCCCCCATGTTCGGGCCCACTGGAAGTTGCCTGATGAATCGAACTTGCTCAGGAAGGCATCGGTATAATACTCAGATGTGTGCGGATCCCCGCCGTCGGGGTCGAAATCGACTGTGCCGCCGAAACAGCCCGTAACGTAGATATTCCCTGATCCGTCAGCGGCAACTCCCTCGCCAGAATCACCCCAAATTGTTGACCCACCCCAGGTCCGTGCCCAGCCGGAATTGGCAGTGCCATTCACACTCAAGTCGTATCGGAAGAAAGCTGCTAGTGGATCGCTTTCGGCCTCGTTGGGAACACCTAAGGGGTTGCTGTAGTCGAACTCTTCGTACTCCGCGATCACCCAGAATTCCTGGTCCTCGACGCCCGTTACATTATCGGCGGGAATCTCGACGTGGTAGGTCGAATAGTGATCGCCTCCGCCGGTCGCAATCGCGCCGGGATCGAAGTTGGCCACGGCAGAGAGAACCGTCGACTCGATGTAGATCGTCGAGGGTTGATACTCCCACCCAAACAGGTCAATATCGAGGATCAGGTTCCCGCCGTTAGCCGTGGAGTCAACGTAATAAACATCGCTGTTGTCGGTCACCTTACACGCGACAGCCTCCACCGCATTCGACGGATGCACGTTAGGTCCCTTCCAGTCGGCGACTATCGCATAGCCGTACTGCATTTCCTTTGAATCGGGGAAACGCAAGTAGTAGTTTCGCATGTTGATTTCACTTGCGGAAAACACGCCGTTGTCGTCCGTGCTCGTCAGGAATTCCCATAGATCCTGCTTAGCGGTGAGACCATCAGCGAAGTATCTGTACGGGCTCAGCGTGGCGTCGCCATCAAAATCCGGAGTCTGGAACACACCAGGCGTATAACCGAATAATCCCGGAGTGGTGAATTCGGTCGGATTGTACCAACGAGTGTAACCGTCCGGTCCGCCGCCGTCGCCGCTTACAGGGTCGTCCAGCATATACTGATCCGTGCCCAATGCCGGGCAATTGAGACTGCCGTTGTAGGCGAGTGCATCGGAAGCATCGCCCACAAAAACCCCGCGCACGTCGTAACCGTCGTATTTATGCACCCCGGGGAACGGATGTCTGAGTGTCACGTTGATATC
>CBDUXL010000380.1:0-2759 GCA_965371155.1 uncultured bacterium | reverse complement strand
TTCGAGCCTCCACCTCCGAATCCGTCTCTCGCCACCTCAATCCACCTTCCTAAGGACATTGGCAATCTCGATTGCAGTCTCGGCTGCAGTGAAGCCCCTGTTGGCGCCCTTTCCGCCAGCCCGCTCGATCGCTTGTTCCAGCGTATCCGAGGTGATAGTGCCATACACCACTGGGACACCGGGTATCAGAGCCGCCATGGCGATTCCCTTGGTCATCTCCGCGGCGATATACTCATCGTGCCTGGTTCCGCCCCGGATCACCGCCGCGATCGCGATAACAGCGTCGTATTTCCCGCTTGATGCGACCTTTTTTACGGCAACAGGCACCTCGAAAGACCCGGGCACCATTACATGAGTGATATCCTTATCCAGGACCCCATGACGGAGAAGCCCATCCAGAGCCCCTTCCGCTAGTTTGCCCGTGATCAGATCATTGAATCGCGCCTGGACGATAGCGATCTTGAGCCCTTTGCCGTCCAGTGAGCCTTCTATCTTGTTTATCATGTCTTGTATCCTCCGTTAGCCTGGCCCGATTAACTTTATTTGATCGCCCTCAACCTTTGGAGAGCGGTATGTGGCCGACAACCTCTATTCCATATCCTGCCATACCGACCAGCTCCTGCGGATGATCCGTGAGTACCCGGATCCGCTTCAAACCCAGGTCACTGATTATCTGTGCACCGAATCCGTAGTCCCGCTTTGCCTGGTCCGGTGGAATCTCACGATCGTCACACGCCGAGGGATCCTCACCGTTCGCAATATCCTTCAATTGCGCGAGCATCCGTCGTCCGCGTAATTGCGTTCGTATGTAGATGAAAACACCGCTGCCGTTCGCGACGATCTTCTTCATCGCGCGGTCGATTCGATCGAATTCCGCCCCGTCACGGACACCGAATAAGTCGCAGAGTACGTGCGACGGGTGCACTCTCACAAGCGCCGGTTCATCCTGGGCGGCCATTTTGGCGAGATGGCCGTACACCAGCGCCAGATGCTCCTCGCTTCTTACGACGCTCTCATACCCAATAGCCCGCATCATCCCCCAGAGCGTATCAACCTCGGCCTCGACAACCCGGTGACAAAGCCTCTCGGAAAGGAGCCGATAGGCGATCAGGTCCTCAATCGTGTAGATGGTGATGCCGTGCTGTTCCGCGAAATCAACAAGCTGCGGGAGACGGGCCATCGATCCATCCGGGTTCTTGACCTCGCACATTGTCCCGGCAGGCTGAAAACCCGCAAGTTTCATGAGATCGACAACCGCCTCTGTATGACCCGCCCTCTCAAGAACTCCCCCCGCTCTTGCCCGAACCGGACGGACATGCCCCGGGCGCAGGAAATCAGATGGTTTCGATTCCGGATCGGCAAGCAGGCGGATTGTCGTAGCCTGGTCGGAGGCGCTGATTCCGGTGGTCGTGTCGGACACGGCATCGATGGTCACGGTAAACGCCGTGCCGTGTCGCTCCGTGTTTCGGTCGACCATCTGGGGAAGCTCAAGACGATCGGCGATTGCCGGGGCAATCGATACGCAGATCCATCCGCGGACATGGGTCTCGTAGAAGTTGATCGCCTCCGGGGTGACTGTCTCGGTCGGGAAGATCAGGTCGCCCTCGTTCTCACGATCCGCATCATCCACAAGTATGATGAACTTGCCCGCCTTGAGGTCGGCGATAGCATCGGAGATTACCCCAATCCTGGGACAGCGGTCCGTACCGGTTGGAACACCGGTTTCGATTTCCTGTGAATCCGACACTGGTCCTGAATTATAAAGGAATTAACTTGAGCGTGAAAGCGAGCATTGATTTCTTTGCGTTCTCAACGCCAGAATCGGTCGCCAAGTCCGCCGGAGACTATAACATCATGGTCCTCTGTCAGTATCAAGCCGCTCACGCCCTGGGTCTCGTCCAGGAACTCAAGCCCCCTGTCCGACCCCATCACCATTAGAGCGTACGCGAAAACCGCAGCCTGAAGGCACGACTCCCGCGAAACCACCACCGCGGCGCGCACCGACGTCACCGGCCTGCCATCGAGTGGGCTCAATATCATATGGATTTCCTCGCCGCGCGAAAAAAAGAGCTTCTCGTCATCATCAAGCGCCGCGAGACTCTCTCCCGATTCCAATCTTATATACCCCAGGGTGAGTTGAACCTGTTCCGGCCCCGCCTTGTCGAGCGGGTATTTGAACTCGTAGACATGTTCATCGCCAATCATAGACAGGCAATGCTCCACCTGGACCGCCCCGCTCTCGGCACCCTCTTCCCGCAGCATTTCCACACTCCAGTCGACAATCGCTCCGGTGGTAACCGGTCCGAATCCCAACCTGACATGCTCCCCTTTTTTCAGAATGCTGGATTCCTCCATTTCCAATTGAGTGTAATCGACCCACTGAAGGGCATCGGCAAGCTCCAAATCACTGACATATCTGCCGCCGGCCTCGAACTCGTAAACATCCCATAGAATCTGCAGTGTCGGATCGAATGCACCGAAGCACTGGCGCGAGTAAAGAAGCAGATCGGAGATCGTATCCGTCGCTTCACCGCACCAGATCATCTCGCCGACCTCCGCGCTGTTCAGCTTCCGAACAACCGAGTTCTCACCATCGGGGAGAATCAATACAACGCGGCGCATCAGATTCTCCTGGACAGCGGCCATTGGTGGATATCGATAAGCTCGATTGCTGAAATCATCCAAGAGCCCCTCGTCGGGATAATGCCACACCACTTTGTAAGTGCCCTCCGTAACCCAGTCAGTGTAGATAGTCCTGC
>CBDUXL010000379.1:0-2771 GCA_965371155.1 uncultured bacterium | reverse complement strand
CCTGTCCCGCCCCAGGTTCGTGCCCAGCCGGACTCGACAATGCTGAAATCGTCGTCGGATATGTCGTTCACGCTGGGATTATCTGTCGCTGAAACCCTCACACGTACGGTGTCGGATATATCATTCGTGATCGGATCCCACGTAAAGCTTCCATCGTCGGGCTCATCTGAAGCGATCAGGTTGACATCGGAGACAAAATTATCCTTGGAGTACTCGATGAACACCGTGCCGCTGACGTACTCCGAAGCCCAGGTGATCTCCTCGTCGGTTCCACATACCCATTCCTCGCCGCCGTTGGGGGATTCGATCGTAATTGAGGGTTGACCCGGACCACCATCCGCCGGAAGCCTGCTGAGGAAGACATCGGCTCCACCATTCGAATCATGGTTTTCGGTACCTGGGCCGGGGTCGAAATCGACCGTGCTCGCGAAACGGCCCGTAACGTAGGCATTCCCGAAGCTGTCAGCGGCAACTCCGCATCCGCAGTCATCATCTGGCCCACCCCAGGTCTCCGCCCACTCGAAGTTGCCCAATGAATCGAAGTTGCTTAGGAAGACATCCTTCCCGCCATTCGATCCGTGTGGATCACCGCCGCCGGGATCGAAATCGATGCCGCCCTCGAAATTACCCGTGACGTACACATTCCCGGAGCCGTCAGCGGCAACTCCAAGGTTATAAAAATAAAATTCCGATAGCGTCCCCTCCCATGTCTGCGCCCACATGAAATCACCGCTTGAATCGAATTTGCTCAGGAAGACATCGTACCAACCATGCGACGTGTGCGGATCACCGCCGTCGGGATCGAAATCTACAGTGCCCTTGAAAAAGCCCGTCACGTACACATTGCCGGAGCCGTCAGCGGCAACTGCATAACCGATATCATCGAGTGATCCACCCCACGTCCGTGCCCACTCGAAGTTACCACTTGAATCGAACTTGCTCAGGAAGACATCGAAATCACCATTCGACGTGTGCGGATCACCGCCTTCGGGATCGAAATCGGCTGTGCCCTTGAAACGGCCCGTAACGTACACGTTCCCGGAACCATCATTGGCAACTCCACCACCGGCATAATCAGTTGGCCCACCCCAAGTCCGCGCCCACTCGAAGTTGCCCAATGAATCGAACTTGCTCAGGAAAGCAGCCCATCCCTCGTGGTAATCTTCTCCTGGGCCGGGATCGAAATCGACTGTGCCCGTGAAATAGCCCATAACATGAACATTCCCATAGCCGTCAGCGGCAACACCCCTGCCAATATCCAAGTTTGATCCACCCCAGGTCCTTGCCCACTCGAAGCTGCCGGTTGAATCGAACTTACTCAGGAAGACATCGTAACCTCCTTCTGATTCATGCTGGTCGATTCCCGGGCCAGGGTCGAAATCGGCTATACCCCTGAAATGGCCGGCAACGTAGATATTCCCGGAGCCATCAGCGGCAACTCCAGTGCCGGCTGCCGGGTCTGATCCACCCCAGGTTCGTGCCCATTCAAAGAAGCCTGATGAATTGAACTTGCTCAGGAAGACTTCATACTCGCCACCCGAAGTATGCGGATCACCGCCACCGGGGTCGAAATCGACCGTGCCCTGGAAACCGCCCGTAACATAAATATTCCCGGAGCCATCAACGGTAACTCCATAGCCCACATCCGAGTCTATTCCGCCCCAGGTGCGGGCAATCCCGATCCATTGGCCACTATCAACAACTTCTATCTCCTCAATCTGCCACATAGTAAAGCCAGGATCTCCCGCAGCCCACGACTTAAACCACACCTGGTACTCTCCCGGGTATATCCCCATACCCAGCTCAACCGTACCTTCATAGTGCCCACCGACCGTGTTCGCAAGGTCAAGTGCGTACAGCGGAGTGGGATTCCCTTTCTCCTCGATGGTCAACTCAACACCACCGATATCTCCCGACCAGCTACTCACATTGCAGCTTACATCGAAACTTGAACCGTATTCCGGCGTGTCTGTTTCCAGCTCTACATCGGCAATCTCATACGGCTCAGGGCAGTTGTCGGGAAAGCTGGCATCGATCGTGATCAGAAGATCATCAACGTTCAATGAACCCGGGTAATGGAGGTCAATAAAATGCTCGTGTGTGGTCAACGGACCCGCTTCACGATGAGGTTGATCCTTTGCGAAAGCGATGAACGGATTTCGAGACTCTCCGTGGATATCCCATAGCTTCGTGTAGCCGTCGGCTTTGCCGGTATCCGGATTAATCAGGCCGTATCCATCGACCGCCGCGTCCAGGATGAATCGCGGATCGTAGCCTGACACAATGGGAAACGGGTTCTTCAGAACTGCCCGAATGTGAAGTATGCACTCGACGGGGTCCAATCCGATCAGGTACAGTATCAGGCAGTCGTTGCACTTGGGTGGCTGCAAAAAGCCGGTGACATTGAGGTGATCGAGGAGTTCGCGGTCCGGAATTACTTCGATCGTGCCGGACTCCGCATCGTAACTCAGCCTATAGACACCAAGAGGGACATGGTTGCCAGTGCTCGATCCGGCATGACCGGCCTGGGCATCGTCAGCGGCGGATGTCAGTTCGGGGGGGAGTCCTTCGCCGGGGAGAACAGGATTGGAACCACCTCCGGAGCAGCCGCATAAGAGGGCTGCACACATCGTGAATAAGCAAACAAATCTGGTTGGGATTGGCACCTTGACGCCTCCTGCAGGGATTCAGGTAGTTAAGAAATATAGTATCAGAATGCAGGGAGAAGTCAAGGAGGTCTGTCACAGGGATTGCATTGGGAGACAGACAGG
>CBDUXL010000378.1:0-2836 GCA_965371155.1 uncultured bacterium | reverse complement strand
CGTTGGTGATGGAGAGCTTGTGAACGCTGACGGGTACACAACTCTCTACAACAGCACCACAATCGGCTCCGGTCCCGACGGTCTGCAGGGATATATCAAAGGTAACCTGGCCACCGTTCAGGCCCCGAACGCGCTCTTGAACGGCTACAAACGGCATATCACCGACGATCCCGATAACACCAGGAACGCTTTCTATGCCGCGGATTCGATCACGGTCTCTTATGAAGTTGATATGCCGGACGGGGTTTTCGTGTTCGGCTATGCTGTCGATGCAAACTGGGCTCCGCCGACCAGCAAGCCGGTAACCGATCCCATGACGCAGTTTGGCCCTGAAGCCAACTGCCCCGAGCCGTGGAAGATCGAAGTCAGCGGAGACCCGATAGGTTTTATCGGATCGACTGACCTGCTTATTGATGTCTATGATCGACAGGGAAGTGTCACTCACTCCGAGCCGGCGCTGGAATGCCCGGAACTGTTCGATTCATCGCTAGGCGCGACCTGGGTTGCGGATGGCGACGGATACTCTTCATATGAAGTCACGGTAACAAATGATAAATGGGCGCCGGGGGGGCGATACAAATGCCTTGTTTCGGTTGAGGATGAAGAGAACGACACGGCGCCTGAATGGCTGGACCTGACCGGATACCAGGTTTACGAGATCCCGGTCGAGGGACCGCCGGTTGCCCTGGCCGGGGCGGAGCCGAATCCGCAGGATGCCGGGTCCCCGGTCCATTTCTTTGATGACGGGTCGTACGATCCGGACGGCGGGGATATTGTCTCGTTCGAGTGGGACTGGGATTACGACGGTACTTTCGACGAAGAAGGCGCCGACGTTTATCATACCTGGGCTTCTGCGGGAAATTACCAGGTCGGGTTTCGAGTGACTGATGACGAGGGTCTTCCCGACTGGCTCGATGAGCCCCTGAATATATCAATAACAGCGGAAGGAGCTCCCACCAGTCCCATTGAAGTCACACCACCGTGGCTGAACTTCGTGCCATATAATGTTTGTGTCGATGGGACTTACGCTTACATTGCAGGCGGCGCAAACGGACTGCATATCATTGACATTTCCAACCCATCCAATCCAACCTGGGTGAAGCGGGTTGTGACAGCTTCGGATGTTCTGCACGTTGCGGTCTCTCAAGGCTACGCGTACGTGTCGACAGAGTACTCAGGATTGTTGGTAGTCGATGTCGATCCGCTGAATTCCGCACAAGTCGTTCATACGATCGAGCAAATGGCTCCCTCTGCGGCTGCCGTAGAGGGAAACTACGCATACGTGGTTGACGACTATTTTGGGATGCTTATTGTCGATATCACATCACCGGAATCCGCGTCAGTCATAAAAACAGTCGAGCTGCAGGGGACATTCTGGTTTCTGCCTCAAGACATCGCCGTCTTGAATGGGATAGCCTGCATTGCGGGCGAATTCGATGGTGTGAGGATTCTGGATGTGGATCCGCCCTTATCGGCACACGTGGTGGCATCCATTGAGGAGCCCATGTGGTCCTGCGCCCAGGGCGTGGACATGGCGGGCGACTACGCGTACGTTGCAGATGCCAATATCGGTTTGCAGATAATCGATATCAGTGTTCCGGAATCATCGCATGTTGTCAAGCAGGTCCACAAAAACAGCTTCTTCTGGGATGTTGCGGTCTCGGATGGGTACGCGTATGTCGCTGCCGATGAGTATGGTGGATTGCAGATAATCGATGTCGACCCGCCGGCAACAGCGAGCATAGTCAACAGTGTCGATACTCCCGGTTGCGCATACAAGCTCGATGCCGCCGCGGGGTATGTATACATGGCGGATTGCGGCCAAGGGCTGCAGGTAATTGATGTCTCCCCGCCCGGATCGGCGGGTATCGTCGGCAATACCGACACGGTTGGATATTCTTATGATGTTGACGTTGCCCAGGGACATGCTTTCATGGCGGACTGGTCGGGGGGTTTGCAGATTGTTGATGTCGATCCTCCACACATTGCTTATGTCCTTGGGGATATTGAGCTCCCGGGTCGCGCCAATGGTGTGGTAATTGACGGGTATTACGCCTACGTCGCGAACAACTACGGTTTCCTGCAGATAATCGAACTCGATCCCGGCGGATCGGCGAACCTGGTGAAATCTGTCGAACTGCCGGGCTTTACTAATGCGGTCGCTGTTTCAGGCGGTTACGCATACATGGCGGACGGAGAGGAGGGCCTGCAGATTGTCGATATCGATCCGCCAGGGGAGGCGTATGTTCTGACAGCGGTACCGATGCCGGGAGAGACGACCGACGTGGCGGTTTCCGGCAGCCATGCCTACGTGACCGGGGAAGAGGGAGACTCTATCAATAAGACCGGGTACTTGCGGATAGTCGACATCGATCCTCCCGACTCCCCGACTGTTGTGAAGTTTGTAGTAACATCCAAACCAACCTTGGGCGTTGATGTTACCGGTGGCTATGCGTACGTGGCCGGCAGCGGCGATGGGTTGCTGATAATAGATGTCGATCCGCCCGGCTCGGCAAGCATTGTCCATACAGTCGATATGACCAGCTCAGCGAATGATGTCATGGTTTCAGGTTCGTACGCCTATGTGGCGGCATACTTCATGACGGCATTTGACATCAGTACGCCGGAATCGGCGTTCATACTGAGCGAGACATCGACGTGGAGAGCGGAACGTATATGTGTTGTAGATGACTATGCGTATGTCGCGGCCGGTTCCCGAGGATTGCGGATAATCCGGCTGTGGTGAAATCTTCGCTATAAGGTCCCAGAAACTCTGGGGATACCTCTTTTCGTCCTCGAAAAGCAGGTGCATTCCCAGGCTACAAGATAATCAGCA
>CBDUXL010000377.1:0-2847 GCA_965371155.1 uncultured bacterium | reverse complement strand
GCTGAAGCGGAGATTATGGGGAAGTACTCAAGGTAAGTGACGGAGCGCTTGATCGGCAGCCAATCTCAGGCGGTAGATCGAGACGGACCTCTTGTGCCAACCCAAGTGGGTCATCAAATTACCACGTACATCCCGTCAGGCCCCTGCACGAAAATGTCGTTGTTCGGGCTGACCACCGGATAGGCGCCTATCTGTGTCACTCCCGGCGTATGCAGGAACCAGTTCAGAACGCCGTTGCTGTCGCGGCATGTGAAGTAATCGTCACAGCAGACGTACTGCTCGGAAGGATCTTCTCTCTGAATGTAAACACAATCGTGGTGGGTTCCGTGGACTATGTACCCTCTAAGGCCGATGGCCTGAACGGCCTGGACCAGCATTCCGGTTTCACCATCCAGCTCACGGTACGCCACATAATCACCGGCCACCTCTATCGCAATGAACAGATGTCCCTGGTAGCTCAGGCTGGGGAATGCGGCAAACCGATCCGACTGCATAGGATAGGACCACTTCAGGCTTCCGGATTGAGACAGACAAACAACGAGCTGTCCGTCGTTTGCAATGAAGAACAACCTGTCGTCATCACCGACCACAGGATCCTGGGCTGAATGCCATCCTGACTGCGCTTTCGACCACAGCGGATTGCCCAGAAGGTCGAGCGCAAGCACTCCGCCGGTCGGATAAGTGTAATAAAGCGTACCACCGGGACCCAGCGCCAGGCGAGGAACTTCTGCAGGGCCTGCCGGCTGGGTAGCGATTTCATATCGCCATCTCAGATGCCCATCCGTGCCGACTCCCACAATCGCGATGTCCTTCCCGTCCTCTCTAAGCGCGGTGATGAGAAGGCCACCGATGGGAGATGATGTCAGAATAAGGTCGGTGTGCGTCCGGCAGGTGAACTGGTGGGTCCATCGGTCGGTGCCATCCTGGTAGAGCGCTCGAAGCCGTCCCTGTTCGGGCTCCAGGAAGAAAATGGTGCCATCGTTGCCGAGTGCAGGAGCAGTGGCAAGTTCCGAATCTCCTATCAGCCTGGTCCACAATGGAGATTCTGCAAGCGCTGACTGAAGGGCGATCGAGCAATCAGCCTCCAATCGACGGATGACCTTAATTTCCTCCGTAAGAATCAGCCCACTTGATGATGCCGGCGGCCTAACGACAAAGTCGTTCACGGGGCATACGATCGGGGCCGTCGTGCGACATGTGCGTGCCGGATCGTAACATCGCTGCGAACATCCGGAATCGGCAGGTCCTGAGGCAAACGGTCCGGGGTCGACTCGGACGACAGCGGATGCGCATGTCGGAATATCCAACGGGCTGTGCGCCGCGAAATGAACCGGGAAAACCCCGCTTCCGAGCCCACCGCTGTAATTCAACATTCCGGTGTATTCCCGGTAGTCGCCGACATAACCCTGATCGGTGAGGTAGGTCGCGCCTCCCGTGAACATCTTTGTTCCTGCCGCGACCCAGTCGACAACAGCCTGCGGATCTTTGATTCTGCAAAGGATCGGGACCTGGTCACCCGGATACCTCAGCACACCGTTCACCGCTGCCAAAGGGAACTCGGTGGCGGACTGTATCAAACCTTCAGTACCCGCATCGACAGCGAACCAGATTTCGCTCGGAAGTTCTCCGGTCGGGCTTTCAATCACGTACTCCCTGGTAATCTCCTCACCGTGCGGGAAATTCCCGCCAGGAGTTGAGAAATTGATGTAGGCGTTGAGAGGTATGTTGGAACCCATATCCCACTGGGCGGTGCAGCCATCAGGATCCGTGACCTCCATAAGCCCTGAGTCATCGATTACAATCCCGCGTACGTTCCATCCGGTAATATCAAACATGTTGTGGAGGGTTGCAGTGATTCGCACTGCAGGCGGAGCGAACGCTCCTGCGGAGAGGAACGGATCGAACGTGACCTCAAGCGCTGCGGCGTACTCCGGCATCAAAAGAGCGTCCGCGATATTGATGTGATCGGCGACCGTGCGGTCGCGGACAGGCTCCGATGAAGCCGCATCCAAATCCCATCGCCAGAGTCCTATTAGGTGGCGGTTCGGATCGACATCGCCGGGTACGGTAAACGTCGCCTGAATCTCGCCTGGACCTTCAGGTATGGCGGGATTCTGGGAACCCGCGCAAGCTCCAATAGCGATAGTAACGATCGCAACAGCGAACGCGGCGATGAATTTATGGGCACCTGCTGACATGGGGTTTCCTCCTGCCCGCCCTGCAAATCAGCCTTCGTAATATATGATAATTCTACACTCACTTTATCAAACGAACAAGGGGTATTGAAAAAAAAAACGGACAGAATCTGAGAAGGAGGTGGATGAAATCCTTTGAACGAGGCTCCGTGACTACCGAAAGAGGCAAAAATGTGGTAAATTTTCTATGCTCTTCGACCACAATAAATACGTGGGGGCGTACCGGGTTTCGACGGTTTCGCTTGAAGGGTCGTCAGCACGCCGGGATTCCATCCACCCCGTTAAACGGTGGGCACTTAACTAACTGGCAATACCAGTTACGCATTGGCGGCCTAAATAGGGTTGCCTGTCTCTGACGGGGCTACCGTCACCCCTGAATGAGGCATCACCACATGACGGTTGCCGCCCTGTTCGTGCCTGCTGGGCAGGGCGAAAGATAATGCGGGCTGGCCAATCGGGATACGGTCTCCGGTAGCCCGATCGGCGAGATCAAACCAGGAGACTAAGCGTGTAGACGACGGCTCGAGGGCGTTATCGGACGCGGGTTCAACTCCCGCCGCCTCCACCAGCCTTCGCTCGAAAAGCCTCCCTGCGGGAGGCTTTTCGAGCGTCGGCTGGCAAGCCCGCCCAGTGCGCCCCAGACCAAACGCGA
>CBDUXL010000376.1:0-2906 GCA_965371155.1 uncultured bacterium | reverse complement strand
CTTGAGGGTGGCACCCATCATCTAGAACACCGCAGCTTCGTGGATCAATTCGCCTGTCTTGAAACGATTCAGGCCGTACGCTGATACATCCAGGGTGGATGTCTTTCCGTCCAGGATGTACTCCGCCAGGGAACATCCGACCGCAGGCGCGTGCATCAGCCCGTGACCTGAGAATCCGGTCGCGATGAATCGTCCGTCAGGGCCCGGAATCGGCCCGAGAATCGCGCTATGGTCGGGGCTCACGGCATACAGGCCCGCCCATGCGTCGATTACCTCCGCGTCCGATAATTGGGGCATGATGTGCAGGAAATCCGGGATGATTTTCTCGAGCCAGTCCCAGTCCGGTTCCTCGTTGAAACTGGGGCACTCATCCGGGTTGATCTTCAGCATGATTATTCCCCCGGACTCGGGCCTGAAATGCGCGCCGGTGACCGTGTCGAATGTAAACGGTGCGGTCTTCGGAAACCAGGGAAGCGGCGCGGTGATGTAGAGGTTCCGTCGGTACGGCTCGACCGGCACTTGCACGCCGCACTTGGCCATGAACTCCCCAGACCACGCCCCGACAGCGAACAACACTTTCTCGGCGAGGATTGTCCCCTGCCCTGTCACGACGCGGTGCTTGAGATCTCCCAGGCTTTCAACGGCGGTTACCTCGGTATCGGTGAAAATATCGACCCCAAATGCCCTGAGGGAGGTTTCCAGGCCGTAGACGATGTCCCCCGGATCGACAAAACCGTCCTCCGGTGAGTAGTTACCCCCGAGAATCTCTTTCACGTTCAATCCTGGAACCAGCTCGAGGATTTCATCGGGATTCAAGCGCCTTACCGCCTCCACTCCCTGCTTGCGCTGAAGTTCAAGGGCATTATCGAGCGCCTTGAGCTTCTCCTCGTTCCGCGCAAAGAAGAGATAACCGTTCTGCACATACTTGAAGTGCGGGTTGATCTCGGATGCGAACCTCCGTCTGTAGAAATCCTGCGAGTACCTGGATAACCGCACATTCGGCGCGGTGGTGAATTGCGCCCTGACCCCTCCCGCGGATTTCTGTGTTGCGCCGGCTCCCAGCAAGGATCGGCGTTCGAGGATGACGATGTCGGTCTCGCCGCGAGCGGCGCATTCCCAGGCGGTGAATAGCCCCATCACTCCGCCGCCGATAACAACAATTCTCGTGGAATTGGGTAGGTTGTTCATCGTACAAACAGAGATACCCGAATTAAGGCCCATCGGCAAGAGGCAAGGCCACTGTAAATGTCGACCCCTTTCCCGCCTCACTTTCAACAGTGATCCTGCCGCCCATGGCCTCGGTCATTTCCTTCGTGACGGCAAGGCCCAATCCGGAGCCACTGTGAACGCGGGTATCGACATTCTCAGCCTGGTAGAAGCGATCGAAGATATACGGAAGATGTTCTTCAGAGATGCCTAACCCATTATCGGCAACTGAAATACAACAGAAGTCGTCCCGGGTTTCAGTGCTGATCGAGATTTCCACGCTTTCCTCAGAATACTTGATTGCATTATCGATGAGGTTACGAAGGACTTGATGGAATCGAGTATGGTCGGCCGTTACGACGAAGTCATCACCGACCCACTCAATTGCCACAGGTTTCACGTGGACCATTTGCTGATAATCCGTAGCCATCTCGCTAATGTGTTTTCCGACAGAAACCGATTCCATATTAATTCTCAGCTTGCCTCGTTCCATCGTTGAAAGGGTAAGGAGATCCTCGATAAGTGTAGTGAGGTCTTCAGCGCAGCTACTTATGGCTTTCAGGGGCCCAATTGCTTCCTCGGGCACCTCGCCCATCGAGCCGTCCAGTAAGAGCTCCGAGTAGCCAACTATCGGAACCAGAGGAGTTCGCAGTTCGTGGGATATCATGGACATGAATTCAGACTTGACCTTCAGCGCGGCTTCCAGTTCCAGGTTCTTTTTCTTTATCTCCTCCTCGGCTCGCTTGAGCTCGGAGATGTCAACAGCGGTTGCAGAGAGAACCAGAACTTTTCCGTTTTCGTCAGTCACCTGTGAGGAGGTCATCAAAGTGGGAAAGACCGTACCGTCTTTCCTCTTATGCGCAACTTCCTCGGCAACAAATCCGCCTTCCTCTACGAGTCGTCGGTTTAACTCGTTCACGCGCTCCATTTCGGACTCGTGGTGGAAAATAGAGAGATGCTTCCCGATAAGTTCATGCGGTGAGTAACCGTGCATCCGTGCCCAGGCCTCATTGACATAGACTAAGTTGCCTTCCAGGTCGACTATGGCAACGCCGTAGTTTGCATTGTCGGATATCGCCTTGAACTTCCTCAGTTCCTCCTCAGTTTTCATGCGGTCGGTGATGTCGCGAAATATCATCAGCTCTGAAATGCTGCCGTCCGGATTCCTCAGGGGGGTACCCACGAGATCATATGTTCTCTGGTTCTTTGCATAGAACAATTCCTCATGTGTGATTTTGCCGGCAATAACATCCTGGAGCTTGCACCCCAGGCAGACATCCTCGCGTCCGGCGCGATACTCGAAGCACTTCTTCCCTTCATACGGACCCAATTCCTTTTGCAGGACAGGATTCACATACTCGATTTCATATTTCGAGTTGACAATGTAGGTCCCGTCTTCCATCGAATCCAGGATGTTCGTAAGCTTGTCCCTCTCGAGGCGTAATGTCTCCTCCATCTGCTTGCGTTCCGTATCAGATGCTTCCAGCTCTCCATTGCGCTTGCGAAGCTCCTCGAGTTCAGCAATGAGCTGCTTTTTCGTCTTGCGTTCGTCTTTCATTTTGTGGACGCCTCAAACCATTTATCAGGGTTGCTATTATACTTTCCTGCAAGGGGGTGTCTACTTTTTGGCCGGTCGGGTTTTTAATTCCATATGTAGGGGCGCGGGGCACGCGCCCGTTCGTGGTCAAACCGCCGGTATA
>CBDUXL010000375.1:0-2909 GCA_965371155.1 uncultured bacterium | reverse complement strand
CGGGATTCAAGTGCGAGAAAAATCAACCCCCGCTCACACCCCTCGGGACGGGGAATCCTTGACCTGCAGTGAACCTGCGGTATACTCATAATTGATCCGTTGAGCAAGAGAGGAGACCCCATGCGTGGTGTGTATCGGTTTGTGTGGATTGTTCTACTGCTGTTGGTAGTGGGCTGTGGAGAGTCCGGCGTAGCGAATCCTGCCGGGCCGAACCTTCTCGGGCAATCGGCGTCTACCCATCTGCAATCTTCTGTTGGCGCCCAACCCAACCGCTATCTATGGGGAATGTGGAAGGTGCGGATCGGCCCCGATCATCAGTCGGCTCAAGTTGTCCCTCTTCGCGTTGCCGAGATGCATCTGAATTGCGTGCGGCTATTGGAGGTCGGGCCGTGCACCACTTGCCTGACCATCGACAACATCACGCCTCATCCCCCCAACGAGATTAGCGCCGATGTGACAATCAGGCACCCTTTCCCCGGGCTTCTCAGGTACACTGGGTTCGACGGCCGCGGGATACTCATCTCAGGTTCGAACTATGCATTCCCGGTCAGCGGCAGAAGCACCGCCTGGGGCGGACAGCTTCCGCAGATGGTGAACTCCGACGGCTACACCGCCCTTTTCAACCCGACGGAGTTTCCCGAAACCGATCCGCCGGCGCTTGGGTACATCCCCGGCAAATTAGCACCCGGCGGGGACCTTACTGCCACTCTTAACCCGTTCATTGCCTACAGACCGGATGCGCCTCGCCGTATGTTCGAAGCAGGAGGCCAGAAGACACGCACGGTGATGATACGGGGACCTCAGGGGCCATTCGAGTTCGGCTACGCCGTGGATGCCTGCTGGCAGCTTGTCGATAACGTGGTCGATCCGCTGGTGGACTTCCCTCCGGATGCGAACTGTCTGGAGGCGTACCGAATCGATGTCGAGATCGGTCCCGGACTGGAGCCGGATACCGTAACTTCAGCCCCGATCCAGGTTCAGGTGTTCGACCATCAAGGCCTCGATACCATCGCTTCCGTGGCTGTTGAGACGCCGGAGCTATTCGCCGGCGAAGTGGCGCTTAGTTTTTCCACTATTACCGGTGATGAGAGCTACCTGTTCACCGGCACAATCACAAACGAGCTGGAAGCGGGGATTGGCGAGTATCCTCTACTTGTGAGGGTGGTTGACACGGAAACCGATCAGAACCTGGGTCCGGTGGACGCATGGCGGGTGTGCTGTGTGAGGGTTGGAGTCTCGAAAGGCTGGGCAGTTACATGGGGCGCCGCACACAACGATGAAATATTCGGAGTAGCCCTGGATGATGCCGGGGACATCTATGTCACAGGTGGTTTCAGATTCACAATTGACTTCGATCCGGGGCCGGGGATTGAGGAACGCAGCTCATCCAGTGAAAGTGATGCCTTTCTGAGCAAGTTCTATCCCAGTGGAGAGTTTCAGTGGGTACGCACATGGGGCAGGACAGATGATTGGCAGGATGGAATCCAGGGTTACGGCATCGCATATGACGGTAGCGGGAACATATACGTTACTGGTGATTTCGTAGGTGTTGTCGACTTTGATCCAGGGCCTGGAGTTGAGGAGTATGGAGCCAATGATGGACAGGGTGATGTTTTTCTGAGCAAATTCGACCTCAACGGAGAGTTTCTGTGGGCTCGCACCTGGGGTGGAGCAGGTATTGATAAGGGTTATGAGGTTGCTTCGGATGACCTCGGAAATGTCTATTGCACAGGCTGTTTCCGGGAGACTGTCGACTTTGATCCTGGTCCTGGAATCGAGGAGTATGTCTCTAATGGGAACTGGGATGTCTTTCTGAGTAAGTTTGATTCCAGCGGAGAATTCCAGTGGGCACGCACGTGGGGGACCGGGGGCAGTAATTCCCTGGACAGGGGACATGGAGTCGCATTGGATAGTGCCGGGGATGTCTATGTTACAGGTCAGTTCACCTACGTTGTCGACTTCGATCCTGGACCCGGGGTTGAGGAGCATCCATCAAACGGCAACCTTGATGTTTTTCTCAGCAAGTTCAATTCTGATGGAGGATTTCAATGGGCTCGCACCTGGGGTGGAATCAGCAGTGACGAAGGCGGCGCAGTCGCTGTGGACAGCTCAGGTTATGCATATGTCACAGGTCATTTCCGGGATACCGTTAACTTCGACCCCGGTTCAGGAGTAGAGGAGTGCGCAACCAACGGTTTTGAGGATGTCTTCCTGAGCAAGTTTGATTCTTCCGGCGCCTTTCAATGGGTTCGCACCTGGGGTGGAAGTAGTGAAGACATCGGCTATGCAGTTGCTGTGGACGGCTCGGGTTATCTTTGTGTCGCAGGTTCTTTCAGGGATATCGTTGACTTTGATCCAGGTCCTGGGATTGAGGAGCATATCTCCATAGATGATGAGGATGTCTTCCTGAGTAAGTTGGACTCGGAAGGCAGCCTTGTGTGGGCTCGGACTTGGGGTGGATTGAGCAGAGATGAGGCCTTTGCGGTCGCCGCGGATGTTCTGGGGGCCATCTACGTTGGTGGAGTTTTTAAAAAGGATATTGATTTCGACCCCGGCCCGGGAATCGACTACCATGTCTCAAATGGTAATACCGATGCTTTCCTCAGCAAGTTCCCGCCCGATGGGAACTGGTGAGCCGCCCTCGCCAAGGCTTCAGCGAACAAGTGATATCCAATGTGAACGAGTATTTCTCGTCTAAGTCCCCTCGACCGTGCACCATAAAAAAACACCTGCAAGTCCTTCCGAGCGGGTAGCTCAAAAGACCTTGTAGGCGCCACCATCTCGGGAAAGCCGCATTATGCCTACAAAAAGCCCTTCGACATACTCGCCGAAGGGTCGGAAAGCACAAACTGGTTGAGCTTAGTTATTACTCTCCGAACCTATTTCGAGGATAGCACAGATGCCCTCTA
>CBDUXL010000374.1:0-2945 GCA_965371155.1 uncultured bacterium | reverse complement strand
TTTCATTGTCTCAGTGTCATTCATCTACCGCCTGCTCGTCCTCCCCTTCCCTTGAATCAGTCTCAATCGCCAGCTCCGTTACTCCTGCCTTCCGGATAGCTTCCATCACATCAACGATTGCCTGAAACGGAGTTTCACGATCCGCGCGAAGCCTGACCAGTTCAAGCTCGCCTGATTCCCTCGCCGCCGACAACGCCTCCGTGATCTCACCCAGCGTGGCGGGATAATCATCCAGAAATGTCCGTCCTTCCCGGTCGACGGTTACGGTCCGCGAGATTGCATCATCCACCGCGCCGATTCCGGATTCCGGCAGACCCACGGCAATACTCGGCGAAAGAAACCTGGTAATAAGCATGAAAAAGATGAGCAGGAGGAACACTATGTCGATCAGCGGCGCTACTAAGATTTGCGGTTCAGGGCGAATCTTCCTGGCCCGGCGTCGCAGTAGAATTCCCGGTTGAGGAGAGATGCGCACCACTCAGATCACCTCCAGGCCGGACCTCGAAAGCCGGTGGGCGATCTGGGATACCGCCGCGTGGACTTCGTCTGCGAATCGCTCTGCAACTCTGGTAAATGCTATGTACGCGATGAGCGCCGGAATTGCCACGATAAGGCCGGCGGCAGTTGTGATCAATGCCTCCCAGATACCGCCCGCGAGGTCGGACGGATTCACCTGGCCGCCGATTTCCTGGATTCTTATGAACGCCTGGATCATTCCCGTCACTGTACCCAGAAGCCCAAGCAGCGGCGCCGATTGCGCCACAATGTGAAGGATAGACAGTTGCCTTTCGGCTTCGGACGCCAGGCGATCGGCTTGAAGGCTCAGAAGTGAAAGATTCAGTGTCCCCTGCTCGCGGGCTTTTCGTATCTCATTGCCCAGGTCGCCAAGCTCCGAAAGGACGTCGTTTTCAGCACCATGTTTGCCGTCGCCGATCGACTCGGCAATCTCACGCAGCGCCTTGCGCTTTCGAGACAGAACCGAAAATGTAAACACGCAACGCTCGATAATCACCCAGAGGGCGAGAATCGATTCAATGAGAATCGGCCAGATGAAAGGTCCGCCTCGAAGAAGGAAATCCATTGTCTGATAGTCAGTCTTTCAGTGCGTTACGTTGGTGCGAATATATTAGTCCTGATCGGTCGACCCGCCGACTATGGGGGCGGCAACAGGAGGATGTTCAGCGAGAATGGAGAGCTTCCGAGCGACCCTCCCCGCGAGTTCCCCGAACTGCACTGCGATCTTGCTTTCCGGATGCGAAAGCTCAGTGACAGTGCTCATTGAAAACTCCTTCCCGAATGCAAATCAGGATAGTAACTATACGCCTGATTGAGCGGATAGCAAAGTCTAAGATGTTCCTTCCCTCGGGAAAAGAATCAGCCTCGAAGATGAACCGAATCCATCACCCTCTGCACGGCGATGCCGTCCTCGAGTGTAGGATACCCGGTTTCCTGATCTTCACGAATCGATTCGGCGAGTGCATCCAGATGCGGCATCATCAGATCCGCACGAAAATCCGAAAGTCTGGGCTTGATTCTCAAGGCAGGATCAATATCAACAGCCACTCTCTCACTCTCAGACAGGCGAAGGTACAATCTCTCGTGTCCATAACCCTCGCCTGTTCCTTCGATCTCTATCGTGCCTTTCTCTCCGAACAGCCTGATCGAAAACTCACGATGATGGAAACATGCAGCGACCACAATCCTGGTGGTCACCTCACGTTCGAGCATTCCGCTTATTGCCACATAGTCCTCGGCAGTGCACTCGCGCCACACGCCGCCGGAATCCTTGCGACGCGGCACCACAACCCTCGCCTCCCCATCGACATACTCCCATTCTCCGCCCATAATCCGTAACCAGTCGATATGATGACTGGCAAACATACCCAAAACGCCGCCGCCGGTTTCGTGTGTGTTCTGCCACGACCAGGTTCGTTTGGAATCGGGAGCAGCCCAAAAGTCAGTGAAGTCACGGATCTCCGCGTGCCTCAGCCTTCCGATTGCGCCTTCCCAAAGAAGCTCGGTTGCGTGCCTTCGAGCGCACACATTCCGGAACTGGAAATTCACAGCGGCCCAGATACCCCGGTCCTGGGCAAGGTAATGCAACTCCTCGATCTGTTCCACGGACTCAGCAGGCGGCTTCTCGAGAAGGAGATGCTTACCGGCATCGAGAACCGCTTTCGCCTGCTGGTAGTGCAGGACAGGCTGACTTACAATCGAGACCAGGTCGATATCCGGTTCGGTGAGAAACCTTTCCAGGTCGGTCCCGTGCCATTCAAGACCGAAACGTTGAGCCATCTCCTCCGCCCTCTCGGGACGAACAGCAAGAATCGCAACCGGCTTGAAATCAGGATGTGCCTGGAATGCGGGAAGATGCGCCTTCGCACCGAAACCCGTTCCGATTACGCCAACCTTTATCGGATCCAATGTCACGTCCATGCGTCCATGGGAGCATTATAGTTGAGGCTGAGGCAATCATCCATGCTTTCAGCAGGCGATAATCAGAGAAGTCCCATAACCCCAAGCGCGTTCCGTCGGAGCCTTTCCCTGCCGGCTCTTCGAAGAGCAGTTCCAACAGTCAGTTTTTCGTACTCATCCGGGGTCATCTGGCTCAAGACATGGAGGTCGGGAACCAACAGACCCGGCCTCGGATCAAAATGCGTCATGCGAGCCGGTTTGGCAAAGCGATTCCACGGGCATACATCCTGGCATGTATCGCAACCGAAAACCCAGCCATCAAATGAGTCTCTGTACCGCGACGGTATCTCACCCGAGTACTCGATAGTGAGGTAGCTCAGGCATCCCCTGCTGTCAACCTGACCCGGTCTAACAATTGCCCTGGTCGGACATGACTCGATACACCTTGTGCATGTACCGCAGTGATCGGGATGCGGCCCGGTTGAGGTCAGTTCCAGCTCCAGAGTCGTCAGGATCGATCCAATGAAAAC
>CBDUXL010000373.1:0-2962 GCA_965371155.1 uncultured bacterium | reverse complement strand
TAAGCAAGCGTGCCGGAAGCATCGCCCATGAAGATGCCCCGGACATCGTACCCGTTGAAGTCGGGCATACCGGCAAACGGGTGCGTGAGCGACACGTCGATGTCGACATAGACCTTAGTTGTGCCGATAGTCAGGTTACTCATGACAAACATCATTTTGGTCGGGTCGTCGTTCAGGAACTTGACCACGTTCGCGTTCCACATGGCGGAGCGATTAGGGGCCGCGGTCAGCGTTCCTGTGACAGTGTCGAGGTGGAAGTCCCAGACTCCCCATAGCACAGTGTGGGATGTGTTCCCGTGGCTCTCTGACTGCAAAGTCAGGTCGCCGCCTGCGGTGGGGGCCACGGGGTCACTTCCACCACCGGAGCAGCCCATCGCGCCGAAAAGCAAGATCAGCATCACCGCGAAGAGCACTGTCCATCGATTCATTCTGAGCCTCCTAGACTATAATTAGGGTATCTTGCTCCTGCAGCCTGTGCTGCATGAGTGACTATACAGTATCTTATAGCTTCTTGTTGCAGATTGCAAACGATCAACAAGCGCTCGATTACGTCGACTCGCCGCCTGAAGTGCTATCCCTCCCCCCTCCAAGTTTCCGAGCACGCACGGCTCACAAAAAGGCCCCCCGGCGGAAGTGGGGGGCTTGCTGTCTCAGATATGAAGGATGTGATGATTAGCTAGCTAAGCTCACTCGGGAAAAAGATGCTCAGGCCGTCAGAGTGCAGCACAAAGATATTCCCGTCGTAATCGCTACCCTCGCATCTGAGTGGATCACCTGAAATCGAGGTTGAGTCTCCGTACAAATCATCAGGTGTTCCGGATGAGTTGTATTTCTTGAGTGCGGGTTCACCCGTTGACAACAGGTCAAGGATGTAATAGTCGCTATTGTCATCCCTGGTGATGTCCAGGGGATCGTTGAATCCGCCCATGCCGTCGGTCTGCGTGCCGCCCCAGTAAACACCTGTGTAGCTCAACGAAGTATTATGTCGCTGCACGTAGAATTCGGGACCTTTTTCAAGGACGTAGATATAGTTGGACTGGGTGGATGATTCCAACCCAACGATGTAATCATCGTGCAACACAGAGGGTCCCGTACCATTATGCCAGATGTTTCCGCTGCCGCCAGAGTAACCGGTTGGTGGGAACCGGTTGATCCAGATGTCGTAAGATGTATTGAACCATCCGGTTATCGCGGCATGGTAATTGGTATAGGTCGGCGAAGTGAGACCCAGAACCTCCATTACCTTTGTCGGGCAGGGATGCGAGCCGCTGCCACCACCTGAAGGAGTGAACGATCTGCAGTACAATGGTGATCCATCCGTGGCGCCGCCGACTATTGAATAGCTGTTAGGCGAGACATCGATATGGTCGACACCGGCAATGGTCGAGTAGAAAAAAGATCCCGACTGATAGTTCGCCGATTCCGTGTAACGCCAGACCTGACCGTCGCTGTAAAGAATCAGCAGGTCGCCGTCCGCATGGTCCATACCGAGGTCCATGGGAGTCACACCGGAACGAAGCGGGATGTTCTTCGAAGCAACAGCGGTAATATCGACAGCGACACAGCACTCCGCTTCGCCTCCATTTCCGTCGCTCACCCGTACGCACACATCGCCGACATAATCGGCATCGAAGTACTTCTGCGGCATCTCGTCAGTTCCCGCTTCGTATGTGTCTCCGAATGTGCCGTCATCGTCGAAGTCCCACTCGAAGGTCAGAACATCTCCAGGATCGGGATCCGACGAGCCGGAGGCGTCAAACTCAATCAGTGTGGCCCAGCCGGAATAGGGCATGGCGGTAACAACCTCAACATCGCAGATCGGGTCCTGGTTGTAGGGAATCGGTGAGACATACAGGTCATAGCGGAAGAATGCAGCGAGGGTGTCTGTTGGAGCTCCGCCGGGGGGAGTACTTGCGCAAGTGTAGTCGTTGGGCGGATACTCGCAGATCACCCAGAACTCGTTGCCGTCAGTGCCTGTGACAGCGTCGGCAGCAACCTCCATATGGTACGTCGAGTAGTTCTCGTTTCCGGTAGGGAAAGTGAAGGCAGTGTCGATATCCAGGTTGGTGGCAAGCACAGTAGATTCAATGATGATCTTGGCCGGCTGATCCTCCCAGCTCCAGATACTGACGTCCATGATCAGTGCGCCGCCCCAATCCGAAGGATCCACGTAATAGATGCTGTCGGTCACGGTGACGTTGACAGCAGGCGCCTCGATCGTGTTCGCCGGATGCGTGGTGGCATTCTCCCAGCTCGCCACGACCGCATACTGGAAGTCGGCACCCGGAGTCGGGAGCGGGAACTCGAGGTAATAGTTCCTCGTGTTAGTCTTGCCGGAGGAGAACACACCGTCATCTCCCGCGTTGGCGTTCAGGTGCGCCCAAAGATCGTCATGAGAGTCGAGGCCGTCGGTGAAGTACTTGTACGGACACAGGGTGGCGATTGGACTGTAGTTATTGGTGCCGTAGTTTCCCGGGGTGAATCCGAGCACATCCGGGTTCGGGGGGTTCGTGAACTCCGTGGCATTGTGCCAGCGGGTGTAACCGTCCGGTCCGCCGCCGTCGCCGTTCAGCGGGTCGTCCAGCATAAACTGATCCTGCTCGTACACCGAGTAGTCAAGATCGGTGTTGTAAGCAAGCGTGCCGGAAGCATCGCCCATGAAGATGCCCCGGACATCGTACCCGTCAAACTGAGGCATCGCTGGAAATGGATGCTCGATCGACACGTTGATGTCAACCTCGACTTTGGTTGTGCCGATATTCAGCAAGTTCATGCCGAACGTCATTTTGGTCGGGTCGTCGTTCAGGAACTTGACCACGTTCGCGTTCCACATCGCGGAGCGATTGGGGGTCGCGGTCAGAGTTCCTGTGATAGTGTCGAGGTGGAAGTCCCAGACTCCCCATAGCACAGTGTGGGATGTGTTCCCATGGCTCTCTGACTGCAAAGTCAGGTCGCCGCCTGC
>CBDUXL010000372.1:0-2997 GCA_965371155.1 uncultured bacterium | reverse complement strand
ATCGGCTTGTACATGGGCATCGCGGGCAGGTGATCTTGCATGCCTAAAGCCGGGGAAGGATAGAATCATGGTGTTAAGATCGATTTCGCTAATAGCCAGTGCCGGCATCCTTGCATTGCTACTGGGTTGCGTGGGGCCGGGCGATCGAATTTCGCCGGTGGTTCCCGCATCATCCGGCGGTCCTGTACAGCTCACGACACCGGCATCCGCCGAGGCTTCCCCATGCAGCCACTCGCTCTGGGGACTCTGGCAGTGCTGGTTCGACCCGGAAACCGGTGAACCTGAGATCGGCAAGCTCCGGAAGGCGGAGTTCCACCTGAACATTGTCGGATACCTGCAGCCACCGATGCCGCCGGGGCTTGGGATCTCTATCAACTCATTCGATCCGACGGCAGGTACGATCGACCTGGACGTGACAATCACCCACCCTTTCCCGTTCACGAACCTCAGGGGATTCGACGTTCGAGGGATCGTAATGGGCGAGGGAGACACGATCGCAGCCAAGGATGATCCCGACGTCGTATATGCTGCACCAACAGGATTGCGGCTTCTGAACACCGATGGCTATACGCGCTGGTGGAATCCTACAGAGTTCACCACACCGGGCATCTATGGATTCACGCCCGGCGCTTCCGGCTTCCCTGACTTTGTATCGCCGATTACCCTCAACCCGTACAAGTACTTTGCCGATGCTCTTTTATCGACTGATCCAGTAGTGCCGAATGTGGAACTGTCGAACAGGGGGACTTTCTCCACTGACGTGATTCTACCCTCGCTTACGAGAAACTATCAACTGCAATTCCCGATAATCGGCGGTAGTCCATCCTGGAAATTCCAATATGCTATCGACGCAAGCTGGGCCAAGCCGACCGGCGGGTCGCCCATTCCGAAGCCTATCGAGGACTTCCCGATTGAGGCCAACTGCCCCGAGGCGTATCACATCCTGGTCGATACCACCGGAACCACCGCGTTTTTTCATCCCATAGGAGTCGGCGGCGACCTGGTCCTCGCGATTGAGGTGTTCGACTGGGCGGCGGCTGAGAATCCGATGGGAACGGACGGCGAGATCTCTTCGATCGTCATCGAGTCCGACACCCTCTTCGACTCCCCGGTCAATGTGTCGGTGACTTCAGCCACCGGCTCGGCGCCCACGAGCGGGATTTACTATGTGACTGTGGAGGATGTTCATCCCACGGGCCTGGATAACCAGGAGGTCCTGGTCGCCATATACTCGGAGCAACCTCACACCTATGCGCCTCCGATAAGTGGTCCGGTGTATCCTTCCGGCGCCGAGCTGGCAGCCTATGCGCTGGTCGAGATTCCCATCTCCGATGAGATCCCTCCGGTGGACACAATCACGGTCTGGGATCCGAACGGCGGTGAAGTGCTGCAGGGCGGCGAAACCTATGAGATCATCTGGACCTGGACAGGGGATATGACCAACGTAGAGATTCTGTTGTCGACCGATTCAGGAGCCAACTACGATCAACCGATCGTGCCATCCGCTCCCTGTACAGGCTCATTTATATGGGACCCGGTCCCGATGATTGACACAACCACCGCGCGAATAAAGATTTCGGATTTCGAATACCCTCAAATAAATGATGAATCCGACGGCGACTTTGAGATAACCACAGTGAACTACGGTAGCTGGGACCCGGTTCCCGGGCTGGTCCTGGTGCCGCTTACCGATCCGGCTCCCAATCAGAGCGGAGTGCCGACCGATCTCATGGTGTTCAGCATGGGCGATGATGACAGCCGGGGGGAGATTCACGACCAGGATGACGATTACACGTTCAAGCGGTACAACGATACATACGCCGCCACCACCGGACCGGAGTGGCAGTACGTGGACGAGATGTATCCGCTGCATAAATTCGACGTGCTGCTTGATGGATCGTGGGTCTTTGTCACCAACTCGAACAGAGACAGCGTTCCTATGCTGGCGATCAATGACCCCAATTACGCGTGCTTTACCGCCAATGACAACGTGACCGGCGAGAAATCCGGCGGAGGCAGTGGGCTTATTTATATTTATGGGGATACCGGCGTCCCCGATCCTGATTTGCTGCCGTGGCGACATGTCGTCGATTTCTCCAGCGGTGTCCCAGATGGGGTCGACGAGACTACAGCCTATCAACTTGTCACCTACTCGGAGCACCTCGATAATCCCCAGCCGCACGATGGCAACCTGATTCTCTGCGCCTGGGCTGCCCCTTACGATTTCTTCGGATGGAACTGGCACTATGTTGATGCCTGCATTGCCGGAGGGGGGCAAGGATATGTGGATGATTCCAATCCCGACATCATGGCGCTTGCCGCCGATGACAACACCAATCTGGGCACGGTCGATAATCCGGTGGTCGGTATATGGGTGCTTGATAGCGTCGGAATCGTGCAGTGTATCGCAATGGTGTTTACGACGGGTGTTCCGGACTACAAGGATAATCCGCTAGACATCGAGGAGTACGGGATAGCGATTCCGGTCGATATCGAGATCGCGCCGGCGAAGTCGTTCGATTACTCCGTCACCCAGGGCGAGTTCAACTGGCTCGTCGCACTGCTGGACAACGGCGACGGCTCCTGGTCGGTCGGTGTCTGGGAATACGACTACTTGGCAGGGCCTCCGCCGCAGTTCACCGAGATCGATATCACCGACCCCATTCCCGGAATCCCACTGGCGGTGGACGTTGACTGCCACGATTTTGAAATCCACGTCCTGTCCGATATCAGCGGCACCGTTGTCGCTACGGTGTTCGAGTACACGCCCGGATGATGGCGCGCATGTTGCCCCGGGATTGAACAAGGTGCCGATCCCTTCCAGGGATCTGAACCCCTTATTGAGGAAAAATCATATTATCGACAATAAGCTAGCCAAATCCTCCCGGTTCGCATCTCATTATCACGGAAGGACATTCGGGAAGCCCCGAACAGTATCGGCACCGTCCGGGGCCCGGATTTCCCCTTCGTTTACCTGGGGCCACCTTATGGGGGATC
>CBDUXL010000371.1:0-3053 GCA_965371155.1 uncultured bacterium | reverse complement strand
AGAGACACTGAACTCATGGTGGACATCATATCATCCAACTTCCCGGCAAGGAATCGCGGGAGCTATGGTGGCTCGGACGGAGCCTCGCCCTCCCAGAGCCTCGCCCTCTCATAGACGCCCTCCCTCATTTCTATTTTTTGCCAGCACGCCACAAATAGGGCAAGTGTCTTTTGACTGACTCTTTCTAACAGAGTAGACTTTACCCACCAACCCACAACAAGTTGTGGCCACCGAGAGAGCGTCTTTTCTTTTTGGAACTAAAACGAGAGGCGAAGCTATGAAAACCATCAATCTGCCCGGAATAATCGCAATCATCATCGGAATGGCGTTTGTGTGTTCGACGCTGTTGGGATGTCCGGCCCAACAAGCGCAACCTGTGATCGATCAGGATGAACCTCCAGAAGCGGTGCAGACCCCCGAATCCCGGGAACCCGTCTCCGTGAACATCGAGATGGGTGCGGGATATGAGCCGATGATCACCGACGAACCGGTGGGCTCGCCGGAAACCGGCATGCCCAAGCCCGCGCCCGGGTCGCTTATTTTCGCAATGGATGTCGACAACGGCATCGTTGCGGAGGACGAATCGTACAATCTGAATTTCGTCTATGAAGCAATGGTCTACAGTGGAGAGCAGACATACCTGCGGGAGGATCCGGGCGATCCGAAAAGCGCGCTCATAAGCGATGAGAACGGGCCAATACTCTATAGCATTCTGGAGAGGCGCCCTGGACGGGTTGAAGCGGAGGCCGGCGGGGAATATGGAATGCCGAGTTTCCATATCGAACCCCCTGAGAACACCTACGTAATCCGCTATTGGGCGGAGATTGTCGTCACTGACGGCCACGCCGAGTACAACTTCGCGGGGGCTCCGTACTGCACAATCGATGACATACTCATGCAGGGAGAGCTGATCACACCGGAGGACCTCGAGGAAGCCGAATGAGCTAGTCTACGAGCAGGTAAATACTGCTGGAAGTGCGACGGTAGCCGCCCGCACGCATGTCCCAGGCAACCAGGGTCACACGGTGTTCTCCAGGACCGATAATTGACGCTTGGAACGGGAATCGAATCCTGACCTCAGGGTAGAACCTATCATACTGGTAGTAAAGCTCACCAATTCTGCCGCCATCCACAGTCCATTCCGGCCCCTCCCACATGAATGCATCTACGGCCATCCCGCTGCGCCATATCACGCCGTAGATGTAGATAGTGTCCCGATAGTCAATCCTGCTGAAATTCTCAGGCCAGGTAATCCTGCAACCTAAGACGCCGTAAGGGTGGCCTGTGGGCGGCTGTGTATATCCGCCGCCGGGACCGGGCTCGACATAGAACTCGTAGCCCGATCCGCTCCAACCTGTTGTCCCGACAACGCAGCCGCTTACGGTAGGCACGATCAAAAGGATAATCAGCAGAAAAAAGGCAAGATGTGCAGTTTTCGACAGCATTCCTTGACTCGCTTGTAGGACTGATTCTCCCGCAAAATCCACGGGAATGCAATACCGGTTTCAGGTGCTAAAGGGGACGTGGAAACGGGGAGTTGCCGATGGAACATCAGCACTCAAGCGGGACCTTTCAGCAGCTTCAAGGAATCTCAGAGCGGCGTAGATTGCTCTTGGAGGAATCGTGCTCCCGAGGCGGATATCCCGCACGATTGCGGCAACCGGAATTCCGCTACAGGCAAGCCCGTGTATCGCGGACCAGTGCTTGCGAAGCGAATTTCGATACTTCACCAGGAGCATGTTCAGCGGCTCAGGAGGGGAAGTAATGGGTAAAAGACCGCCGCATTTTCGAACGCAGGAGACAAGAATAGAGAATCCCAGCGGAAAGGTCAGAAATCCCGAGAACGATACGAGAAAGAATCGCACCAGTCTATTGAAAGTCTTGCGCGCAAGTCTCCCGTGGCATTCTCTGCAGAACCTTCCGCGACGGACTTTCAGATGCAAACGCTTGTCGATCGATTCCGGCGCGAGATATAGTCCCGGCAGGGTCGGTCCCTGACGGAAACAGCATTCACACCATGAGTCGGGCCGCTCGAAATCCATATGCGCCTCGGCCGAATAAAACCTTTTGCCGATACACTTACGATGCATTCACCTGGTTTTGGTTGCAGAGAGTTTTCAAGCCAGGGGATTCAAGCTAGGGGACACCTCATTTCAAGCTTGGGGACACCTCATTTCGTCCCGAAATGCAGGTGTCCCCGAAAAAAAAAGAAATGGATCGTCACTCATCCCCGACGGACAGGGATGCTTCACAGTCAAGATCGAAAGGATCGGCTCCGCGGCTGTTGAAGCGGTACCATCCTGCGAGCGCGATCATTGCGGCATTATCGGTGCAATAGCGGGATTCGGGGAACAGCACGTTCAATCCGGCCTTCGATGCCCGCTTCATGGCTTCCTTTCTGAGGTGCTCGCTTGCCGCAACACCACCGGATACAATCAGAGTGTCCAGATTCTCCCTTCTGCATGCAAGGAAAGCCTTGCCGAGCAGGCAGTCCACGGCAGATCGAACCACTTCCGCTCCGATAGCCTCACGGGAGTAATTTTTTGATTCTTCAGAGCGCAGGAAATAAAGACATGCGGTTTTCAGACCGGAGAAGCTGAATTCAAGATTGTCCTGACCGAGCAGCGGGCGCGGGAAAGTCGGGTGGGATTCGCCGGGATCGGCCGATATCGCCCAGTTATCCAACGTCTTGCCTGCAGGGAATTCAACGTCCAGGAGCCTGCCCACTTTGTCCAGAAGTTCACCCGCGGCGTCATCGCGGGTTTCACCGAGAAGCCTGTATTCGACCGGTGAGATCGCCCTGTATAGCTCCGAATGCCCGCCGGAAACGATCAATGCTACGTGTGGGTACGGAACCGATTCTTCCGACAGAGCAATCGAGACCAGATGCGCGTGGATGTGATTCACGCCCACATAGGGAACATTCCAGCCGAGTGAAAGCGCTTTCGCGCAACTGACTCCGACCAGAAGCGCCCCAATCAATCCCGGCCCCCTGGTCTCGGCAATCAAGTCTAGCGTGTCGGGCTCGGGAGCAATCCCGGCTTCGTCGTGCA
>CBDUXL010000370.1:0-3054 GCA_965371155.1 uncultured bacterium | reverse complement strand
GCTTGATCCTGGTCTTGCAGGCGTTGAGAAGATACTTACGAGGGATCGATGGTCGGAGGGAGATTCCGAATGAACCCACTGTCTCGAAGCGATCTCGACAGCCTCTCATTCAGTGCGGAGTTGTCGCCTTCGATCATCTACCGGCAGCTCGAGCGCTACCATATCGAGACGCTCTACGATCCGCTCGCCTGCACCACCGCCTCCGCCGGTTACTTCAAACTACAGAATATCAGGGTGATCGCAAACGACCTTTCGCTGTACATGTATGTCAAGGGAAAAGCCCTATGGGAGAACAACCACTTCTCGGTTCCGGATGAAATCACGGGGCAGCTCGCAGATAAGGGCGCGAAGCTCCCCGAGCTTGACCACTATGAGACTCTCGGTATTGACCTTCTGCTGGACGATGAACGCAGGTGGCTCGAGTACTGGCGGAAGGTGATCAACGACACGAGGGACGAGTACATTCAGGCGCTTGCGGAGACCTCGGTCTGCCTCGTCATAGATTATTGGATCACGACAAAGCGTTTCGGCGCCACATACGACTGGGATCCCCCCTCGCTGCTCGGTTTCTACATTCGGCATGTCAACAACAGCCTTCTCGACAACGAGGAATCGAACGAGATGTGGCGAGTCGATCCCGTGGAACTCACCGAGAAAGTGATTGCGGATGTCCTGTTCCTCAATCCGCCTCCGCTGAAGGGCTACGCGGCGTTCGGGGCCAGGGAGCACGTACAGGAAAGCTGGCTTCGGGGGATGAGCGATTTCCCGCTCGAGCGAATCGCCGGACAAGGCTCGCTCGGCAGCAACTTCAGGAACACGGGCAACTACATGCACGCCCTGTCGGAGCTTCTCGAGGCAGCCGAGCATATACCACTGTGGGCGTTTGCAATGTCGAACCGTCAGCCGTTCACGCGTCTGAAATTTGAGGAGCTACTGAAGGATCACGGTCGAGTGGGGAGAGAGATCGATTTGAAAATAGCGCGGCAGTTTTTCAGTCGCCGCGCACCGGATGCGATAATTATCGCCACTCCGTAGTGGCTTCCGAAAGGGCCGAATAGCGCCCCCTCTCATTCTTCGCTGTTATCCTCCTCGAAATCAGCATCTGTGTATTTCCTTGCACCGGCTGCAATGAACAGGCAGACAGCGAGTCCGCCGTAGAGGATGACGCAGCCGATCACCAGCATAATCCAGGCTCCAGCGCTCATGACTTCACCTCCCCGGAGGATTTCCTGCGTCTTACAGTGCTTAAAAGAATGCTTATTATCAGCAGCAACCCGATAACTCCCCAGCCACCAAGCGCCAATGACCACATGGGGTAGCCGCCGTACGGATTAAGGACCTCGTTTTCCAGGTTCGAGATGATGATCACGCCAAGCACCATAGGGGTAACGTACTTCACCATGATCAGCCACCACTTGCCTGCTTTGATTTCGGAGTACCTATCTATCTGCACTTGGAGAGATTTGAGATCAAATTCGTGGCCCAAAAGAAGCGACTGAAGGAATGCGATGATAATCAAGCCCCAGTCGTTCATCCAATGGTCGACTATGTCCAGCCAGTGCAGTCCCCCCTGAGTAATGAACAGCAAGCCCGCCAGGAACCCTATGATGCAAAGGACTATCGTGGTCTTGCGACGGTTGAGCTTTAGCTCGTCGGAGAATGACGTGCTCGCCGCCTCAACAAGGCTGAAGGCCGAGTCGATCCCAAGCGTAAGTAACATGAGGAAAAAGATTATGCCAACCAAATGTGGAACCGCCGGCAACAAGGAAATCGCCTCAGGGAAGGTGATAAAGGCAAGGCCAACCCCGCTTCCGACAACCTCATCCACACCTTTGCCCATCTGCTGAGCCATGTAGCCCAACATGCTGAAAACGGCGAAACCGGCAAAGAAAGATGTCCCGCAGTTTGAAAGACCGGTGATGAAAGCGTTATTCACTACATCGGAATTCTTTGGACGGAAGCTCGCATAGGCGATCATGATCCCGAATCCTACAGATAACGAGAAGAATATCTGCCCGTATGCTGCCGCCCAGACCTTGGGATTTGCCAGCGCGGAGAAATCAGGCTCCAGATAGTGGCTCAACCCTTCTATTGCCCCGGGAAGCGTCAGCCCACGGAAACACAGGACCACCAACAGCAGGAAAGGAAGAGGAACTGTAAACAGGACCACTTTCCCAACCGACTTGACGCCCTTACTGACGCAGAGGTAGATCAGCACCCACGTAATTGCCAAACCGAATAAAAGCGGCCATGAGATTGTGCCCAGTTCTCCTGGACCAGAGCTTATTCTCAGGACTTCATTTAAGAAAAACACTTCCTGCACATTCTTGGTGCCGTCTGCGACTTGCTGCGCCAGCTCCGGATCTGTGGGCGTCCACTTCGACCATTTGAGAGTGAACGCATGAACAAGGTAGTTCACGCTCCACGCCATTATCGCGCAGTAATAGAATGTGATTACCGTCGCAATCAGGACTGCCCACCAGCCGATAAACTGGAACCCTCTCTTAGCTTTTCTCAAGGCGGTCGCGGCACCCGCCTGAAACCGCTGGCCGAGTGCCATTTCCAGGATGAGAATGGGAATCCCTGCCGTTAGCAGAGCAATAAAATAAGGAATCAGGAAAGCTCCGCCGCCGTTCTCGTAGGCGATATACGGAAACCTCCAGACATTACCGAGTCCGATTGCGGAACCGATCGCGGCAAGAATAAACGCCGGACGGGAATCCCATCTCTCGCGTTTCTCTCCCATAATGGCCTCCTCCACGAGGCAGGATCGAAGAATGAAAGGGGTATTATATCAGTTTGGGTCTGATTTGGCGACAGTAAATCGGGCATTGTGGTCCCAATGTGAGAATGTCCTCTTTCGGCAAAGTAGCCCTACCAGCACCAGCACCCATTCAGCAGGTGCTTGGTCAGGAATACCTCCCAGCCTCCGTTCGAAGTGTGTTCATCCGGATCGTCGTTGCAGGGCGGGTCGGTCGGAGCGAAATCGGCTGGGCCCTCGAAATAGCCCGTAACGTACACATTCCCGGAACCGTCAACGGCAACTCCACGGCC
>CBDUXL010000369.1:0-3056 GCA_965371155.1 uncultured bacterium | reverse complement strand
TTGTAGTCATCCGCCTTGCCCGCATGGTCCAGGTCCTTCGCGAGAGCTTCAACAAGCGAATCCAGCTTCTTGCGGCGACGATCGATCACCCGCCTTACATCACCTCGAGCTTTTTCCAGGATCGCTCGCTCGGCTCTCGCAGTCAGATCGGCGGCAATCCGCTTGCAGAAGTCCTCCGGATCCTCACCGCTGAGAGGATCTCCTTTTTCAAGCAGGATAAGCGTTTCGTCGAACGCAATCCTGAGCTTCTCGGCGTCTTCCGAAGCGATTTCGGACACGATCGCCTCCGCAAAAACTCCCGCCCGTTCGGCAACATTATGAGCCCAGGTTAGACTCATTCCCTGGAACGTTCGGGTGAAATGATTATCAAGCTGATCCTCCATCCCGGCTGAGTTGATGAAGTCGCGCCATTCGGTCGGAGTGAAATTTGTCGGCGCGATTTTGTCCTGCGGCGGAGGCGGGATGTATGCTTTCCCGGCGCGGACCTCCCTGTACCTGCTTTGGAAGGAATGAACGGGCTTCCAGGCAGCGAGTATCGTATCGGCGTTATCCACCAGGATCAGATTTGAGTGCTTTCCCATCAGTTCGGCGATATAGCGATAGGAGAGCTCCTCGCCCGAGTAATCGCGACGGACGAAATCTATTGTGAGCACGCGCTCGAACGGGATAACCGAAACCTCTTTCACAGTCGCACCGCCTAGATGATGCCCTGCGACCTCCGCCAAGTGTGAAGGCTCGGATCGTTCGGGCAGCCTATCCAGCCAGGGATGAGCCCGGAAAAGCTGCGGATGCGCCGAGAAGAGCCAGATATCGAAACTGATGCCGGTGTCCTCGCGGCTGAACGCGTCAAAAACGAGCAGGACCTCGCCCGTCGTCAAACCGATCACACGCCTCAACCTCGAGCCTGTGAGCGATTCACGCGCCGCTCGTCCCATTACGCACAGGGTGCTATAATCCATGACCGCGGTCGGAAGGACCGCAGGTTCGATTGGCTGAGGAAATTCAGGCATGGTAACAGGTAATCATCAGTTACCTAGTTTAAACGGCCGAGAGCCACTTTGAAACCCGAGGTGCGAACATGTCCCGTCCGGAAGGACCCGCCCTGACAGTCGATGCGATAATTTCCTACCCCGATGACAAGGTCGTTCTGATTAAGCGAGGGCAACCGCCCTTCGAGGGCACATGGGCTCTTCCCGGCGGATTTGTGGATGTCGGCGAGACGGTCGAACATGCGTGCGCGCGGGAGGTCAGGGAGGAATGCAGCATTGATGTCGAATTGACCAATCTGCTTGGCGTGTATTCGGATCCCAGGCGAGATCCTCGCGGTCACACGGTGAGCGTCGTCTTTTGTGGTGTTTACAAACATGGGGAATTGAAGGGTGCTGATGATGCCAGTGAGGCCAAGCTCTTTTCGCGGGATGAACTCAGAGAAACCAACCTGGCGTTTGACCACAGGAAGATTCTGAAAGATGCAGGATGGTTGTAGGTTGATGTTTCATAGTCCTTGAAACCCGCAAGAAAAAAGCCGTCTTTCGGCGGCATCGAACACTCTTGAATCCGGCTGCGATTTTACGCTTCTCCGAACACCTCGTACCATGTATCCGGGCCATCAGGAAGGAAGCTTGCATCATTAAATGAAATCCGTCCAGAGCTGGTCACATCCTCGGCATCCACACTGTCAGTAAGGAATCTCACATCATAACTGGGAATGCTGATGGTGAACGTGGAGTCTTTCTTCAGGACATCCGAATAGCCGGACCATTCACCCTCGAGCTTGAATCCCCCGCTCTCCTCACGGCTGAGGGTAACATCGGAGAGGAATCCAACGCAGTTGCCGTCCACAAAAACCTCGGCCATCCGAATAGGTGGGACCCTGAAACCAGGTTTCATAACGAATAAATTATAACGCTCGAAAGCCTTATCGGCAAGCAAAGACGCTGGATTTCCTATGATGGGCGCTACGGAACGCGTTCTCAATTCACATGACCCAGGTTCCGAGACTCCTACTGCGGGATATCATACGGGAACGCGCTTTTCCAGTTCGTCGGGCGCCTGTCCGGAGCGAGGCCCGAATCCAGCCAGGTGAGCCATTCATTTATCTCCACCGAGACACTGGCCAGATCGACCTGCGAAAGGTCCCAATTCACTCCGCCGTATGAAAAGCGGTCCCGAGAGAACGGCACCGAGCTGCGCTTGTAGAACCACACAAGGAGCTGGTTAGGCTCCGGCTGCCACACCTTGAGACGGCAACGATTCGGGTGGCCTTTCACAATTGTTGTGGATGTGAACTCGAGCCCGCCTGCGTCCGGAACGATTTCATAGTGTCCCGGGTTCGCAGCAATGTGGTCGTGGATAGCCCAGACCGCCTCGTTCCCGCTGATCTCAGTATCGACCTTCTCCTTTACGCCTTCTTTATCGAGATTGCTGATCATCGTTTCTTCTCCAACCCGCGGTAAAAGTGCAATTTCTTTGGATCGAACCAACGAAGTTTATCATATCGAAATCGTGCTCAACAACCTTTCCAGGTGCTGAAATCAACTAACCCCTGATCTGCTCCGCCAGCTCGGCGAGCTTGCCAAAATCCGCCGGCGGACCCGCATGCACGAGACCCGGGTCCTCACGGAAACGCGGGTACAGTTTCAGGTGCGCATGGTCGATCTCAAGCCCCTCCCCCACAACCATCGTCCGCTCGGCTCCGAGTTTCTCTTCCAGAAGCCCGGCGACCTTCTTCGCTGCGGACATCAGCCCGTTGTATGCATCGTCCGGAAGCGCGAAGATCGACGAATGCAGGTGCGCTTTCGGAATGACTATCGTCTGAGCCTTGCGGAGGGGAAAGATATCGAGAAACGCCATGTGGGTCTCATCCCCCCAGATAACCTGGCTCGGTATCTCACCTGCGACAATCTTGCAGAAGATGCAGTTGGGATCGCTGTTCATATGAGTGTCCTCCCTGGTTGTTCGCCCGATGATACTCCGGCAGGAGATATCGCACAAGACCGGCGGGACCTCGACTTTCGCCAAAAAATAGGAAGAGGTTGGCAGTCTCTATGGTAAAG
>CBDUXL010000368.1:0-3057 GCA_965371155.1 uncultured bacterium | reverse complement strand
GGGTATCCTTCTCGATGCTCTCAATCAAGCCCAAGTCTCGGAAGTCGGCCATATCGTCCTCTCCGATGGTCGGACCTACGTTCAGATGGTATGCATCGAAGATGTACTCAATTTTGCCGTCTTCACCGTCTACCGGTTCCTTAGCGCTGGCGATCTTCTGTTTCGTGACTCCCGTGCCTTCAGCAAGGATATCCTCAATGCGCTTTTCATCTACTCCAAAAACTACACTCGCTACGCAGAGCTCGGCTACTGCGTCATCTTTGGTCAAGGGGATTCCGCCACGAGGTGGGGTATATGTGAGATATGCCGAGCGCTTGTCCTCAGAGATATTGACAGTGATTTCACCATCTCGACGTTCCGCCACTTTGAACGTCGATAACTTGGTGCTCTTGGCCTGCGAATCGAGGTTCCGGCGGATGATATCATCACAGAGGTGGAAGTCCTTGTGGCCCGCCTTTTCGATTTCGCTGATGATGTCGGCCATGGTAATGTGCTTGCCGTTTCCCCAGGGAGGAGCTACGTGGGCTTTTGCGATCTTGTCTTCTTCCAGGGCTATCCAGCATGCTCCGGGAAGATTCTCCGGCGCTTTCTCGGAGACATCGATTGTGACGTACATACCTGTTTCGATGCCCTCAGCGATTGCCTCGGAGTCAAACTCCTCAAGGCCGAGATCACCGATTGCACTACTGATGTTTTCGGGGGTAACAGCGTCGTTCTCGCTCCCGTATTCCAGGAAAGCGCAACCTAGCTTGAAGCCGTTGGCAAATAGCTTGAAGCTGCGAATCATTACGCCGTACCTTGATCCTCCAAACGCTCCAGTCAGCGTTAACCGCAGTCAGGAATGCCGTATGGCAGACCTCGTGACCCGAGGACCTTTGTATTACTAATATCCAGAATCAAAGGGACGACTTGACCGGGACGAATGCCGGCTCGATCGGTCTTAATAACAGCTCTTATGTAGTTGTCGCTGATGGCTGTATGCTCGCCGGATCGAAGGGGAGGGGACTCTATCAGAAACGGTCGCCTTACACCGTGGTTGGCTTCGAGAAATGCCGCGCGACGGGCATCATCAAGCTCTTTCAGGGCCCTCATGCGGTTCTTTACAGCGGTGCCTGAAGGGCGATTGGGCAGCTTTGAAGCCGGTGTTTGGGGTCTGGGAGAGAACGTGAATAAATGCAGGTAAGTAAACGGTTGCTTAGCGATGAGATCCAGGGTGGCCTGAAAGCATTTTTCATCTTCTCCGGGAAATCCGATCATGATATCTGTTCCCAGAGCCATATCCGGACAGGTCGCTATAGCGGCCTCAATCAACTCGGCATATTGCCTGACTGTATGCCCTCGACCCATAGCTTCAAGAATGCGGTCATCGCCTGACTGGAGGGGGAGGTGGAGATGCGGGCATATAAGTTTGTGCCTGAGCATGCGCTGGATGAGGTTAGGAGTTAGATCCATAGGTTCAATTGAACTAAGCCTGAGACGGACATCCGCGTCGATCGTTTCCAGGACGTCCAGAAGGTCGAAAAATCCCTGACCGATATCCACGCCCCATCGACCCAGATGCACTCCGGTCAGCACGATCTCATGGTAGTCTGAGTCCGCAAGTCTGAGTATGTCCTCTTTCACCTGTTTGGAAGGCCTGGAACGTTCGGGACCGCGGGCTTGAGGCACGATGCAATATGTGCACCCCCTGCTGCACCCATCCTGAATTTTCAGGAACGGCCTCGACCGGTGACCTACGAGAGGAGTCGGACCGAGTACTCCGCCGGACGGCTTCGAAACGGCCACTTTGTCGGCCTGCTGCAATAGGACCAAATAATCGGCAATCCGATCGCGCTCGGTGATACCGATAACCCTGTCCACTTCGGGCATTTTCGACCATATGCCCGGATTCACCTGGGACGCGCAGCCTGTAACAATTATGGTCGCATGGGGGTGGTTTCTTCGAGCGCGCCTGATCGCCCTTCGACAGTCGGCTTCCGCCCGAGATGTAACCGTGCAGGTATTGATTATCACTGTGTCGCAGCGTTCCGAGCGTGAATCGACCACCTGTGTGCCGTCAGGCAGGCTCGAAATCATGCGGGCGGTGTCGGCCTGATTCGCTCTGCAGCCGATGGTTTTGAAAGCGATGGTGAGTGAAGGGCGGTCCTTTTTTGGGGAATTGCCTGTCAAGGGGGACCATCCGTCATCCGGCGGCTATCCTCGCGCATCTCCCTAACCAGTCTCTCATGCTCGCGACGGTATTCTTTCTCTGTAATCAAGCCGGCTTTAAAATTGTCGATGAGAGATCGGTCCTTCTCGTAGTAGGATTTTCCTAATACGTGAAGGTCGCGTTGGATTCTATTCAAGCGGAAGTTCAACCACACAAAGATCAGCACTATGCCGGTGGCGATCAGTAAAATAACAGGAACAGGTCCCGAATAAAGCCACGTCGGTAGTCCGCCTGTTGATGACGGATCAGAAATGGGAGTTTGCAGCCATGCAAACATGGGACTTCAGCCTGGATCGGTTTCGCGGGCCTGTTGTCTCTCTCTCCTGCGTGCCCTGGAGGTCAGGACGAAGGCTCGGAAATTCAAGGCGCACCATGCGAAGCCGCGAAGGAATGACGGGCCCGGCGAAATGTGCTTGGTGAGGTATGTATACGCTGAATTATGGAAATACCGGATGGCGGGAGCCGGGTCGGTCGATGCGCATCCGCCGGCGGCGTGCACTATCGATGCGCCTGGGAAATAAACGGTCCTGTAGCCTGCTTTCTTGGCGCGATTGCAGAGGTCGGCGTCCTCCCAGTACAGGAAGTAATCCTCATCGAAGCCCTTGACCTTATCCCAGCATTCCCGGCGAATCAGCATCAGGGTGCCCGCAACCCAGTCGACATCGTAGGGCTCGGTGGCGTTGGGATCGACCAGGAGTTGCTTTTTCGCGATGGCGGACCTGCCGAGACCGGTTCGCTGTGCGAGTTTTCCGAGAAAAGTCGACCTTCCGAACAGGCCGGTAAGGGCTTCCGGGTTTCCTCGGGCGGTCTGCTCCAGCTTTCCTTCGGGAGTGAAGATCTTCAGACCG
>CBDUXL010000367.1:0-3064 GCA_965371155.1 uncultured bacterium | reverse complement strand
ATCGGTTCGTATTTCTTATAGTTCCGAAGGCTCTTTTGATCGTTCATCTCACGGGCGATCTGGATCATGTCCTTCAGGTAGCCGCGGGCTTCCGAAAGCTTCCTCTCGCTAATGAGCCGTTCCAGTTCAGGATCGGAGAAATCGGGATCGGGAGGCGCTACGCCGGCCATGGTGGCTTTCTTTCTATCTCCGGAAAGGTCCTGGGTTCGGTACTTGCTTCTGTACAGGAAATCATCGCTCCGACTTACCGCGGTATGCTTTTCGGCCGGTGCGATCCCCTGCCGGAAGAAGAGGAAGTAGACAATCAGAGCAGGGATCTGGAGGAAAAACACGATAACCGCCCAGACGAGGCCGTCCTGGCCGTGGTCCTGTGCGTCTATATAGACCCAGAGTGCGAGGATTAATCCGATGACTGTGCCAAGCCCTATGAATGGAGTTATCCCGATCATTTTCGTATACACCTCCGCACAAATTATGACGCAGGACTGCTCACAGTGTTGCAGCCGGACGGTCGCCCATAGATTGTCTCGAGTGAGCCCCTCAAGATATAATAGCAGCAGTATTACTCAATGTGAAATTTCCAATCGCAGGGCAAATGTACTATAATTATTATCCATTCGAGTAACTCTTTGATTTTGAGGTCCCACTATATGTTTTACAGATTCTCTGCGGTATCCACTATTCTCCTGCTGATGACAGCAGGTTTGCTGCTAATTTCATGCAGCGGAGGAAGCCCGATCTTGCCGCCCGAGGGTGAGGTCGCGATTTCGGGGGAAGGCTCTGCCTTGACGGGCTTGACACAGGATAATTCTGAGTTCATCGAAGACCTGCCTGTCGTCCCACGGCCTTTGGAGGGTAAGGACGCCTACGCGCCCGGGGAGGTGCTGGTGGTGCTGCAGGACGGGGTGGTCCCTCACGGACCCGACGGACGCCCTCTGCCCATCGCGGCAGCACAGGCGACACAATTTCTGGATAATCACGGTCTGAGAATCAAGCGTGTAATCCCGCTGAGCTGGGGAACAGTCTATCGACTCGAAATCCTCGACGGTGTCACTGTGCTCGACAAGGTTGATGAATTAAGCGCCCTTCCGGAGATCGAGATTGTCGAGCCGAATTACCGTGTGCAATTCTGCGAGGCTCCCTACTTCCCCAATGACCCTCTTTGGGAGAATCCAAACGATCATGATGATGACCCTCGCTCGACGGTGTTTGAGCAGTTCGGTCCGTCCAAAATCGGTGCAAGCGTGGCGTGGAACTACACGAAAGGCAGTCAGGATGTAGTTGTCTGCATAATCGACACCGGCGTACAGGTCTGGCATGAGGACCTTGAGGACACCATGTGGGTCAATACCGGCGAGATTCCCGATAACGGCATAGACGACGACGAAAACGGCTATATAGACGATATCAACGGCTGGGACATGGACCACAACCATGCCGACATAACGGACTACGGCGAGGAGGGAAGCAGCTATCATGGTACTGCTTGCGCGGGAGTGGTGGCCGCTGCCCAGGACAACGGTCTTGGCTGCACCGGAATAGCGCCCGGTTGCCGCATTATGGGGATCAGGATCGGCTTCAATACCGCGTTCGCATCGGCAGTTATTGAGGGTACCGAATACGCAAAGGACAACGGCGCCAGTGTTATCAGCATGTCGTTCATCACATCCTCTAACTCGACCATAATGCGCACCACAATGCAGGATGCACATGATGCCGGCGTGGTTCTGGTCGCTGGAGCAGGCAACTGGGATGCGACCTACGTTTTGTACCCGTGCTCATGGGATTTCGTAGTAAAGGTCGGAGCTACCAGCCCATTTGGCCCGCGATGGGCCTATGCACCAATCGACGAGGTCCGAATCTCCCAGGCCGGCGGTTTCGGATGGGGCTCGACCTACGGTAACGGCGTCGAGGTCATGGGATTCGGAGAACACTACATCACCACCCACGGACAAAACGACCACAAGTACTGGGACGGTAAGAGCGACCTGTTCTTCGGTGGGACCTCGAACGCTACTCCTATGGTAGCGGCTGCTTTTGCATTGCTGAAAAGCCACATTCCCGGCCAGACTAGCGATTGGTATCGCGAGCGCATGTGGCAAACCGCCGATGACCTTCACGAGGCAGGATACGATATCGAAACCGGATACGGACGAATCAACCTTATTCGAGCATTCTACGGTTCTGATCGATACGCTTCGGAAGAGGATCCTGAGGGCTTTGTGGACGTTGAACCTCACGACGGCGCGGTTTTCGACAGCCTCCACCACGTCAGCAGTGGGGACTACGGAGACTATGTCGATACCGAGGACCTGTACAAGATCACTGCGCCCGAAGACGGTACGCTGGTTGTCCTTTTGGACATCTTCACCTGGGGCGAAGACCTCGACATCGCAATCTACGATGACTCCTCCCTGACTCCCGAGAGTCTTGTCGATGAATCGGTCGGAGAGAATCATGCACTTACTTCCAACGAGGTTTCTTATGTAGACTGCCAGGCCGGCGAGACCTTCTACATCCGCATAACGGCGGGCGGAATGGGCGATTCGACCGCCTACGGCCTCGACGCGAAAGTTGTCGAGGACTACTTCTCACTCGAAACCGGAACCTACGATCCCGGTTTCATTCACCAGAGCGGGAGCAACATACTTCTTGGTCGCCTGGATTTCGAGACAGGCACCCGACTCACCATAAACGAGCTCATCACGAGCGTTCGCGGAACTATGCCCGCGGAGAAGATCACAAGAATACGTCTCTATCGCGACACAAACCTGAACGGGACTTTCCAGCGATGGCAAGACACGCTGGTGAGCGAAGGTGATTTCAATGACACGAATCGCGCGGTGTTCACCGGTTTCGAGGAAGAAATAGATTTTACTCAGAATCCGACGCGCTTTTTCATCACTGTGAACATCAGCGGTGTAACCCAGGACGCCGAGTTCGAGCTGGTTCACACGAGCTACAAGGATATATCGACGTTCGAGGGAAAGGAGATCTCCTATCGCAATTACCCGAAATCGATCGGCCCATTCGAGGTCGGGGTGGATATCACACCGCCGACATG
>CBDUXL010000366.1:0-3078 GCA_965371155.1 uncultured bacterium | reverse complement strand
ACGAACGCCCACACGACACCAACCCAGTCCCCCCCGCCGCCCTCCAAGGCTCCGCCCTTGGCGCCAGAATCATGGATGGTCAAGAAAACGACCGCGGTGCCGTCATTGAAAAGGCTCTCCCCCTCGAGAATCACCGATAGTCTTTTGGGTGCTCCTATTTTCTTAACTATTGAGAGAACCGACACCGGATCTGTAGCGGAGATCAGAGATCCGAACAGAAGGCAAAGAATGATTGAGAGATTCAAACCCGCGAATGGACTTGCGAGCGCGATCAAACCGCCTGTGATGAGGATCGAGAGTGCGACACCGAGGGTGGCGTAGACGGCAATCGGAAGCATGTTTTCCCTGAGGTGATTGAATCGAAGGTGGATTGCGCCCTCGAACAACAACGGTGGAAGGAACAGGAAGAACACCAGGTCGTGACTGAGTTCGACACCCTTGAGTATCCGGAGCGATCCGGCGATCAGGCCCGCGAGGACGAGAACAAACGTGTACGGGAGCTTCAGCCGCTCGGCGATAACCGCCATAATAAAAATGACAATCAACAGCCATACGAAAGTCTGGATTACCGGTTCGAGGTCCTTCAGGATACTCTGCGCAACAGGAACATCCTGTTCCGGTTCCTCCATGAGTCCCGGATGCAGCTCGCCGCGAACCTCTTCCGCGAGATGGTAATAAATTTCCTCGCGCGTGTCGGCATAGGCGATGTCCAATTCTTCGAGAAGGCGGTCGTTCCAGTCATCGCGAAGGGCGCGCATCCGACGGAGCTTTTCCTGGTCGCTGCGTGCTTCGAGTATGAAAAGGAAAAGTGTTGAGTGTCCCTGCTCGGCGGCTCCGGTCAGCCGTTCGGCTTCGAACTCGGTCTCGAGGGGAATCTCCTCTTCCGCAACCGATTCCTGGTAAGCCTCCTCCGAATCCGGCTCCTCCTGGGCGGTCAGACCGCCGCCATCGATCGCCCATGCAAGAATCAGTGCCGCGATCACGGCGAAAACCAGCGCTCTTGAAATATCCGTTTTCTTCAGAAAACGTCGCATGGTTGTGACAGGCGAGGATCGGCTCGCGGATTATAGCATGGGTCCGGCGCCGGGTTTCGCATCGCGGGGGTAGAGAATCCAGAGGACCACAATCGCTGCGAGTATCATAGCGACGTTCAGCCATTCCCTCGGAGATATCCCCCTCAGCAGGATACTGAAAACGAGCACAATCACTGTCCCGACCGACACCATAAGAACCATATCCACAACCAGCCTGAATTTCCTCGGGTCTGCAGCAGCGCGCCAGATCGCTATCGCCAAAGATACATTGAGCACGCCCATCAGATTCGCCGACCAGACATCGTAAGCGTCATTCGGGTTGTACTGAGTGATGCCCATCACCGTGCGAAGATACCATTCCGGGTAAATGAGATGAGTCAAGCCCCAATAGACGAAGAGCACAACAGCAAGGATTTTCAGAATCAAAGGCAGAAGCGGGTGGTATCCCCTGGAGTTTTCAGTGGCGGCGGTTGTCGTATCGGGCATTTGTCTTCTCCCAAACTGGGAATTGGGGCAATGATACCACCCAAACTCCTAGCAGGTACGTCCGGGATTTGATTTTCCTCATGAGGAAGAGGGCAACCACGAGGGTTGCCCCTACGCGCCCTGATTCCCGAGCCGTTTCCGCTTGACGGGTCGGCCTTTTGGATGTAAATTGGGCGTGCCACTTTGCCACTCAGGAGCGAAAGTCGTGTCAACTACTCTCGTGTCTTGCCTTGCATCCCCAACCACCCGGGTGATCTGTCGTGTTGCGCATGACTGTGCGGTTCTGAGCGGCGCATTTCCAGCCTCGAGGAGATTCCCAACATGAACACCGCACAAGATGACACCCCCAGGCCGACCATCCTCTTCATCGCACTTGTTCACACCGGCCACTCGCGATTCGAAGCCACAAAATACGGCTTGAAGCGCACGTTCGAACTACTCTCGCATAAGCACTCGATCCTGAATCTTGTCGCCTGGCTCAGGGAGAACGGTTGCGAGGGCCATTATGTCTGGGCCGATCCCGCAATTGAAGAAGGCTTGCCGAAATTCGAGAAGGCGATCGCCGAAATCAACCCGGATGCAATCGGGATGAGCCTGTGTACCGACGAGATGATGTCCCATTACGGGATTATCGAACATCTGAAGGAAAAGCATCCGAACCTTCCGATCATTGTCGGCGGTCCGCATCCATCCCCCCAGCCCGAACACACACTGGAGCATTTTCCACTTATCGATTACATCGCAATTGGGGACGGCGAGAGGACCCTTGAAGAGTGGCTCGTGAAGGTGGCTAGGGGGCAGGGGAAATCCGATATGCGAGATATCAAGGGCCTTGCGTTTCGCGATGAATCCGATGAAATCGTGCTGACGCCTCCAAGGGAGAGATTCGACGACATAAACATCCTCCCGGAGCCGGCCTTCGACTTGATAATCGATCCTGTCAATCCTCCTGACCTACTCACAGTGTTCCCGATTTTCTGTTCCTATGGATGCCGCTTTTTCTGCACCTTCTGCGCGGCGGATCATGGCGTTTATCGGTATCTTGAGCCTGCGCGAGTGGTCGATCGGATCGAGCGGGCCCAGAAGCAGTACGGAGTTGAATACTTCTCCATACTCGATGGTCTCTGGCCACCCTCGCGTGCATGGGTGGAAGAGTTTTGTGATGAGATCGAGAAGCGCGGGCTGAAAATCAAGCTTCAATTCGCAACTCGCGCGGAAGCTCTTACCGAAAAGCACTTCGAGAGGCTCAAACGGCTCGGCGCCCAGGCGGTCGTGATCGGTGTTGAAGCAGGCGACCCGACCATTCTCAGGAAAATCAAGAAAGGAATCACACCGGATCTGGTGCGGAAGGCATACTCGGCTTTGAACAAGGTCGGGATTTTCTCGGCAGCGAATTTCATGTTTGGGAATCAGGAAGAGAATCGAGACACCATTCAAGCCAGCATCGATCTCGCTCACGAGTTGAATCCATCGATAGCCCTGTTCCGTGCTCACTGTCCTCTTCCCGGCACGGAAGTGTTCAAGCTCGTCCCGGACGAAGAAAAGGAATACTGGATGG
>CBDUXL010000365.1:0-3090 GCA_965371155.1 uncultured bacterium | reverse complement strand
GTGGCATGTTTCTGTCCGGGCGCGTGCCCCGCGCCCCTACAGCAAACACCCACACGAAGCTGCATGGGTTTTTCAACAGCCCGGGGACGCTCGCGGTCCCAGCACCGGCCCAGGCCGGTCCCGGTTAATATTAGGGTCATTGAATCAGATTGCGGACCGCCCGGCGGCGGAAATCCGGCTTCAGCACACCAAGTTCTGTTATAATAGCGCCCCCATGAGCCCTCTAGGGCGCATATTCGGACGCGGTCGACAGATCGAGAACCTCCTCAAGAAGGCTGAAGAGGCATTTGGCTATAAGGACTGGCCGGCCTGCATCAAAGCCACGGAGGATCTAAGGTCTCGAATAACCGTCAAGAGCAGAAGCAAATTTTCTAACGAACTGCTTCGCTCTTTCTACCTCGAGGCTTCCGCGCATCACAAACGCGGCGACATTTCCCGCGCGCTGGTGGTTATCGAAGAGGCGCTGGCGGAGGAATCCGGGCTTGCAGAGATCGGGAGGGTGCTTGCTGAAATCGCCAAGGAAAGCGATGAACCCCAGGTAGTCGAGCTTCTGGAACTCGCGGCCAAGAGGCTTCCCGACAACAACCATGTCGCGCTGGCGTTGATCAACAAGTACGTAGAGGCGAAGAAATTCGATGCGAACGTTTTCCCGCTGTTTGCCCGTATGCACCAGCGCACGCCGGAGAATCGACAGGTCATTCTCGGTCTCGCAATGTGCCTGGTAAAAATGAAACGGTACGACAAGAAATCCTTGCCTGTATACCGTCGTGCGTTTCATGAGTTCTCGACGAGCAAGGATTTTCTTCACGCGCTCGCTCAAACCTACGCAGGCCTGAGTCCGCCGCCAACCGAAGCGCTGCCTGTGATCGAGCGGGCGTTGAAATTCTACAAGGACGAGGATCAGTTTCTGCGGGCAAGGATCTCAATCCTGTCGGACCTCCCATCACTGACGCCCGAGCAGATCAGACTGCTCCTTGCGGCGTACAGGAAATCGAAGGACAAAGCGCTTGCCGAGAAACTGGTCAGGCATCTCCTGGCGTCGCACGCCGACGACGAGGACGCGTGCAGGATCTATGAAGTGGTCTGGGAGGGTCATCCCAAACAAACGACGATCCTGAGCATCCTTTCCGAGAGGTATCGACTCTCGGGGCGTCGAGACAGGGAAGCAATGGCGGTTTATCAGGCCTTCTTCGATGAGATGCCTCGGGAGCTCCAGAATACTCTCTTCCTTGCCCATCGCTATGCCGAGAAAGACGAGAGCGACCAGAGGGCGGTACTCGTTTACCAGCAAGCGCTGAGAGATGGTCCGTCGGCAGACCTGAATAATGTAATCATGTCCCTGGCGCGAGCCTATCTGCGGCTTGGTCATTGGAAGGAGGAGGCAGCTCGAATATACCGGATGGCCCACAAGGTTGAGCCGGAGAATTATGAAATCCTCACCGCGCTCAAGGATGTCGCTCTGGCCGGAGGGAGAACCGACGGACCTCGGGCCGATCCGCTGATTGCCTATATAAGGCACCCCGAAACCGATCCCGGCGTTGGCGCTCAGCTTGCCAAGAGGCTGGGGCAATTCATGGCGGGGGAGGGTCGGACGGATCCGGACGCGTGCAGTGTTTATCGCCTGAATGTAATCAACAAGTCGGCATCAGAGGCGGAAGAAGCGCTCCTTGCACATGCGATAGTCGATCGGGACGAATCGAGAATCACCGACATCCCTCTCCTTGAGTGCGTGTTCTCGCGGTCGGAATCCGACAGCCTCGCCGCCGCGCTTGCCGAGTTGTACAGACAGGCGGGCAGGCTCGATGGCAGGTCCATTCGGGTTGTGGTGAGGACTTTGAAAGGCAACCCGGAGAATCGACAGCTTGCGGGTTGGATCCTCCCACACCTGCTAAGCAAGCGCGGGGACGACAAGAAGTACATCCCGATTCTGGCCGACTTAATCGCGCGAGGGCATCTCAGCGCCGTGACCAATGTCAAAGCAGGGACGGTGGCATCGACAGCGACAAATATCGCACGCACCATGATCGGGGACGGTGAGTTCAAGCAGGCAATCGGGGTTCTTAGCGAGGCGTTCAAATTCGACCCTAGTCCGATCCTCCAGTACCTCCTCGGAGTCAGCTACCAGGGAAGCGGAGACATGTCAACCGGACTTGGTATCTTCAGGGACCTTCTGAAATCCGACAGGGAAAATCCGCTTTATATTTACCGGTCGGCGGTCCTGAAGCTGATGTCGGGCAACCTCAAAGGCGCCCGGAAAGACCTGGATATTCTCTCCTCACGATTCCCGGACCATCCTCTCGTTCATCTCAGGCTCGGCATGCTGATGGAAGCCGAGGGGCATCCGGTCAAAGCATTAGAAAAGTATGAGAGCGTCCGAAGCAGAGATAAGGTGATTGCCGCGTTTGCAGATTACAGAAAAGGAATACTCACCTGCTCGAGCGACAATTGGCAAGCGGGCTTGAAGCTCATGGAACAGGCGGCGGGCGGGGGAATACAGTCAAGCACGCTGGAATCATCGCGCCTAACCGCCCGAATTACCCTCGCAGATGCTGCACTCAAGGCCGGGAAGCTGGATACGGCGGAGAGGCTCCTGAAACCGCTGAACGAAATTCGCACCCCGCCCTGGCCGAATGTCGGCTCTGAGCGGTTCGTCAGACTCGGACTGCAAAGACTGATGGCCGAGGATGAGAAAGGCGCACAAAGGGCACTGGAGACACCCGGAAGGCTCGGTGTCAGGAACACGCGCGCGACAAGCCTTCTAGCAATGCTCGATATGGAAGCAGCGAGACCCAAAGCCGCGATGGAAAGATTGGAGGCGGGGCTGACCGAGAAGGACCCGGTGAGCGCCACCCTCACTCATCGGCTGTGGTGCGTGATCTCGCTCCTGAACCGTCGGCATGACGAAGCCCGCGAGTCCGCCGACTGGCTGGTCGCGCGGAAAGCCAAGGACGCAATTCGGCTCAGGTTCCTTGCGGTATGGAGGAATCCTCTGGAAATCGACTGGCCGCCGGCCCTGGACGAGTGGACTTACGAGCAGCTTGAGAGGGAGCTCGATTTCCCGGTGGGACTTGTGGGTCGAATGGCATACAA
>CBDUXL010000364.1:0-3114 GCA_965371155.1 uncultured bacterium | reverse complement strand
ATGAACGATCCGGATCAGAACGTAGGCCAGCGGCGCCAGCGCCATGGTGACTCGCTCGGCATTGGATGCAAACAGCGACTTGGGGACGATGTCGCAGAACATCACGAGGATCAGGACAAGCAGTGCCGTCCACAAGACAAGAACAAGGCCGCCCAATCCGAACGCTTCCTCTCCGATATAGGTCCAAAGAACCGCCAGTACAACGGCGCACGTCGTCTCCATCGTGAGCATTACGGCAAACAGCCTTGATGGCACCCTGAGGATTTCCTGGAGCAGCGCCGCGCGACGGTTCCCATCGGCGACTCTCTCGCTCAGCCGGATTCTGTTCAAACTGAGTAGCCCTGCCTCGAGTCCGGAGAAGAGGAAAATTAAACTGAAGCAAAGTGCTATGCCGACAACGTGCGGTATATACGCTGTCAGGGGTATGCTACTTGACTCGTCCAAAGACGGTCTCACCTGCCTCGGCGCCGGTCAAATACATAAACCGCTTCCACTTGCAAAGCAATGAATTATCCCTGCGACCGAGCGGACGCTCGTTTGTTGCCTTAAGAAGAGAAATCCTCGATGGAGGTTGGCTAGAGTCGCTATCCTGGTCTTCAGACATCAATGCTTCCGACACCGTAATTCTAACAGTATTTTCGTGGATTTGTCACCCTAATTGATCGGATTTAGCCCCTGACCGCCCAACGGCAAGAATCGATTGGACTCCCGATATGAGTCCGTCCTCCATTGCTTCCATTCGCTTTCGGGTTTGGTCGGACGAGTGATCCCACCCCAGAAGATGCATGACGCCGTGAACGAGGCATTCCGAAAAGCGCTCCAGAAGCAGGATGCCTCGCTCATCCGCCTGTCGAGCTATAGTCTGAACGCTCACAACTACGTCACCAAGCACCACGGGAGATTCATCTTTACTCCACTTCTCCGGGCTCTCCCCTCTCGACAGAAGCGGGAAACTCAGCACATCCGTTGCCGCATCCATGTCGCGATGTTCGAGATTAAGAGCACGAATCTCGATATCGTCCGTCAGCGTCACGCTCAGCTCGATTGCTCTCTTTCTCCAAGAAATATCCATCTCACCAAGCACGTGTTCAAGCGCCTTCGATAGAAGCTCTTCCAGCAAATCCTCATCCGGTAACCCATCCGGCATCCCGCTGGTGATTCGCAGTACAACGCTCGGATTGTGTTGCTCGGAGATCATCGCGGAGAGTATCTCTATTCATCCTCTTCGGCCTGAGGCTCAACCCTTGCCGATGCCTTCTCGGCCTCGGCGCGCTTGAGCTGGAACTGCCGACGGAGTTCCTCTTCTTCAGGATATTCAATCCGGGTATGATACGCGCCGATCAGCCGCTCGATAATGGTGTTCTTGATTGTCTCCAACTGGTTCAATGCCAGACCGCATTCATCATATTGCCCGTCCAACAGGCGTTCCTCGTAAATGCGACCCGCCAGCGCCTCAATACGATGCGGAGTCGGGTCCTCAAGCGACCGAATCGCCGACTCAAAAACGTCCGCTATGTTGATACAGGCCGCTTCGAGCGTCTTCGGTTTCGGCCCGGGATAGCGGTAGTCATACTCATTGACAAACCCATCCTCCGACATCGCAAGGGCTTTCCTGAAGAAGTACGATATCAGGGAGGTTCCATGATGCTGCGGGATCATATCGATGAGTTCCTCAGGCAACCCATGGGCACGGGCCAGCGCGACCCCTTCCTTCACGTGGCTCTCGACGATGATCTTCGACAGCCAGGGCGAGTACTTGTCGTGAATATTGATCCCGCCGCGCTGATTCTCTATGTAGAACTCCGGACGCTTTACTTTGCCGACATCGTGATACATCGAAGCCACCCTGACCATGAGGGCGTTCCCTCCGACCGCCTGGCATGCCGCCTCCGCAATCAGGCTTATCATCATTGAATGGTGCCACGAGCCCGGCGCCTCAAGTTGCAGCTTCCGCAGCAGCGGATGGTCCTGGTTGTCGAATTCGCTGATACGATTCGCCGTGGGGAAATTGAACGCGCCGTCCAGGAGGTAATTCGCCAGCATCATCGCAATTGGTGCAGGTACGATTCCGGCGAGCAGGAACCACGGGTTCTCAAGTCCGAGTCCCACAGTGTAAATCTCCCCGAGTATGAGTGCCGCCCAGGCTATGGTTAAACTCACGATCGCCCGAACCATCTCCGGTTTCGGACCGTCTCGCTGGATCAGCAAGCCGGCCATTAGAGATGGGAAGATCGCGGCCGGCAGGATGGACAGATCGGTTCCGCTAAGTGTTACCAGAATTGCCAGAAACCCCGACATCGTGGCTGCTGCGATCCTGCTGAAGTAGTGGGCAAATAGGACCGCTGCGGCCACGACAGGCAGCGACGCAAGCACCGGCTCCGCCCCTCCCCAGCCTCCCGGACCCTGGATCGAAAATCGGAGTATCAAAAAGCTGGTGAGATAGGCCAGCGTGAATACCATGTAAAAAAGTATGTGATACCTGAGGTCATCGGGATGCGTGCCCCTGGGGGTTTTGGAGAATGTCGTGCCAAGCACAAAAGCAGCCAAGAGAATCAGCGCGAAAAGCGCTATCGATGGCCATGCCTGCCGATCGCGCGGCTCGCTCAACATGCCCAGAGCGTCCAGTATGTCGATATGCCTTGAGGTGAAAACATCCCCTTTCCGGATGATCACCTCATTCTCTCTGACCGTGCCCTCCACCGCCGGCGTCCCGTCCCGCGCGTTTTGCCTCTCAGCTTCAGTTGCCGTGGCATCGTACACGGCATTCGGCTGAATAAAATAGCTCGCGAGCGTGGCCGCAAGAAGCTCTTGCTCGGCAGTAAGCCCTTGCTGCTTCGACTCCTCTAAAACCCCGTCCCACAGAGAGTTCACCGTCCGCTGAAGGTCCCTCTCATAGATGATACTGACCAGTTGCTCCTTCAATGAAGCAAGTATCACCTGCTCCAGCGCATCCCGACTCTCCTTCTTCAGGTTCAGGAGCCTGCGAAGGTCGTCACCCGATGCCGACTCAATCAGCAGGGATCGGTCGATCGCGAGAAGCTCGTTGAAACGCCAGACCAGATCGTCGAGAGCCTGGCTCTCGACATCCTCCCGTGTGACAATCGGAACAGCTTC
>CBDUXL010000363.1:0-3121 GCA_965371155.1 uncultured bacterium | reverse complement strand
ACCATGATCGTCGGACACTACCAGGACAAGCCCAGTGAACCTCAGACCAAGGCGGGCAGCCGGAAGACGGGGATGAGGGTGCTTATCGGCAGAGATGAAGGCGCGGAAGTCTTCTCGATGCGGCTGATCGCCATCGAACCCGGCGGGCATATCGGGCTTCACCAGCACCCATACGAGCACGAGATTTTTGTGATAAAAGGCCTGGGGCGCGCGACAAAAGAAGGCGGCGGCGAGGATGTGTCTCCGGGCGACTGGGTGTGGATACCCCCGAATGAGGTTCATGGTTTCGAGAACACCGGCGATGAGCTGTTGGAGTTCATCTGCTGCATTCCAATCCAACATGACTAAGGCCGACCATTCGCGAGACACGGGCATCCTGCACATGCAAACGGGAGGCGAATCATGACCGACCGGGCGCTCATAACCGGCGGAGCGGGTTTCATAGGGAACCACATAGCGCGCCTTCTCCTCGACGAGGGCTGGGAGGTGGTCTGCTATGACGACCTTTCCGTGGGAAAACGAGAGTACCTTCCCGAAGGCGCGGAATTGATTGTGGGCGATATCCGCGACGAGTCCAGGCTTAGCGAGGCCATGAAAGGCTGCTCCCATGTCTATCATCTGGCGGCGAGAGTCAGCATACGGAAGGCGGTCGAGACATTCATCGATGACGCCGAGGTCAACACTCTGGGTACGCTGACAGCTTTCCGGGCGGCGAAAGAGGCAGGTGTCCGGAGGTTCCTCTACGCGAGCAGCATGGCGGTTTACGGCGCCGTGGAGTACTCGCCCCAGGATGAAAATCACCCCATCAACCCGACAAGTCCGTACGGCATCGCCAAATACGCAAGCGAGCGCTATCTCCTGAGCATGGGTCCGCAATGGGGGGTGGAGCCGATCATCTGCCGCTATTTCAATACGTACGGTCCCCGCCAGACCCCCAGCCCTTACGTTGGAGTGATAACTATCTTCTGCCGCAAACTATTCGCAGGCGAAACGCCGCAGATTTTCGGCGACGGCCGGCAGGTCAGGGATTTCATCCACGTCGATGACATAGCAAAAGGTTCCGCTCTAGCAATAAAAGAAGCGCCGACGGGTAGCGTGATCAATCTCGGCACGGGTGTCGGGACCAGTGTGAATCGAATCGCCGAACTTCTCATCAGTAAGACAAACCCGAAAATTAAACCCTTTCATGTGCCTCCGGTACCCGGCGAACCGGGCGACAGTATCGCCGAGGGTTCCCTGGCTGAGAAGTTGATCGGCTGGAAGGCGGAGCGGGTTCTCGAGGAAGGTATCGACGACGCGATCGAGTGGAACCGCGAGCAATTCGAAACGGGCGGATGATTTCTGCGGACAATGACATACATCCACCGGTGAAACATTGCTGAGTGTTTTTTACATAGGAAAGCGAACCCTTCTCGACATCCTCCGAACCGCTCTGTTCTGGGTCGCGGTGGGGATCGCCCTTTTTGCGTCGTTCACCATTCTGTACTGGGGATGGCGCGCCATGAAAGCGGATCTCGAATCGCAGGGGTTTACCACTGACCGACCTATCATGGAGCAAATGGAGGAGGAGCGCGGTCACGGGTTCAGTGGGGATCCCGATGGCGACTTCCCACTGATGGAACTCATGGACCCTGAGAAGGTCATGATCCAGGTTGCCTACGCGAAGACCATCAATATTGCCAACCTGCTCGCAATTTTCATCATGATTGGTCTTCTGGGCAGGGAGGTTGACCGCAGGACCATTGACATCCTCCTTGCACGACCGGTGAGCAGAGGGCAGGTGTTCCTCGGTAAACTCGTGGGGGGATGGGTCGCTATCGTGATATTTGTCGCCCTGATCGCCTGCTGGAGCGTGCTGTGTCAAATGATGGGCGGCATGCGACCTCACGCTCAGGAGTTCTTTTCCGCCAGCGCCGTCGGAGTTCTCCAGCCCCTGGTGCTCGGCGCAGTGACCTTGACTCTCACGACCTGGATGCGCGGGGTGATCGCGGGGCTCATCACCACGGTTACACTTTTCATATCAAGCAATGGGGGACTCTGGGCTACCAAGATGATCGGTGTCAGCATGCTCAAGCTGAAACTGCCGGTCTGGGTGCTGTTCAAGGTCCAACCACCGTTGAATGTGATAGGCCACCACGCCACAGATCATTTCCAGAAAGACGTCCACCTGGCCATGCTCGAGAGCTTTTTCAGGGATATGGCCCCTTCGGTGCAGGACGGGCTATACTCGGAGATGTGGCAGGTGTGGGCTTACCTGGGAGTGGTGATCCTGTTAGGCTGGCTCAGCTTTTTCAGAAGGCAGTTTGGGTAGAGGGATTGGCTGATCTTGTCAGAATGGCCGCAGTTTGATTTTCTTTCCTGGGACCGCGAGCGTCCCGGGGCTGTTGAAAAAACTGCAATCCATGAAAAAAACGAAGAGGGCAACCACGAGGGTTGCCACTACACCCGATGAATAGCGGAATCCGTAGGGACAACCCTCGTGGTTGCCCTGGCTCCAGGATTTTTCAACAGCCCCGTCCCGCTCGCATTGAATCCTAATTAACCCAGGCATGCACAAGACTACGAACTCGATCGGTAAACGGCACTGCAAGAGTATTCGGCGCTACCTCCTGCTTCTCCATAAGCACATCGGCGACCTCCTTAATTGCACGGCTGAACGCATGGTAAGGATACAAAATAACTGCAGGGGTCTTGTTGCGCTCGGCCTGCCTCAAAAGACCGTGAACGTAGGGAATCCCACCCAGGTAACGCAGGGGAAGCGCGGCACGGCCATCAGGCGTGTAGAAGAAAGTCCGTGCCACATCGAGGATTCTGAAATACACCCGTTTCGCTTCCTGAAGATCGGTGGCCTGGTTAACGATGAAATTAATCCGCAATCCATCTGCACTGGTTCCATCGTATAATTCGCTGTCGGAGCGGGCGCCGGCTGTGCGATTTCGAAAATAGTACATCTTTGAAAGGCTCTGGTGACGCGACCAGCAAGCCTTGAGCGCCGCATAGGCTGCGACAATGTCCGCAGGGGTTGCCACTATGGTGCATTCGTCGGAGACCAGCGCGAAATCCAGAACCCTGCTACCTATTCCTGCCCCCAGATCGAAAAACACATCCGTGTAACCGCCCT
>CBDUXL010000362.1:0-3122 GCA_965371155.1 uncultured bacterium | reverse complement strand
CTGGGCTAATCCCATCCTCAATTTTTCCCCCTGGGCTTTGTCAGAGAAATCTTTTAAGTGTTGGTACATGACCGCGAACTTTTCTCTGGCGTTTGCTTCGCGCTCTTTTGCGTTCTTGCCTTCGACTTCTCCTGATGCCACCGCTTTTTGCGTCGAACATGGCAGGTGCGCTGGAAGAGGTCGCACCAATCATGGGACTTAGCCCCGACCCGGGGTTCCCCATCTGGCTGACACCCGATCCCGAGAGCTACCTTCCTCTCCGGACAGCCCAAACCAGCGGACTGGACTGGGTGATGTCGTCCTGTGACGTGGACGGCGTGCAGAACGATTTTCTCATCCTTGTCGATGACGCGGATGAGGGTGGGATACACATCGTTGAGGTTGTCGAGGACGAGTACGGTCCGGCGGTGATCTTTCATCGGGCCGACCTAACGTTTCCGCCCCCTGATGTCGCCGGCTTTCCGATTGGCGCTGGACACGGCTACGACTGGGAATCGATAGTTCTCCATCCCTGGAGCGGGACCGTGTTTCTTGCGCACGAAGGATACGAGGAGGAGATTGCCCTGTATCATGGCCGGATTTTATCCAGGAATCTGGATGTTGAGAGCGAATACGTCGGTAGGGTGGGGGAGATCGAATCGCTTCCGAACCGTTTTCTAAACGTGCGGCGATTGGAACTGCCCGGTTGGGAAGAGGCTTTCAGCGGGATGCTCAGCTATAACCTGGGGATTGAGGGTCTCGGGTGTAGCGAGGACCGGCTGTTTGTCGCGCTGGAATCACCGTTCAGCTTCAGCGAACGTCTGACATCGGAATGCTCTACCGTACTGGCGATTTGGCGAATCAATCCGGATGATCCTTCCGACATGGCGAACTGCGATCTGCTGGCTGTGCATGATACTGCCGATTGGGAAGATAGACTTGGCTACAGAATTGAGACAATCTGCGGTTTGGACGCTATCGACAGCAATCGAATCGTCGGGATCGATCGTGACAATACCCGGTTGTTCGCGATTGAGTTCTCTGATGAGGGGGAATTCATCAGAGGCAGGGTGTTTTACCTCGACGTTCCAGGTCCCATGCCGCTTGAGGCGGATGATTGCCCCGAGCTTGAGAGTCTCCCTCGACTGGTGAAGCCCTGCCTTGAAAGCATCATCGCGGTACCGTTCCACGAAAACAGAAATCAGCCTGGGCCGACTGATTATCGTATTTATCTTGCAGTTGACCCGTGGGGACCCGGATGGTCTCTTATGGCGGATGGCTGGTACTGTCAATCCTACCAGGACCGCCTTCATGCGCTGTTGCCTGCGCTATACAGGTATACCGTGCCTCGGGCGATCCTTTTCCCTGAGACCGAGACAGATCTTCTGTTGGTGAATTACACTGATTCGTCGTGATAAACTGCCGTGATGTAATCGGCGGTCTTGCGAAACCGTAAGCTGTCCAGCAACGCAAGCATAGGCTCATTGTTCACTCCGACGATCGCGGCGGTCGCCTGCCCACGACCCGCAGCCTGATGTGCCAGGGATGCGACCAGGCTTCCGGCCAAGCCTCTCCTCCGAAACGGCTTGAATGTGTAGACACCCTTTATGAGTATGCGGTCCAGCGTCGAGGCCGCTCGCACGGCAAAAGAAGCGATTGTCCCCTCAACTACTGCCATCAGTACGCGACTGTCGGAAACAAGTGCGTCCCAGTCGCAGTCCAGAATATCGCCCACTTCCGACTCGTATTCTGAAACATACTCCTCCAGACGCCGCATATCCATTGAACGCGCCAATCGGTGTTGTCCGCCGGAACCATGAGGGACCCTTTGGGGTGAAAGCTCAAGATGCGCATACTCTCTTAGCTCGATTTCAGTTGGCCGGCCCGAACCTCTGATCTCTATCGCGTGCCTGACGATATCCGCCTCGCCGCCGATTCTCATGGGGGCAATGTCCTCGGGCACCGATCGAATCATACTCCTGAGATCAGCCTGATCGGTGGCATGCAGCAGCCATTTTCGGTTCGGGAGAATGGCCATCGCTGCAGAACAGGTATCGTGCTTGAAGTAACCAAGCAGGATCGCGTCACATTGCTCCTCAAAACCACCACCCCGTCCCTGCACGACAGAGCGAAATTCGGTTTGAACCTGGGATGTGTTCATCAGGAACGTATCCACCACCCGTCGTAGGGCGGGGGAATAGACCTGTTTCACCGGGCCCGACGGCAAGTCCAGTTCCATGCTCATCTGCGGGATTTCCGGTATGACGGTGTTGAGATTCTTACGCTCGGTTTCGGAGGGAGTATGCTCGAACACCTTTCGAACGCCTTTCCTCACGCGAGATTGCCGGCGGCTGGACGATGACCCGCGTTTCGAGCGGCGTGGTCGACTGGGTCCCGTTGACGATGTCATGACAAGGAGCCTGGTCCGAGGAGCAATTTCCGGATATTTCCCGGATACCTGTCAGTAACTGCGCTCCTGGATCGTTGTCATTATAGCAGGTCAAAAGGAGAACGGTTCGTGAGCGCTGAAATGAGGAAATTCTTTGCTTTGCTTGTGTGTGTTGCCGCCCTTGTCGGGCTGCAGTCGTGCCGATCATACCCCTCGGATCAACTGGAGGAAATAAAATCACAGCGGACGATCCGGATCGGAACATACAATGTCCGGAATCTGTTCGATGACATCGATGATCCCCACAAAGCCGACGATCCTGCGCCGCCATCGGAGCGCCTGGAAGCCCTTGCGGCGGTTATCCTCGCGATCCAATGCGATGTCCTGGCGCTGCAGGAAGTGGAGAATCTGTTGGTGCTCGAAGAATTCAACAGCGACTACCTGGACGATTCATACGAAGAAATAATCCTGGTTGAGGGAAACGATCCCAGGGGCATTGACGTGGCTGTCCTCTCCACGATTCCGATCCTGGAGGTGGTTTCGTACCGCGACCGAGAAATCCATGATGCGGAAGTCGATCGAACCATCCGATTCTCGAGAGACGTTCTCGCGATCACGCTGCTTAATCCGGATGGCGGGACATGGACGCTTCTGACAACTCACTTGAAGGCCGGATCGGAACCTGACAGCATCACAAAACGCACGCTCCAGGCTGAGGAAATAGCTGTAATCTGTCGGGAGGAAGGTTACGTGA
>CBDUXL010000361.1:0-3152 GCA_965371155.1 uncultured bacterium | reverse complement strand
TCCCTATGGAGCCAAAGCTTACTATGGAACTCGACCTGGGTCAATAACGGGAAGAAGGCAGGGCGCATAGGCGATTTGACTGCATAACACTCCTGGCAACCGGGATCGCGAGGTCCCGTTCGACTCTTTCCAACGCAGCCTACCTTGCCGAGAGAGGTATTTGTTTGCTAGAATACTTTTCGTGGACTATAGAGCCTCAGGCAAATTTACGTCTAGGGATTTGTGTCCTTTGGCTGAATTTGCTCTCTGCGTAGGCAAGCCAATATGGAGGTCCATTGTGGTGTTCAAGCCGTTTCAATTGGTGATCGTTCTCATCCTCCTGTTTCTCATTGTCGGATGTTCCGGCAAGGGAGGGAGCGGTTCGCCGATTGAACCCGAGACATACGGGGAGTCGACGGACCTTACCGAAGGTCTGCGTCTGACCGAGCATTCTTCTACGGGTCATGGACGTGTTCTCTTCGGCTTCTGGGACATAGCGCTCAATCCAGAGACCGACGAGTTTCAGGTCATCCCTCTTCGGCAGGGACTTTCCCATGTGAATGTTTTGGGGCTTGTCCAGAACGAGAGCTGGCTATCAGCCGAATTCGTCGAAAAGAATCCCAGTGCCGGCAAGTATGTAATCGACGTAACCATCGAGCACCCATTCCCGGGGTCCAAATTTATGGGCTTCGATGTCCGCGGGATTATCTTCGGAGATGGAACAGAGCAAACGTGGGGCAAGGATGATCCTGACCTAATGTGGATCGGCTGGGGCGGGTTCCGCATCCTGAACGCTGATGGCTGGACCCGCTGGTGGAACGCGACAGAGTTCGGTGATGAGGGCTTGTTTGGCTACACACCCGGAGTGTTTGGGACGCAGGTCTTCGTGCCGTGGCCTAAGCTCAATCCCTACAAGTACTTTGCCAATGTGCTCAAGCCGACCGGTCATGTGGTTCCAAAGGTGAATATGAGCAACCGTGGTTCATTCGCCACGGACGATGATCCTGTAACCCGTAGGTATGAGTTGGTTTTTCCCATGGATGGCGGAAGTCCCGTCGTCAGGTTTCAGTACGCGGTTGATGCAAGCTGGGCGCCGCCGGATCCTGCCGGTGGCCCGGTACCGGGAATCGATTGGTTCCCGATAACCGCCAATTGCCCCGAGGCGTATCATATCAGGATTGATGCCTCAGCAAGCACAGCGTTCTATGATCCCCAGCAGGGGTTAGCCGGCGGAGACCTTATTTTGGACATTGAAGTATTCGATTGGGGTGCTGACAGCAATCCTGGAGGAATCGATGCGGAGATTGCGGCCATCGCAATAGAATCCCCGACGCTCTTCGATTGGACTGAACCGGTTCCGGTGGTCTCCGAGCCGGGGACCCCCGGACTGAGCGGTGTCTATCACATAAAAATTCCCGTCTATCCCCCCGATTTCCAGAATCAGGAAGTACTTGTCACGGTTGTTTCGGCCGGACCGGACTCATACCAGCCACCTGAAGATTTCGAGTATCCCGAAGAAGCCGCCCTGGCAGCATATGCTCTGGTGACGATTCCGATTGATGTACCTGACATAGACGACGACCCGATCAAGATTGAACTGGATGGAAATGCAGTCGATGTGGAAACCCAGGAAGGGATCTGTTATGTCCTGGATGATGTCAATGGGATGGTGTTTCTTAATGTAGCTGATCCTGAATACCCCATTGATCTTGAAGTACCTATGGCATTGCCCGCCGTTCCTCTGGCTTTTGATATCGAGAATGGTTACGCCTACGTAATCGATAGCGTAGGTGATTTCCACGTCATAGATGTGTATCCGCCCGCCGACGCGAGCATTGTCCAGACCGTTTCGTTGCCGGGCACACTGACTTCAATTGATGTTGATGGGGTTTGCGCGTATGTCGGTGACCAAGCCGGCTTCCTGACCATAATCGACATTGACCCTCCGGAATCGGCGTCCGCTTTCACTCCTGTTTCCATAACAGGAACTCCACCGATCGACGATGTCAAGGCGATGGGGAGCTATGCGTATGTTGTGGCGGATGATCTGGAGATCTTCGACGTGGATCCGCCGGGTTCTGCCGCTTGGGTTAAAACGGTGCCCACGTTGCCCGATGAAAGAGCAGTCAGTGTTTCAGATACCGGATATGCGTTCGTCGGTGATTCAGCCAATCACCTGGTGGTTGTTGATGTTGATCCTGTTGGGTCGGCGACAATCGCCGAAACCCATGACCTGGGCGGCCTGCCTAACGATATCGTATGTGATTCGAACTTCGCCTATGTGACTATTGATGCCAAAGGTCTGGAGGTCGTTTTCTTCAATGAGAGCACGAATGCCGCATATACAATTGGGGAACTTGACACCGGCGTCGGCGCTGAGCATATAAGTGTGGAGGGAAATATGGCCTATATCGGCATCGGTAGCAAACTGATTATCGTTCAGCTCTGGGAAGAGGAACCTGCTCCGCCTGAAGGTTGGGCGCGGACCTGGGGCGATTCAGGCTCGGATGGGAGCCACCAGGTTGCCGTCGACGATTCGGGGAATATCTATGTCACAGGATACTTCGAAGGCACTGTGGACTTTGACCCGGGCGCCGGGATCTATAACCGCAGCTCCATCGGGTTTGATGATGCTTTTCTCAGCAAGTTCGATTCTTCCGGCGCCTTCCAGTGGGCTTGCACGTGGGGGGGGACAGATGGCGATCGTGGCGAAGGAATTGCAATCGACAGCTCCGGGAATATCTATGTTGCCGGTTACTTCGCCGGAGTGGATGTCGACTTTGATCCTGGTCCTGGTCAGGACTTGAAGAACTCGCCCTTCGGCTCCGTTGATATTTTCCTGAGCAAGTTCGATTCTTCCGGGCTTTACCAGTGGGCGGAAGTTTGGGGTGGGGCAGGCGACAATCAGGGCTATGCTGTTGCCGTCGACGACTTGGGGAGTGTTTATGTCACGGGCCGGTTCGAGGACATGGCGGACTTCGATCCCGGTGGCGGGACTGATGAACACACTTCGAATGGAGAATATGATATTTTCCTGAGCAAGTTCGATTTTTCCGGGGGTTACCAATGGGCTCGGGTATGGGGTGGGATGAACAACGATGTGGGTAGCGGGGCTGCAGTCGATGGCTCCGGGAATGTGTACGTCACGGGCCATTACATGAACACGGTGGACT
>CBDUXL010000360.1:0-3187 GCA_965371155.1 uncultured bacterium | reverse complement strand
TTTCGTCGCCAACTTCACGAACCAATTCCTCCCCCAGAGCCATCCAGCCGGCAATCCGTACCTCTGGGAGATGCACAGGTTGGAGGAATCCATCGGGCCAGGCGACCTTCTCATCTGTTCAGGTTCCGGCGATGGCGGTATGCGTGCGCTGTATGCCGAGTATTTCCTTCAATGCGACACCGTTAGAATTCACAAGTTGATCGGTCCAATCCGAGATCATCCCGAAGATGTACTGACGGACTTGCGTGAACGGCACCGATCCGGAGCGATCTTGCTCATTCACGAGGATGCGCTCTTCTCTCAAGAAGACGTGGAATGGATGAATCGGCAGCACAATATGGATATCCGTCCCGACGAAATGAGGGATTTCATGTCAACCTGGACCATCACCGTCAGAAGGTTTGGGTTCACTGGAAAGGAGTTCATTCAATTCGTGCCCAGAGAACCTGGAGGTACAGAGACGAATCCCGACGAGTGAGTTAAGACATAACCAGCGGACACTTCTTTTCGTCCTCGAGATGCAGGTGGCCCCGCCAAGAATCCGAATGCATCTTGCCCTGTTCATTCCTTCCCCGCAAACAGTATAATGGCTCGGCTTCATTATGCCTGAACCGCTCGAAATCCTCTCAGCCTCTATCGGCTCCTCCAGGCGGGACCATGAGTTTACCGTGAGCCTTTTCGGGCGTGAATACCATGTCCGCAGAATCGGCACCGACGGCGACAAGTTCAAGGCGATCCGGATGATAAAGGAAGCCGACGGGAAGGTCGCCGCGATCGGCCTCGGCGGCGCCGATGTCTTCTTCCGTGTCGGCGACAGGATCTATGTACACCAGGATTCGAAGCGCCTCATGGACGCGGCGACCTCCACGCCCGTCGTGGACGGCGTCGGGCTGAAACACACCTTGGAGCGATGGGCGATCAAGTGGGTCCTAGAGAAGCGCCCGGGCTTGTTCGACAACAAACGCACCCTCGTCATGAGTGGACTGGATCGCTGGGGAATCGCCGAGGTGCTCGGAGAATACACGAGCCGGTTCATTTTCGGCGACTTCATGTACGCCCTGAAAGTCCCCATCCAGGTCCGCTCCCTGAAAGCGCTCGAACTGACCGCCAGATGGCTGCTTCCGATCCTTTGCCACATTCCGTTCGAGGCCATCTACCCCACCGGCAAGCGCCAGGAAACAGTCAGGCCGATCTACCAGAAGCCTTTCAAATGGGCGGAAGTGATTGTCGGGGATTACCACTATATCCGACGCTACGCTCCGAACGATCTCGAGGGCAAGATTGTGGTCACGAACACGGTGATGGAGTCCGACGTCGACGACCTGAAAAGCCGGGGCGCAACCACTCTGATTACCACGACGCCGGAGATGGGCGGTCGCAGTTTCGGCGCCAACGTGCTCGAGGCGATATTTGTCGCGCACCTCGCACAGGAGGGCGAGGATGTTTCAAACCTGACTTTCGAGCAGCGAACCGATAGATATATAAACCTTATATTTCAGAGCGGGATCGAACCGAGATTGATCGACCTCGCGCCCGCCCCGGATACCGAAGCGGCCAAGTTCGCGTTTGTCATCCACCCGTTGGAGGTCAGGGACCTCTTCCGTTCTCCCGTTTTCAAACCGTTTCAGGGAGTTCCGAAGGGACTGTTAGAGGAGTCGGCAGCCAAAATCCCTCCACTTTTCATGTGCAAGTCGACCGGAATAGAAACCCCCGACGGCGCCAAAGCGGAAGGCTATCTCTACGGGATATTCTCAACGCCTCGGATGATGCAGAAGCACTCACCGAAGAGTTTCTACCGGCAGATGCGGCAGATCACGAAAATGGCACATGAGAAGGGCGCGGGGATTGTGGGACTGGGTGCATTTACCAGCGTCATAGGCGATGCGGGTATCAGTGTGGCGAAGGGAAGCCCAATCTCGGTAACAACCGGAAACTCGTACACTATCTGGGCGACTCTCGAATCCTTGAAGACCGGCGCCGAGAAACTCGGGATCGACCTCGGGACATCACGAGCGATGGTCATCGGTGCGACCGGATCGATCGGCAGAGCAATCGCCCGGATGCTCGCCGAGGAAGTCCCGAATCTCGTCCTCGCCGCGCCGAAGCCCGAAAGACTCATGGAGCTTGCCAGGCTTCTCGAATCGGAAGCGCAGGAATCCGGTCGGACCCTCAAGGTCGAGGTGGCTATGGTCGCTCACGATCACCTCCCAACTGTGGATGTAATCGTCGCCGCCACCACAGCCCACGGCGGCATCATCGATGTAATGAAGCTCAAGCCGGGAGCGCTGGTTTGCGATGTCGCCCGCCCCCCGGATGTCAGCCGCAAGGAAGCCGGTAAGCGGGATGACATCCTTGTGATCGAGGCTGGGGAAATAGTCGTGCCCGGGAACGTCCACTGGGGAATTAACCTGGGTTTGCCGAAGAAAGTCGCCTATGCCTGCCTTGCAGAAACGATCCTACTCGCGCTGGAAGGAAGATACGAAAACTACACGTTGGGCCGGGAAATCGAACCCGAAAAGGTCAAGGAAATCGGTGAGATTGGAAAGAAGCACGGGTTCAGGCTGACACAGATAACCTCTTTCGGCAAAGAAGTCAGTGATGAGGAGATTCAAGAAATTCGCAGCAAGGTTAGACCAACTGTAGTCAACAAAGGATGAAACTAAGGGGGCCACTTAATTCAAAAAGGGAACCTCGGGGACAAGGCATTTTTCCCTTGATATGCAATGGTAAAGTCAAGTTTATCACTGGAGAAAAATGGCATGTCCCCGTGCGAATTAGGGGACACCTCATTTCGTCCCCGAAATGCAGGTGTCCCCCCCCATTTGATTCTTTACTTTATTCCTGCAATTGGCCTTAGAACCTCGAGCCCTTCAGCACATCCCGAACCATCTTGCACGCGTTCTTCGGGATCTTGGGCATCATCTTGAATAGAAGATTCCTGAGCTTGTCGTTGTTCTCGTTGAACACCCTGATTACTTCCTCGTGGGTTACCGGTTTGATGCCCGGATCACCGTCAAGGCCCACATCCCAATCGGTTATCAGCGCGATCATCGCGTAACTCATTCCCAGCTCCCGCGCAAGATAGCACTCGGGGTACTGGGTCATGTTGATGACCTCCCAGCCCATGCTCGTGAACCAGCGACTTTCGGCCTTGGTGGAAAACCGCGGACCCTGTATGACCACGACG
>CBDUXL010000359.1:0-3192 GCA_965371155.1 uncultured bacterium | reverse complement strand
ATGGCTATTTTGATTTTGAGGAGGCTAGAAATCGAAGAATTTCATTCCCGTGCCGGGAGAGTAACCGGATTTCCTTAGACTAAGCCCGGCCCGGACAATCATGCCGTCCTCATCGTACCTGGTGAGCCGACGGGCATACTCGAGAAGCTCATCCCAGTTCCGGGGCGGACGATCGGGATCGAGGCCGGCTTCGCGGAAATGGTCACGATTGTAATAGAGGGCCTGCCAGGTGGCGCTTTGAATCGGGCCATAGACCTTATCGCCGCGTCGCAACAGGCTTTTCAGGTCGTCCGAAACCGGTTGCGCATCGAGGAATTCCGCGACTTCTACCGGAGCCTCGTCCAGAAGACCGGCATCGATGAGCCGAGGCAGGAAACCATCGCTGACCCGCGCTATGTCAGGCGGGGTGCGATTGCCGTAATCATTGGAAATGGAGATCTCGAAATCAGTCCAGGAGCCGCCTGTCACCCGCTCTATGACGACATCTATCTCCGGATGAAGCTCCTCGAAGTCGGTCGCGCATTTCTGGAAGTAGTCTTCCTGGTACTCGTTGTACATCATCCGGACCCGGAGCGTGCGCTGACGGTCGCAGCGAAAAGGCGCCGTGATTGCCGCTACGACAAGGAAAACGATGAATCCGACTATGAGCCAGTTGCGGGACCGGATTTTGCGCTCCTGACGAATCTCGAATAGGATCCCGGCTTCACGGGAAACTGGTATGGTATTGTAGTCTTCCCGAATGAGGGACTCAAGAAGCCCTGGAAGGACTATCTCGCATGAACGACCTCAGCAAGGGAAAAGCTCGCGCGCTAGTGCTGGAGGACTTCGGGAAATCCTTCGTCCTGAGGGAGTTCCCGCTTCCCACTCCTGGACCAGGGGAGGTCCTTGCGCGTGTGACTGCGGCAGGGATTTGCGGAAGCGACCTTCATATTCAGGAGGGCCGCGACCCTCGCACCCCGTTGCCGATTATCCCCGGGCATGAGGGGGTTGGGGAGGTGGTTTCATCCGGCGATGGCGCGAGACTGCATGATGGCGGGAAGCTCGAATCCGGCATGCCGATTACCTGGGAGCGTTCTCTCACTTGCGGGAAGTGTTATTTCTGCCTGCGGAACCAGCGATATCTTTGTGTTGAGAGAAGGGTCTACGGAATCAATATTTCGTCCGCAGACCCTCCGCATCTTTCCGGTGCTTACTCGACACACATTCTTCTTCGCGCGGGGACTTCCATCTATAAGAGGGATGATTCGATCGATGCCGCGATTCTCGTCCCGGCGACTTGTTCAGGAACCACAGCCGCACACGCTCAGGAATACACCGGGATGTCGGGCGGGGAAACTGTCGTGATTTACGGAAGCGGGCCGGTTGCATTGTTCGGAATTGCATTCGCGCTGGAGGCTGGAGCTGGATGGGTGAAAGCAATCACTCGATCGCCGGGCCCGAAAGCCGATACTGCAAAGGCATTTGGCGCTGATGAAATCCTGTTTCGAAGCGAGATGCAGACGGATGAAATCGTGAGTAATCTTATTAATAAGACCGACGGCATTGGTATTGACGTAGTAATCGATACGACTCCCGATCCGGCAGTATACCGCGAGGCGGTTTCGATCCTTCGTCGCGGAGGTGTTTATGTAAACCCGGGCCTGGGAGTTCCCGCGCCGACCGTGCCGCTGGATATGTACTCTGATGTAGTCAACAAGAACCTGACCGTGCGGGGCGTGTGGGCCGGCGACGCAGGCCATCTGGATAAATCGGTCGCGCTCGTTCAGTCGGGAAAATACCCGTTTGAGAAGCTGGTGACACATCGGTTCCCGCTGGAAGAGCACAAAGAAGCGTGGCGTGTTCTGAAGGAAAGAGAAGGTGTGAAAGTGGTTTTTGAGCCGTAGGTGGGTCCATGAACTTCGACACCGACATACTCATAATCGGAGCCGGCGGGGCGGGATTGCGGGCCGCCTTGTCCGCTCATGAAGCCGCCCCTGATCTTCGGATTGCCGTCGTCTCGAGTGGAGAACCCGGAAAACACGGTGTTACGGCGTTTGCCTGCTCCGATCGAATGGCGTTTCATGTGTCGTTTCCATTCACCCCGCCGGGCGGAGAGGCTGCATGGCGAGCGCACGCGAGGGATATTTATGCCGGTGGAGGCTATGTCTCCGATCCCAACCTGGCCGAGCTTCTCGCCCGCGAAAGCGCGGATGCGTTTCACAGGCTTGCCGATCTCGGCGTTGCATTCGCACGCGGACCCGGACAACGCCCGTCGCAGTTTGTCACTGACGGCGCTACGGTCGCCCGCGCCTGTTACACCGGGCCTTACACCGCTCGCGAAATCGAGAAGGCCCTCCTCAAGGCCGCAACCAAAGTGGAAATCAATCTGGTCGGCGGACTCTCGCTGGCTTCACTACTTACCGCTGGCAACTCTAGGCGAGTAGTCGGCGCGCTTTGCGTTTCCGAAGACTCCGAGGAGTGGGTTTCAATCTCCGCTCGCGCCGTCATCCTCGCAACCGGCGGACCGGGGAAGATTTTCGCGCACAATATCTTCCCGGAAGGCATGGACGCGACACCCTGGTGGGCCGCATTATCAGCCGGGGCAACTCTGGTCAATATCGAGTTCATACAGTTCGGACTCTCATCGCCCGCAACATCGCTCGCTTGTTCGGGAAGCCTTATGCGCGCGCTCCCGAGAATCTGCACCGAAAATGGACGTGACCTTCTCGACGATGTCATGCAAATCGCGCCGGATGAGGACCCGGTCGAACTCCTGTTCAGCAAAGGCGCAAGCTGGCCGGTATCTGCGGAATCCGCCGCGCGCGCGGTGGATATCGCGATCTCGCGGGCAATCGAGCATGGCGAGAGGGTCGTGCTCGACTACCGCATGAATCCGGACTTTGTCGATGCCGCCTACCTCAACAAGCGATGGCCGGAAGTTGTGGAAGCCTGGTACTCCGATCGCGGAGTCATAATCGGCACGAACGGAAGCGCATCTTTGCCCATAGAGCGTCTTAAAAAGATCAATCCTCAGATGTTCGACTGGTTCCGCGAGCGGGGAATTGACCTCAAGTCCGAGCCGGTCGAAGTGCGTCACGCGGCTCAGCATTTCCAGGGCGGGATTCTGATTAACACTCGTGCCGAAACCGACGTCCCCGGGCTTTATGCGTGCGGCGAGACCGCCGGAGGCCAGCACGGCGCAAACCGTCCGGG
>CBDUXL010000358.1:0-3204 GCA_965371155.1 uncultured bacterium | reverse complement strand
GTGACTTTCGCCGACGTCACATTCCGAGTCCTTGAAATCGCCCATGAGGAGGATTGAAGGGGTGTTTTGCCCCGACTGCGGAAGGGAATCCCGTCCGGATGAGCGCATCTGCCCGATGTGCGGGTATCCACTCTCCGACCTTCAGAAGCGCCTTAGACAGGAGGAGGAAGATTCACTCGGCTGGGCTGAACGGATCATAGGTAAACCGAAAATCGACCTTCAGCCGCCGAAGGAACCTCCCCTTACATCATTCGCAACCGGACCCGAGCCGCCCAAGCTCGAACAAGAGAAGGATGAGGACAAAGGAAGGCGCTGCGACAATTGCAGTGCGAAAGTCGAGATCGGCACCCTGTGCCAAAACTGCGGCGATAAGCTTCCCAGCCTGTTTGACAATGACCCCTATCTCTTCCTCGTAATCAAGGACCTCTGGCGAATCGTCGTCGCCCCCAGACAATTCGCAACCCATTTTCCGTATCCGGTAAAAGGCGGGATACTTCAACCGCTTTTGTACCCGGGGGTTTTTGCCGGGTTCTTTGTCCTAAGTCTGCCGTTCTCCAGGGCGATATCCTGGTTTGGCGACGGCGATCCGACAATGCCCCTGCTCACCGCATTTGTCGGGATTCTGCTCGCGCTCATCATCATGCCCGGAGTTGTCTACCTGAGCTCGGGCCTGATTCACTTAGTTGCGAGAATTCTGGGTGGGCGGATTTCCCTGCGACGGACCATCCGAGTGGTCGGCGCTTGCATGATCGGCCTGTTCATTCTGGGTGTAATCACCAACCTGCTCAGATTCGCCTCTTTCTACTTCGGAAACCAGGTTGAAGGCGCCCTTGCAAGCAGTGATGCCGTTTTTCGGGAAACTATCGATTTCTTCGCAAATCGGAGAGAACTTACGCTCGCGATCGAGTTGGGGATCGGCGCATGGCTGTTCTCCTGGGTATTCGGAGGGCTGTACCGTCTTTCCTGGTGGAAATCAATCATCCTGATGATCGCAGCCTACTGGGTCCTGATGCTCTCCTGGGTATACCTGCTGATTATCCTCCCTCTGTATACCGGTGGCCTCCTGTAGAGCGTTCCGGCGTGAGCTTCCGTTGCGCCGCATGCGATACTATTGATAAGATTAGATTAACCATGGCGGCGATCACCCGAATTATCAGGGATGCCCATTTTCTTCGCCTTTGGCCGATCATCCTCATCGCGCTGGTGATCCGGCTGGGCCTTGCGCTATTCGAGACCGAGGTCGGAGTGGACAGCGTCCACTACATCCTCATGGGCGACAATATGGCGCATTTCCGGAGCCTCGATACATGGGACACGACCGGCGGACGATGGACCCTTCCACCGCTCCTGCCGCTGCTCATCGCGATTTTCCGGTTTCTCGGCGCCGGGCTTGAATGGTCCGGGCACCTTGGAAGCGTCGCGGCAGGCACCTTGCTGCTTCTGCCGATCTACTTCCTGACCAGAAGGCTATTCAGCGAGGCTACGGCGCGGACCGCGGTCGTCCTGGCGGCGTTTACTCCGATTCTGGTCGACTACTCGGTGGTTATTCTTACCGAGTGCCTTTTCGCGACCTGCATGCTCACCATGATGATATTCGCGCATCGGGCGTTTTCCGAGCAAGGCACCGGATGGGACGCATTCTGGTCGGGCGTCTGGGCAGGGCTTGCGTTTTTCACGAAGGCATTCGGAGTACTGCTGGTGCCGTTCCTGCTGTTGAGCTACCTTTTTTGGAAGAGTAACCAATCGAAAGTCAAATCGTCAAACCAGGCCATATTCGCGGCGATAGGGTTCCTCATCCTGGCGTTGCCGTACTGGATCGCCCTTGACCGATATACCGGGCATTTCGTTATGGACGGAAAAGGAATCGGCCAGGAGGTTCGATTTTACGCGAGGGACCTTCAGGAGGAGCATATTGATCCTCGATATTCGGGACAGCTCACCGAGGACAGGACTGATTTCCTGATCAATGCGGATCCAAGCGGCATAAGACCGGACTGGGCATCTACCGGCACCATTTTGTATAACTTTGCAAGAAAATACCTGCAAAAACTTGTGCGAATCTACCAGGACTTCCCGTTCACGCCGACCTACCCCAACAGCGTTTTGCTCCTCTACCTCTTCCCGACCATTTTACTCGGGCTTGGGCTTTTCAGCGGAACCGGGAACTGGCCCGAAAGGAAATCCGACCGATTCCTGCTTTACTGGCTGATACCCTTGATGTTCGGGCTTCCGGTGATATTCATCGAAGTGCGTTACTACGTGCCCGCCGTTCCGTTGTTGATACCCTTCATGGCCAAAGGCGCCGAGGAATGCGGGAAATGGATAACAAACCGATTTTCCAGGATGGAAGGCTTTCTGTCCCGCATTGCTATGGTCCCCGCCATAAACATAGTGCTGATCGTTTTTGTGCTGCTGGCGCTTCCGAAACTCACATACAAACTCACGCACTGGGGCGACCCGATGGTGTCCCACAATCCTCGCGAGGTCGCCGCGGAATGGCTGGTAGAATACGGCTACCAGCGCGAACGGGTCATGGAGTACACTCATTCGGTGAGTTTCTATTCGGGCGCTCAGAGCATTCTCATTCCGGACGGCGACCTGGACGATGTTATCCGGATCGCGCGAAAGTTCGATACCGACATTCTCTCTCTCGACGAGTTCTACTGCCTGAGGGCGAACCGTCGCCCAAAACTGAATTATCTTTTCGACCTCGACCGCCCCCCTCCTCCGGAATTGGAGAGAATCTACGTTGATAGTGAGCATGCCGAGCTGTGGCATATCATTTACCGCATTCGGTCTCCCGAGGAATTGGATGATATCGAGGCCAACGAGAATCGATAGCTGACCGTGCCGGAAATTCTACTGTCAATCCCGATCGCATTTTTGATCCTTCTCGCCGTACATGAGGCGGGACGTCTCGTGCTGAGAGCGCTTTCACGCGAGGACATCTCGGATGATCCCCTGGATAACACCCTTATCCGGCTGGCGTCAGGCTTCATCGCATTGGAATTCGTAGTCACCACGCTCGCCTTTTTTCATTGCCTCATAGCGCCGGTGCTCTGGGTCATTGTCGGCTCACTTGCGATTAGCGCGTTCGTTCCGGGACGGGGTGGACGACGACAGATGCTTGATACGCTGAATAGCTTTCGAGGTCTGTGGACCCGGTCTCGATCCGTTCCGCTGAACGCTATACTTGCGACGACG
>CBDUXL010000357.1:0-3231 GCA_965371155.1 uncultured bacterium | reverse complement strand
TATTGCCCGCCATCGACCGAGATGACCTGACCCGTGATATGACCAGCAAGGTCGGAAGCCAGGAAGACCACCAGATTGGCTACATCCTCCAACTCGCCCAGCTTGACGAGGACGGTCTCGCTGATTGCAATATCGAGCCACTTCTGATCCAGCTCCCTGGCCATATCGGTCAGTATCATTCCGGGCGCGACTGCATTGACTGTCACCTGCGCTTTGCCGAGCTCGCGGGCGACGGTTTTCGTCAGTCCGATGATGCCGGCCTTTGAGGCAGAGTAATTCGATTGGCCGAACTTGCCTCTCAGACCGTTGATGGACGTAAGGTTGATGATTCGCCCGTGCTTCTGCTCGCGGAAGAAAGGCGCGACGGCTCGAATGTAATTGAAGTAGCCCTTGAGATTTGTGTCGATGACCAGATCCCACTGTTCCTCGGTCATTTTCCAGATAGCACTGTCGCGGTTGATTCCGGCGTTGCACACGAGGATGTCGATCGAGCCGAATTCACCGACCACCTTCTTGACCATGTTCTCGGCCTCATCGAATGAGGCCACATCTGCCTGGATTGCCAGGCCCTTTCGACCCATCTTCTCGATCTCGCCCACCACCGCGTTGGCTTCATCAGCGTGACGGCGGTAATTCAGCGCCACATTGGCGCCTGCCTTGGCGAGCATCAGGGCGATTGACGTGCCGATCCCGATGCTTCCCCCAGTGACTATCGCGTTTTTGCCTTCCAGGTTCATGGTAAGTGTCTCTCTTTCTGATTTGAATTAGGAGATATCCTTCGGGGACACCTCATTTCGCCCCGAAATGCAGGTGTCCCAAAATTCGCAGTTGCCTCAGTGCGGTATACGGATCACCGCGCGACCGATGATGTTGCCATTTTCAAGGTCCTTGAAAGCCTTCTCGACATCCTCAAGCTCATAGAACTTGCTCACGAGAACATCGAAATCGATCCCGCCACTCTCAAGCAGCTTGACGACCTCCGGGAACAGGCGCGTGGGGCATCCCCACGAGCCGCCAATCCGCTTTTGCAGGCCCATGAAATTGCCCGCGCGGAGAGTGACTTTATCGAGGGTGAAGCCGATAACGGCCACTTCGCCGCCCTTGCATACCGTGTTGAAAGCTTCCTCGATGGTTGAGCCAAGCCCTACGCAGTCCAGGGCGATGCGGATACTGTCGCCCGACATGCTTTTGAGTTCCTTGAAGAGTTTCTCCTTGCCGGTGCAGTCAAAAATCTCGGCGCCGAGCTTCTTTGCCGCCACCAGGCTGTCATCGCGGACATCTACAGCATAGAGCTTTCCCGCGCCCATTTCACGAGCAACATTGAGCGCCGCCAGGCCCAAACCACCGGCGCCGAAGACAGCGACGGAATCGCCGGGCTTCATTTCCACGCGCTCTTTCAGTGCGTAATATGTGGTGGAAACCGCATCGGCGGCGGTGCATGCCCGTTGCAGCTCAATGTCCGGGTTCATCTTGAAGGCATATTTTGCCGGGAGCGCAATGTACTGCGCGTAGGCGCCATCGCGGGTGCCACCGAGCATGCTGGACTTGCGGCAGAGGTTGTCCAGACCGGCCTGGCAGTAGTCGCACTCCCCGCATCCGTAGACCGGCGGCAGAAGGACGCTATCGCCTTCAGACAGGCCGACAGCTCCTTCTCCAAGTACGGCCACCTTGCCCGCGGCCTCGTGTCCGAGAATCAGCGGATAGACGCGCATTTTCTCGGGGATCTGGGCCTCGTAGTAGGTCACATCGGTATGGCACAGACCATTGGCTACGACCTCGACGAGCACCTCGCCGGGACCCGGCACAGGCACGTCGACTTCTTCGATTCTAAGCTCTCTGGGCCCATGCAGGACCGCGGCTATCATTTTTTCTGGAATCATTTGCTACTCCCCCTCCAGTTTTGCTGCGCAGATTCCGCAGTACTCGAAATCGAGTGGCAGGCCCTCGATGCCGCAGGATGGGCACGTATGAGTATACGGCCCGAAAAGGCTCTCGGCGTCGCCGCCCTGGGCCATGGCTTTCCGGATGGACTCATAGTCTACCGGACGCTTGCTTGCGAATCCGACCATCCCGAAATAGGACTCGATGCCGCCCATATTGCGAGTGAGGGTGTCCTTGGCGAAGCCCATGCTCGTTCCCCAGACCATATTGCCGAAGAAATTCAACTGCTCGCGGGTGGATCGGATGGAGCCGGGGAACTGGTTGAGGGCATCGTGCGCCCATTTGTCCACGGTGTCATCCAGCTCATCGTACGGAACCACCTCGTTCACAAGCCCCCACTCCTTGCACTGCTGGGGCAGAATGGGGCGATTGAAAAGGAGGATCTCCTTTGCGCGACGGAGTCCCACAACAAGCGGGAGGTACTGAGTCGCGCCACCGGCGGCGACACTGCCGACTGTCGCGCCGACCTGCTTGATGTATCGGGTGGGAATCTTCCTGCCCTTTTTCTCGATGTAGTCGGCATCGGCCATGATGGCGACATCGCAGCTCAGGTTCCACTCGTTGCCGCCGCCGACAACGATACCGTTGAGAGCGGCGATAGAGGTCTTGCCGGTGTTCCGGAGAGCATCATGGGCGCGAACGAAGTAGTTCATCCAGTGCCACATGTCCTGGGATTTGCCCTGCACGATCTGCTCGGCGTACTCCTTGACATCACCGCCGGTGCAGAACGCCTTGTCGCCCTCGCCGCGAAGGATAAGGACACCTATCCGGTCGTCGCAGGCGACATCGTCGAATGCCTCCGTCATCTCCTGCAGCGTCTTCAGGTTGTAAGAGTTGTAGACCTGTGGACGGTTGATGATAACTCTCGCGATTCCGTCTTTCTTCTCGTACTTGATGAACTCGAAATCGAAGTCGGCGGGATCCTTGTGCTTGAAAAGCCCGGGCGCTTCCCGCTTTGGTTTTGGATACTGCATGGTTTCCGCTTTTACAGCCATTGTTCTCTCCTCCCGGACGGTTCCAAGGGGTTTTTCTGTGCCGCCTAGTTACTGGGGTCAGGAACGGGTTATTATCCACAAATCCCGCTCGAAAGGCAATGCATCATCAGATTCGAGGGCATCCGTGGTTTGATTCTGCCGGGCTCATCTTAGCCGGGGCCGCGGTTGTCGCCGCCCGCGCGAGTGTAGGGGCAGGGCACCGCCCCTGCCCATCGAGCATTGGTTGACCTGGGCAGGGACGGTGCCCTATCTGTCGAGCAAGAATCGAGAATATATTCACCAGGGCAGGGACGGT
>CBDUXL010000356.1:0-3238 GCA_965371155.1 uncultured bacterium | reverse complement strand
TACTACCATCCGGTGCCTCGCGGCCGGGAGAAGGCGATAAAGGAATGGCTGGATCGGTTCCGGGCTGCGAGGGGAGGCACGCGTTCGGGGGAAGGTCCAGGTGACAGGGAGGGTGAGGATATAAAGGAATGAATCGAACTTATTGATTGAGTACACTTACTTAGTACGGTTGGGGTACTTGGTGATGAGGTAGAAGATATAGAAAGACTTTCATTTCATGCTGTTTTTGTCTTGACTTTGTTCAGGTTTCTGGTAATATCTCCCCTTTGAAGGATTGAGTTTGATTGAATCTGCGAAGGTGGCGAGGGAATGTTTCCCTTTCTGTGAGACGGAGAATGAGGGAGTTTCCATTTCCAGCTACTTAGCAATAACCGAGTTATAGATGCGCCCTGAGTTTTTGGGGGCAGATATAATAGTTCCGGCGAGCGCACATGCGCTATGCCATACCTTATCTGAAAGGAGGTGGACCGTATGAAATACGCGGTCTCGATCGCGATCTTGTTCTGCTGCCTGCTGGGCAGCCAAGCTGCATGGGCCAACATGCCGATTGATGAGTATGCATCACATCGAACAGTCCGAATGCTCGATGACATGGTAGCAAGCCTGTGCGAGCACTCATGCTCAATGATTATGGACTGCGAGGAGGTCGAGGATTACCTCTGGTGTGACACATGCTACACCGGCCCGATGATGGCCGCCGGTGCTGCCGGCTGGAGCTGGGAGCATTTCCAGGAGGCGTTCGTGTGGCAGGAGCATCTCAATGTCATGTATGGGACCGTAGAGGAGATCAACATCCTGTGCGACGACCTGCTGGCAGAGCCGCCGGACAATTGGCAGATTTCCCCTATGGCACTGTCAAAGGCTGCGGAGATCCGTGCACATGTTCCCGCACTGACGTTGTACCTGGACGAGATCCAATTCTGGCTTGACCAGAGCTTCCCTCACCGCGATCACCAGCAGATGTGGGTACAAGCAGAGAACATCTGGTGTACCGCTGAAGAGCTGGAGTGCTTGGTCAGAGAATTGGCTCACATGACTTGCACTAATCTGTAAACCAAGGAACCGGGCCCCCCGTGCGGTCGCTTGGATCGCTCGGGGGCCCGGCCGGTCTGCTAACCATTATAATTATCTCTTATCTTACACTGTTTTGAGCATTGGGAGGAACCCCAAATGCCGATTTTTCATGCCCAAAGGCTATTTTATTGCATTTTTCTGCCGCTTCTGGCAGGTTTCCTGGCTGTTCCTGCGTCCGCTTGGGACGGCAATGACGCCTACATGGAGGAGATCGCCAACCGCGAGTTCAGCGGTCAGGTGCACGGAGCGCAGGTTCGTTCCGAGCTCGAGCTTCTCTGGGAGCCTGCTCACCACGGTGACCCGAACACACTTCATTTGAGGTTGTCGGGTTGTGTCCTGAATCTGCCTTCAGAATTCTCCTCCGGTCGTGTGGGTTTCCTTGCAGGTATCTTCAAGCTGGGTATGCCTGAAGAGGTATCGGTCGACCTGCAGGAATCCAGCATGCTCTGCTGGAACGGCATCAAGTGGGGCCCAATAGTCAACTGTGCCCTGGACTCGGCAGAGGAGGCAGCAATAGCGGAGGCCATAGGACGTGGCGTCCTCAGCACTCCAGGTGCGGCCAGCTACGATACAAGGCAAATAACCGATGCCTATGTCAGGCTTCACGCTCCCGATATTTTCACAGTCGAGCCTTCTCAAGGCTTCTACAGCACGTCGGATGGTCGGGATGTCGACACGGTGGACCTGTACTGGCTCGAGCCCGGAGCAGATGATGGGACCCCTCTGGTGAACCTGGAAACACCTTCCCACAGCGGAGTCGAGGTTCTTCCTATTGAAATTATTGTTCCATTCGATGAAGTATCCGGCGGGGAGTGCAATTTCTATATCGGCTACCTCGAGGCGGTCAGCCTGGAACCCGCGTCCGGCGGTCGGGCCGAGATAGTATACAGTTATCGCGCCTGGGAAGGGCGCATCCGTTTGACGGGAGCTGAGTCGACTCCTGAAGAACCTGCCGGTGATGAAGCGCGTTCACCAAGGGAAGGACCCGGATCTATACCGGGGGCGCCACGCGAGCCCGACCGTTCCGTTCGGGATGGGGATGGAGACCGATCCGATGGATTTCCAGGCGTCAGAAGGGAGCGACGACCTACTCCCGGCGTTGGTGGTGAACCGGGAGGTCCACCAGGATCCTCCACCGAGGGCATGGTTTGGATTCCCGGAGGGTCATACCTCATAGGCGCAAGTATGAGCGATCCCGATGCCAAGATTGACGAACAGCCTCAAAAACTCGTTGTTCTGGAAGGCTTCTATATTGACATTTTCCCGGTTACAAACGAGGACTACTGGGAGTTCGTGGGCCAGACCGGGTACGTTACCGGGGGCGATTGGCAGAGCTACTTCGTGCCCGGACAGGAGCGCTATCCTGCCAGAGGGATGACTTATTATGACGCAGTTGCCTATGCGGACTGGGCCGGTAAGCGGCTTCCCACCGAAGAAGAATGGGAGGCGGCGGCTCGAGGAACCGACGGGCGACGTTATCCCTGGGGCAACGAGTGGATTCCCGAGAATGCTGCAACCGAGGACTATGCTCCCGTCGATGCGCATCCCGGCAACATAAGTCCATTCGGTGTGCGCGAGATGTCCGGAAATGTATGGGAGTGGACGCAGAGTTATTTCGGCGCATACTCCGACGCCAGTGCGCATTCGCTGACTCTTCTTGTGCTCCGGGGGGGGTCGGTCAACTGCTCACCACCTCTATGCAGAACGACCGAGCGAGGTGCCGATCCACGCAACATGGGAAACGCCAGCTACGGTTTCCGGTGCGTCATGGACGCGTCCGCTGCGACAGACCAACCTCTTACCCTCATTGAAAGCCGCCGGGAGGAGGAACGCGTGACTGAGGAAGAAGAGGAGGACGAGAAAGAGGAGCGTCAGCCGCGATACGAGCCAATACGTTAGCGACGCAAATGAAGGCAGATTTCATTTTCTCAGAATCTAGCGTTCCCGCAAAGGCGCTAGCCTGTAAACCTCCGGTTCCGGGGTTGCGGTATCCATTTCTATCAGACTGAACTCGCCTTGCGCTTGCTCGGAAATCTCCGCAAAGATATACACGTGTTTGCCCATCGCCATTGCCTCGCGAGCAAGCACAGGATTCCACAATTGAGTGGGTGCTATATACCCCTTCTCGTGCATCCCATCCCCCCATAGACAGTAGGAAATCAGC
>CBDUXL010000355.1:0-3240 GCA_965371155.1 uncultured bacterium | reverse complement strand
CCCCAAGGCTCCGCGCGAATTCCTGTGCGTCCGTATCGCCCGGCCGAGTGAATGCGTACACCTCGCGTCCCTGGTAAATGGCAATCTGAATGAGTATATGCGCCGCTGCTCCGAAGCCGTAGAATCCAAGCCGTTTTGACTCGCCGGTCATCCGATAAGACCGGTACCCGATAAGTCCGGCGCAGAGAAGTGGCGCGGCCTGGAGGTCCGGGTAAGCCTCAGGGATCGGAAATGTAAACCGCTCGTCGGCGACCGTCAATTCCGCGAACCCTCCATTTATTTGGTAGCCGGTGTACCTGGCCTCGTCGCACAGGTTTTCCCGCCCCGAAAGGCAGTACTCGCAATGTCCGCAGCTTCCGCCGAGCCATGGAACCCCAACACGATCACCGGATGAGAACTGCGTCACTCCATCACCGGTCCCTGCCACCTGACCCACGATCTGATGCCCGGGGACAAGCGGCAACTTGGGTTCGGTCAGCTCGCCGTCGACTACATGCAGATCGGTCCGGCAGATACCGCATACGCTCACCCGGATCAACACCTGGCCGGGTCCGGGTTTCGGATCGGGTAGTTCGGTGAGTCGAAGTGGTTGACCTGGTGCATCCAGAATCATTGCGCGCATGTGGTATCCTCCGGGGAATAGGTAAGTATACGAGCATACAGGCTACACCAGTCGTCAGCGAAAATCGATACGTACTGCTGATTCCTGGTGACTTGTAGGTTATAATCATGAACCGTACCCGGAACCTGAATGAATATCCGCCGGGTGAGGTAATTGGTTTTCGTATGTTCAAGGCCCTACCAGGTTTTACCCCGCTTGTCCTGCTTGGTTTTCTGCTTGTCGGAGCGATTTGCCCGCAGGCCGTCTCAGCATTCCCTCTGCGTGTCGACCAGGACTGCTTCTACGGCGATGGAATCCCGTTGGACAACAGCGGAGTCGGCACCTGGATGGGCTACGCGATCCGGTTCGATCCTCCCTACACGCCATACACGGTCGATAGCGTGTCTGTCTACATCACCCATATGGCTCTTGCTCGCGACGCGCAGAGACGGTTGCATGTGTCTGTCCTCGATGAAACCGGTATCCTGAGACAATACAGCGAAACCGACTGGAGGGAACTGGACAACAGGGAGGGATGGCTGCTTATTGATCTGGCCAACCGCGAGTACGATGGTCCGTTTACCGTAGTTTTGCACTCCGGTGTCGGGTTGGCGCCGTCTATCAACATGCCTCCTGAGGCCGTTTTCCGGCTGGGTATTAGCGCCACCGACACAGAAAGCCGCAGCACGCTCTATACATCGGAAGACCCGCCTCCTCGACCGCCCTCAGGGATGTTCGCGCAGCAAATCATGATCGAGCAGGCAGCCGAAACGAGCGAAAAGCTGGCCCCTGTGTCCGCGGCGATCCCGGAATTCCCCGGCGGCAATTGGATGATCCGAGCGCATGCGCCGGGCCTGCAGATAGAGAGAACACGGATTGTCATCACTCAGGCTGATATCGATGCGCTCTATGCGCCGCCCGAAATCGAGCCCCCTGATTGGACGATGCCGAGAATCGAAGCCCTTGGCCCACGCGGGATGGTTCACTGCCCTACAAATCTGGGCGGAGTTACTTTGTACTACCATGAGGAATCACGTGCTCGGAAATTCAGTCAACCACACGATAATCCGTGGGCTCATTCGGAGCTTATCGCGGTCCTTGGGCAATTATGCAGGGATCTCGCAGCGGAGGGAGTGGTCGGGATCGAGCATATCGGCATCTACAATCCGGACACCTGGATCCCAGGCACGAATAGACCCTCTTCGCACCAATATGGAAAAGGGATAGATATCGCAGGTTTCCTGTATGCCAACGGTCATGTAGTTCTGGTTGAGGACAATGATGATCCCAATGTCCGCGCGATTCTGGAGCACATCAGGGACGAGTATCTCGACAAGTATTTCGCCACGGTGCTCGACTGGACCTACCAGGAACACGACAACCATTTCCACGTGAACGTTCCATATTGAGTAGGGGCGCACGGCTGTGCGCCCTCAACGGCGGGGCACGCGCCCTCAACCGCACGGCTGTGCGCCCTCAACGGCGGGGCACGCGCCCTCAACCGTGGGGCCCACAGCCGTGCACCCCAACATCGTCAACCCAATGTGTTTTAATCGATATTAATACAGCAGCGGGACACCCTTGTCCCCGCTTCAGCTTGCTATGTCGACAAGTTCCGACAGGAAAGAGACCGATCCCACGCAGGCGGGACGCGATGCGGCTGCGGACCTTTTTAACCTGGTCCTCATCTTCGGCATCGTCGTAATCTTCTTCCTCGATATCATTTTTCGCAGGCAGGTCTTTTTCGCCGGCGACATCATGAATGTCTACTCGCCCTGGCAGTGGTACAACCAGGAGGCGATCGAGGTCGGGAGGTTCCCTCTCTGGATAGACGATTTCTTCATGGGCTTTCCATTGTTTGCAGAAAGCCAGGGCGCGCTTTTCTACCCTCCGACCCGTCTCGTTTACGCGATTTTTCCCGCGGTCAGGGCATTTTCTCTTGATGTCCTGTTGCATTTCCTGCTTGCCGCATGGTTCCAGTATTTCTTTGCACGGACCCTCAAGCTGCCGCCGATTGCATGTCTGCTCAGCGCCGTTGTCTTTGCATTCTCCGGCATGTTCCTGAGCCTGCCGATCAATTTCACTATTTTCAGATCCATTGTCTGGATTCCGTGCGTTTTCATGTTCGTGACTCTTGGAGCACGTCGCGGATCGCTTTTCTTTCCTCTACTGACTGCAGTGGCGCTTTGCCTTCAGTCGATGGGAGGCAGCCTGCAGATCACGGGGATAACGATCCTTGCGTTAGTGCCCTATACGATATTTCTGGCTTTGTCTCCGGGGAAGGACAAGCAACCGAGTCTCGTCCCGATCCTGCAGTTTGTGCTCGTGTTGATGCTGTCGCTGGGTCTCTATGCGTTTCAGCTCGTCCCGACCCTCGAGCTGATGAACCATGCGTGGCGAGGGACGCAGGGCGGATACAGTGTCGCTTCTGAGTTCTCGTTCCCGCCGATCCATTTCGTCGACGTCCTCCTCCCCACCTTTTTTGGTGTACATGCTGACGGGAGCCGGTTGCCGGTTATCCAGGTCGCGGCGAACTTTTTCCCGTACATCGGCATTATCCCACTCCTGTTGATCCCGATTTCGTTCGGTTCGCGGCGTCGCGGCATGGCCATCATGCTCATCCTTGTGCTGATCTTCCT
>CBDUXL010000354.1:0-3252 GCA_965371155.1 uncultured bacterium | reverse complement strand
GCCCCTGCCCATCGAACACTGGTTAACCAGGGCAGGGGCGGTGCCCTGCCCCTACATGGGATTTGAGAATTCTGTATTTTCAGCAGCCGCCTGGCTGTTCATTTCGGACTACGCACCAGGCTGGAGAAGATTTATGAGCTTTGCTGAGTTGCACAAGGAGTACAATACCCTCAAACAGAAGACGCTTTCCGAGATCAGGGCGAATCTGAAGGGACAGCAGGTCCGTTACAACGACGTCACGCTCCGCGACGGTCATCAGTCCCTGTTCGCCACGCGGATGAATTCGATTCAGATCAAGCGGGTACTGGACGATATCGTCCGTTGCGGCTTCTACGACATAGAGGTCTGGGGCGGAGCGACCCTCGATGTCTGCCTGCGCTACCTTGATGAAAACCCGTTCGAGCGTCTCGGCATGATCACCGCCGCGGCCAAGGGGCACACTTTGACCCGCGCGCTGTGTCGCGGCGCGAATCTTTTCGGTTACCAGCCCTATCCGCACGATGTCATCCGCGATTTTTGCATAGCAGCTCTCGAGCGCGGGTTGGACATCATGCGCATTTTCGACGCGCTGAACGATCCGGAAAACCTCAAGGTGGCGGTAAGGTCGGTAAAGGACGGCGGCGGGAAGGTCGATGCTGCGATCTGCTATACAACGGGGCCGGTTTTTGATGTTGAATACTGGACCACAACATCCAAGACATATGAAGACATGGGCGCGGACATGATCTCTGTCAAGGACATGGCCGGGCTCGCCACGCCGCGCGCCGCGTGGGAAATTATTCCAGCTCTGAATCAGGTCCTGACCGTTCCCATACACTGGCACTCGCACTGCACTCCGGGTTACGGGCATCTGACCGCGATTATCGCCATGATGCTCGGCGTGGACGCGATCGACACGTGCTTCCTCCCCTTTGCCGGTGGATCATCGCATCCCTCAGTTGAGCTTCTGCATATCTTCGCCGACCGGCTCGGACTTGATGACGGCCTCGATACCGCCAATTTCTCCCGCATAGATGCGGAACTTCGCGAGATTCGAATTGATCTCAAGGGTTTCGACAAGTTCCAGGAGCACATTCCCGAGCCGTTCAAGTCGACACCGGAGTTGATCAGGGCGGTCGACACAGTCATCATCGCGGTGGCGCTCGGCGATCTCGATCTTGCGATAATCCTGATGCACAAATTAGAGGCCGATCTCGGATTCCCGCCCCCGAACGAAGCCGTTCGCGACGCCCAGGTTCCCGGCGGCATGCTCACAAATATGCTGTCGCAGCTCGAGGCATTCGGAATGATCGATCGGCTGGACGACGTGCTGGAAGAAATCCCCACTGCCCGCGAGGCCTGCGGATACGTGCCCCTGGTGACACCGACAAGCCAGATTGTGGGCGTCCAGGCGGTTCACAATGTCAAGTTCGGGAGATGGCAGAACAATATCACCGACTATATCCGGCTGGTCAGGGGTGAATTCGGGCGCACACCCGTACCGATCGATCCCAAATTCCGCAAGGAGCTCACCGGCGACGTGAAGGAAGTTCGGTACGATCCCGGCGGATTCGACTACACTCTTCCGGAAACCAGTGAGTTCTCTGTCGAGGAGCTTTATCCCGATCGCGAGCACGAGCTTCTGTATTACCTGTTCCCGAAAGTGGCGGGTGGTGAGGATGGTTTCCTGGCAAGGCGCGCTCGCGAAAGGCGCGATCGGGTCGTCGAGCAGGAGCATCAGGCATACCTGGCGAAGCTCAGGGAGCAAGCGCAGTTCAAGCTTTCGAGCAAGAACCTGCGGGTTGCGTCGCTGAGTCCCGACGAGGCGGCGAGTTTGCATAAGTTGCTTGTGTCGGAGGTGCAGGGCGGTCCTATGATCGAGGATGGGGAGTAGCGATTCGACAGGTTCGTTGACCCGCCAGGAAGCTGCTTCTATACTTCTTCAAGAGGAAAGCATCCATCACAATCTCGGAAGTGTGCTATGGGGCAAATCCGCATCGACATCCCGCAGAAAGAGCTTGAGGATTTCTGCGGTAGGTGGAAGATTACCGAGCTGGCTTTGTTCGGATCGGTACTGCGTGAAGACTTCGGTCCGGGCAGCGATGTTGATATCCTGGTAACTTTCGCTCCGGATGCTCACATCACGCTCTTTGATATGGTTGAAATGCATGAGGAATTGAGGCAGATATTCGGTCGCGATGTTGATCTGATAACGCGTCGAGCGATTGAATCCAGCAAGAATCACATTCGGCGGGAGGCTATCTTATCGTCCGCAGAGGTTATCCATGTCGCGTGATGAAGAGTATCTGAAGGATATCCTCCGTGCCGCAACTCTGGTTTTGGAGTATGTGCAAGGCAAATCCAATGTCGCTAAGTGATATCCAAATACCCAAGCCCCGGATCATGGATTTCTGCCGCCGCCACAACATCCGCAGGCTTTCTTTCTTCGGCTCTGTCTTGAGAAGCGACTTCGGTCCGGATAGCGATATCGATGTGCTCGTTGAATTCGAATCTGGGCATGTGCCCGGGTTCTTTCGCCTGGCGAGAATGGAGCGTGAATTGTCGGAGCTCCTGGGCGGACGGAAGGTTGATATGCGTACCCCCGGTGACTTAAGCAGGTATTTCCGCGACGAGGTACTGGCTGAGGCCAAGGTTCAATATGCTGAAGAATGACGAGAATCGCCTCAAGCACATGCTCGATGCCGCTCAGGAAGCTGTGGGTTTTGCAGCCGGAAGAACTCGCAGTGACCTGGATACTGACCGAGCCTTGGTGCTCGCCTTAGTCAAGGAAATTGAAATAATAGGCGAAGCGGCAAGTAAGGTAAGCGATCAGACTAAGAACAAACATCCTGAGATCCCTTGGCATGATATCACCGGCATGAGAAACAGGCTTGTTCATGCGTACTTCGATGTCGACCTGGATATAGTTTGGAATACAGTTGTCGAAGAGCTTCCCAGATTGATTGAAGAGCTGGAAAACACATTCAAGGGATAGGAAAACGACACAGAATAGTCAAGCAGGATCCGGCAGCTCTACGCGAGCTGGTGTCCCAACCTCATTGACCCCCTCCACCCATCGCCCCTATACTTCTTCTATTATGGCAAGAATAAACCATATCGCCGTGCTCATTCCCAACCTCGATGAGGGGATGTCGCTTTTCAACGATGTCTGGGGAATCGAGCCCTCCGAGATAGTCACGCTCGAACACCAGGGAATCCGCACCGCAGCCTACGAGTTCGACAACCTCATGGTTGAATTAATTGAGCCGTACG
>CBDUXL010000353.1:0-3256 GCA_965371155.1 uncultured bacterium | reverse complement strand
CCAGAGCCTCGATCATGTTGGACGTGACCCTCGGCACCTTAATCTCGGGATCCGGCGTTGCGAGGTCGGATCCCACAGTGAAAAGCTCATCCTGAATGCGGGCGAGTATGGAATCGAGGTCGACGGGGATTTCTCCCGCAGCTCGGACCATCCCGATAGCGCTCGCCGCCTCATCGACGGTGCCGCAGGCTTCCAATCTCGGATGATGTTTCCGCACGCGCCCTGTTCCGAACAGCGACGTGCTCCCATCATCTCCTTTGCCGGTTATTATCGACATGCTCAGGTCCCCGATATACGGGTTCGATCCGGGCGGGAATCCGGTCTATTTCACCCACTCTCCGTGCCTGCCTTTGATTCGATCCTCCCACATTTTCCGAAGTCGTTCCTTCCTTCCCTCCAGAGAGGTCGAGCCCCATCCTATACCAAGCGCCAGCTTCGTAAGCTCCCACAGTCCGCCGAAACCGATTCGGAACCCGAGGTAAATCCATCCGCCGACCAGCACGAAAAGGACGAAGGCCACAAAAGCCAGAACACCGATCAGCAGGAATGGAAGCAGAATCACAAGGACCGCCAGCAATCCGATAAGAACCAGAACCGACACCAGTGCCGCAATCCAGCCCTCAAATTTTGTGACCCTTGGTTCCTTCCCGGGAAGTTGTCTTTGATAGATAAACCTCATAGGCTGCTGCTGCAATCTTACTACAGACCCCCTGCAAATGCGAAAGTTGCATCCCTGGGTAATCGCAGTCAGCCCGATCTTCTGCGCCGATGCGTCCTGCGATGCCGCAGAAACGCAAGCAATGGCGGGAGGAAAGGTTCACCCGTGCTCAGATCGATAAGATCCAGGCCGGCCTGGTGACGCGACCGGTTTAACGCCGTCTCTTGCCCGTCCCTCAATTCGTGGTACGCGCGTCGGACGAACGGGTCCGATGTATCCACCAGAAGGAACTCGCCTGTCTCGGGATCCTCGATCTCCACTAGCCCGACATTCGGAAGGTCCCGCTCCCATCGGTCGGACAGACGAACAAGCACAACATCATGCCTGAACGAGATAATCTTGAGCGGACGAGCAAGGTCCTCATCAGTGAGGAAATCCGTTATGAGAAAAACCACGCTCCGACGTTTGGCCATCCTTCCGAGCTGCGCAAGCGCGGGTTCGATCGCTGTCTTGTTGCTCGTCGGGCGATGGTAGAGAACCGCCTCGATGATCCTGGCAAGCTGTCTTTTCCCTTTCTTGGGAGGAAGGATTTTTTCCACTCGATCGGTAAAAAGCAAGAGCCCGACTTTGTCATTCCGGCTGATTCCGAGCCATGCAAGTGTCGCGGTGAATTCGGTGATAAGCTCGCGCTTCAGGCTGCCCTCCGTACCGAAATCGTGCGAGGAACTGATGTCGACCAGGAGATAAATCCTGAGTTCGCGCTCTTCGATATACTTCTTCACGTAGGGCGCATTCATGCGGGCGGTGACATTCCAGTCAATAAGCCTTACGTCATCGCCTTCGGCGTACGGGCGCACCTCGCTGAACTCGATCCCGTGCCCCTGGAACGCGGAAGCGTACTCGCCGGCGAGGAGCGTGTCGACAAGGCCCTGGGTCTTGATACGGACCCTTCTGATTTTCTTGATTATTTCTCGCTGGGTGGACATAAGAACCCGTCTCGTCAGTCATAAGACTATATCATGCGCCTACAGTTCGACAAATCGATGCGCCGGAGGCTTCCAGCATGTGCCTTTTGCTTCCAGCAATCGGTTCTTTCATACCAATCCTGCGGGTTTCATGTTTCATCACGTTGAAAAAGTCTCCATGCAAAGCAGAGTCGATCGCGGGACTTGCATGGTATGTGCCACCCTCAAGCGAGTCTTCGAGCTTGAGGGTGGCACACAGATTTTCCCCTGATTATGTTCTTTTTTCAACAGCCCGTGGAAGCAAACGGCACCTTGAGAGCCGATTTCATAAGGATCTACGGCGGAACAGCCACGACACATACCACATCAGGATACAATTGTACACGGTAACTTGCCACATCCAGCCCCAGCGTTCATTCCAGGTTTCCAGGCTTGCCGCAAAGTGCTCTAGTAAGATCACCGTCGCTTCTGCAAGGTGGGGCAGGATCCAGTATGAAAATCTCAGCCCATAGGTTAACAGAAAATAGCCCTCACTCATCATATCGCCCGATAGGTCTAATATGTACGCAGAGAAGTGCCCGCCGAGATACAGCATCAGGCCCACAATCCCCGCCGGAACCTCTGGCATTCGAAGTGAAAGCACCATGATTATCAGAATCAGTGTGGCATACTTGAACGGGAAGAAGAACATCAGTTTTAGAAGAGAATAGTTGACCGGGAAGACCTGGCTCCTGTCAAACAAGAGCGCATGCTGCATCGGATGCATGCCGAACCAGACGAACTGGATAAGGTAGAGCTCGATTACCAGAACAAGGAAACAGCCGGTGACGATAATCCAGGTGCCGAGGAATTTCCCGAAGATGTACTCACCCCGAGTTAGAGGCTTGGGAAGGATGGAGAGGATAACACCGCGATTGATCTCGTTAGGAATGAGGAACATGGAGAGTACGAAGCCGATGATTACAATAAAGACCTCCCCGAAAATCATCGCAGCCGCTCCCATCAGAGTGCAGACGAACGCTTTCTGCTCATATTCCGGCAATACAATCCCCGTCCCGCCGGTCAAGGCGCTGAGGTCCTCCTGGATCGCCGGGAACCGGATCATCATGTCGAGGGCTTGTGGGTGGAACAGGGTTCCTCCAATGGTACCGATCATGAGCATCCCGATCAGCAGGAGGAAGATGACCTCCAGCCGCCCGATTGAGTCGAGAACGGTGACTCTGGCAATTGCCAGTGCCGGGAGGAAACTGAACTTGCCGGTTCTGTATACCAGCAGGATCCACACAATCGCCGCGATTATCATCACTGCCGGTATGATTGTCGACCAGCGTTGTCCCAGCCAGGACCAGTAGAGAGTGAAACGCAGATACGAGTCCATCAGGATTCACCCCCATCCCCGTTATCGCCGGATCCCAACGAATCCCTTCCGGACGAATCACCAACCCAACTGTCTCCTTTGCTCGTGACAGCTCCCCGGAAAAAATCCTCCAGATGCATGCGTTTCTTCTCAACAGAAACGAGACTACTATCGGCCTTCTTGATAAGCGGCATCAATGCTGCAACTTCCCCCTCATCAGCAAGCTCAATGAATGTAAACCCATCCCTGGTCTCGATACTCCTGGCGATTCCCCTG
>CBDUXL010000352.1:0-3285 GCA_965371155.1 uncultured bacterium | reverse complement strand
CGAAGACTCGCTTGAGGGTGGCACATACCGTGCAAGTCCCGCGATCGACTCTGCTATGCATGGAGACTTTTTCAACAGCCCCGAGGACGCTCGCATTCCTGACTTCGGGACGAAGGCGCTCCCAGTTGCATGCAACGGTACCGGCTCCCGTCTAATGCAAGGCCTACGGGATCAAACCGTGGATGCGCCCCCGGTCTGCCCCTGTTTCATCTTCGAAGTGAAAGAAAAACCCGTCGGACTCGACGGGCAATAGCTCTGTCAGTATTTTTGGACCTCAATAGCTCGTCACATGGAACGTCCTCGCGACAGGTCCGGTAATTGCGAAGCGGCATCCGGGGGTGGTTCCCCTGAGTGAAAGAACGACATAGTCCTCAGAAATCTGCACAGCAGTAAGCGAGAACCACGAACCGTACCAATGGCAACGATCATCCCCTTCTCTCAGGAACCAGGACCCGCCGTAGCCCGCAAAGGTGTACAGGCATCCGCGATACGGACCGGTCTCCATTACACCGACAATGGCGATCGGGATATACCGCAGGTTGGCTTCGTACTCAGCCCCCCTCAGTCGGGCAAGCAGCTCGGGATCAACCGCGCCGTCCAAACCTGTCCCCTCGAGCTCCGGTCTGAGTTCATCAGGGATGAGATCGGTAATAAAGAAAGGATTATCACGAGGCTGTAGGTAGTTTTGGTCTCGATCGGGATTGTCAGGGAAGAAAACGTCATCAGGCGAGGTGGCGAAACTCTCCTCAACCACAGTATACCGGTCACGAAGGGTGTCCTCCAGATTCAATGTCTTCAGGGCTTGAGTGATCTGAGCGACCTCGCTTTCTTCACCCGCGTACTCTACACCAAGCGCAAGCAGCTCAGGCGGAGTGAGTTCCCTACGAGTGAGGTCCGCGTCGTAAGAGACCTCATAGTCCCTGTATCCCATAAGGGCATCCTGAAGATCCTGATCGATCTCCGTCCCGGGCTGTGCCATTACATCGGTCATGTCCCCTGCCGGCATGCCTGGAGTTGCAGTGTCGGGAGCTTCCTCCTCAGGTTCCTCTTCTTCCGGCTCCTCATCAGAGGGTTCTTCCTCGTCAGGCTCTTCCTCGCCGGGCTCCTCATCAGAGGGTTCTTCCTCGTCGGGTTCTTCCTCGTCGGGTTCTTCCTCGTCGGGTTGATCATCCTGCAACGGGGTAATATCCCCACCATCAGACGGATTATTCCCGATTCCGCTTGCAGTGAGCTGCAGGGTCGGCACATTGCCGCCGGTGCAGGCGATAAGGACAACAACCACGCCCAGCAGCAAAAGAACCGACACAATCACAGTTCTGATATTCATCGTGATGTCTCCCCAAGTATTTCAGTGCGGATTCCGTTCCGCAATTGCTTCAAACGCAACAGAATGCTAGATACCAAGCCCCATACCGGCTCCACCGCCTCCTGCTCCGCCGCTACGCCCCCCGCCGCCTCCGCGCCCGGCGCTGCCATAGGAGCACGAGGACTGACCGGGGATATCCGGAGGCGTGTTGGCCGTTGTGGCATCAGGATTTATCGCGTAGACCGACATCCCCATGTCGATCTCAAAAGTGATGTCGGTAAGCACGACATCGCTCAGACCAATCATGTTAGCTCTGTAAGCCGGCGCATCGGCTGTCTCGAAACAGTGGATCGAGAAGATCTTCCGAACCTGTCCCTTGAGCTTCTGCATGATCTCGATGAACCGACGCGTTTCCTCCAGGTTCCCAAAGAACTTGATGGAGAAATTGTGCGAAGTAAACAAGGGTGCGGTCGACTCGCCTCTCATCTGAAAAATCATATCCCAGTCCACGGCTCTTTTCAGTTCGTCCGGAATCTCGAACGGTTCATCATCCAGATAAAACTCCAGATTCTCGGCGATATTCATCTCCGAGAGAAACACGCCGGCGAACTGCGCCGCATCGTATACAGTGTGGAATGTGTCGAAAATTGCCCATTGCTCTCGACCTTTGTACCGCGGCTTATACGTTCTGGAGCCTTCATCCCATGTCAAGCCATTCACAAAGTACTTCTGGTTCTCGTTCCAGACGTGCACCAGCGCAGCGAATTGATCCTCATAGTTCAGAAGCTCCTTCGCTTCAGCCTTATATGACTCCAGGGTACTTTCCTTCGAAGCAATAGAGGCCTGAACAGACCTGATCTCCTCGTTCTTGGGCTTCAGAAGCAAGAACCAGTAGGCTGCAATAAGAACGACAACAAACAGGACAAACACAACCCAGATAACCGTAATGTCCTGTGTACCTCGTGCTGCGGGGGGTGCTTTATCCATTGATATTCTCCTGCATTTCGTCTCTCTCTGGAATCAACGCTGCCTTTCCAAAGTCGCTTCTAGCCTCCGATACCAATGCCACCAAACCCTCCAGGGGTCGCAGCACCGGGAGCGCCTCCGGGGGTGGCGGGAGCAGGCCCGGCACCGGCGAGATATGAAAGATCACCGAACAGGTCTCGCCCGCTCTGCATCACGGCCGGATTGATGGTGCCGGATATCTTGAACTCATACAGTATCGGAAAGATATACTGACGACCCAGGTAATACCACTCAATCTCTCTGCCACCCGTACCCCTGCTGGGTAACTTATACAATGGCTCGTCTTCCAATCCCGGTATTCCTACAGGCTCGGCGCCGGATGCCACCCCAACAAGCCCACCCAAACCACCGCCGGCCTCAGGAGCACTGAATTCCCCCGAGCCGGGAGCGGGCGCAGAAAAACCTCTTCCACCTCTACCTGGGCCGGATCCACCGAACCCGGTACCCAGGGAGTCATCTGTGGAATCATCATCACCTTCCAAGTCATCGACCTCTCGCGCCAGCAGAATGTCCGAGAAGTAGAAATTGACAAGTAAGCGCTGAATCTCATCTGTTCCGATGCAAAAGCCATGGACCGCCCAGGAAGCACCATTGGCATCCCAGTGCATCTCGTCAAGGAATGCCGAATCGCGCATCACGCGTCCAAGCTCATCCATTATGACAGGCCACGGCGGTTGAGCGGCTGCCAGTGTCACTATACCTTTTAGCTTGCCCTCGACTGTACTATTGAGCTGCTTGAACTCCTGAGAACGCTGGTAAAGGTGTTCTATGGAATCTATGTCGGCCTGAAGACCGGCTGCCTTATCCTTGAACTCATTCAACTCGTTGTTTCTTTCAATGTATATATTCATCAGAACCGCCGCGATAAGGAGCACGACCACAATAGCGAACTTCATCGCATTGAAGCTCTTGCGGCGGTAAACGGTCTCGCGCGGTACAAGGTTGAGATCAAT
>CBDUXL010000351.1:0-3337 GCA_965371155.1 uncultured bacterium | reverse complement strand
ACAGGTCCCGATGGGTATTCATATTACTAAATGGGAAGCGCAAATTCAATCAAGGCGTATTGTATCAAGATAATTTCAGTCGGGAGGTTACCGCGACAGGATGTCAGGTCGCCGGGTAATGCCCGGTCAGGCGATCGGGCTTGCATTCACTTGCATCAGCATGGTTTTCGTGTTATATATCAGTAGTAGCGCTTTTCCATGGAAAAGCGGGACGATGTTCCCGCTGATTTTTTTGGCCCGGAGGCGCTGAAGAGCGATATAGGACCATGCCGGTTCCGCTTGCACAGGAACAACTTGAGAAGGTGGTCGAGGAATATCTGGAGAGCCAGGGCTACGAACTTGTCGACCTCCGCGTTACCGGCAGCATCAGCCGTCCGGTGATCGGGATATACTGCGACATCGAGGGCGGCATCACCGCCGAGGAATGCGGGAAGCTGGCGAAGGCCCTGAAATACAGGCTTGCCGCGGATGGGCTTCTGGACGAACGCGGATCGCTTATGGTCAGCTCTCCCGGGTTTGATCGGGTGCTCAAAAGGGAGCGCGATTTCGCGAGATTCAAAGGTCGAGAAGTAAATGTCTGGTTGATGGAGCATATCGACGGGCGAGGAAAGCTGAGAGGCAGGCTGGTCGGGTATCAAGATGGGACTGTTATGATTGAGGGAACTGAGGAAGGGGATATTGCTTTGGCTCCCGGGCGATGGAAGGAGATCCGTCTGGTGCCGGAGTACCCTAAGGCGTTCAAGTAGGGAAGTTTAAGATAATGAAAGAGACATCAAGAAACATTTTCTGGTATAATTCTGTGGTCCGTCATGATGACGGAGTACCCTTAGACCGTGATTTGGGCACGGCAGGGGGTGGTTATGCATTTTAGCGACCTGGAATACGCGATCGAACTCATTATGAGAGAGCGGGGCGTCCCGCAGGAAATTGTCGTGGACGCGCTCGAGGCCGCGCTGACATCAGCGTACAGAAAAGAGCACAACAAGGAAATCCAGCCGAGGATCCTTCTCAAACAGGACGGGCATACAATGGATATCCGTCTCCTGAGGCGCGTAGTTAAGGAGATGGATGATCCTGAGACGGAGATCAGCCTTGAAGAAGCGCAGATGATCGACCCGGAGGCCGGTTACGACGATTTTGTGGAGACGGACGGCTCGAAGCTGGACTTGCAGTTCGGCCGGATCGCCGCTCAAGCCGCCAAGCAGGTGGTCATGCAACGGATCAAGGAGGCCGAGCGCGACATTATCTACCGGGAGTTCCTCGGTCGCGAGGGTGAGCTGGTCACCGGCAAGGTAAGACGTCGCGAGAAGGGCCAGGTGTTTATCGAGCTTGAGAGGGCTGAGGGAGCTATTCCGCCCGGAGAGCAGGTTGAGGGTGACCGGTACATACCGAGGTCCACGGTCAAGGCGATTATTCTCGAGGTCAAACAGACTCCCAAGGGCCCGAGGATCATCCTGTCCCGCGCGCATCCGGATTTCGTGCGACGTTTGTTCGAGCTGGAGGTTCCGGAAATACTCGAGGGCACGGTGGAAGTAGTTCGGATTGCCCGGGAGGCGGGTTTCCGTACGAAAATGGCGGTTTACTCCAACTCGACGGACGTTGATCCTGTGGGTGCCTGTGTCGGGAGCAAGGGAAGCAGAGTTCAGGCTGTTGTCAACGAGCTGAAGGGCGAAAACATCGATATTATTCACTGGACTGATGACCCGTTCGACTTCATCGCAAATGCTCTCGCGCCTGCAAAAGTGTACTCGGTGGAGATATTCGACGATGAGGAGAAGGCCGAGGTTATTGTCCCGGACGATCAGGCATCGCTGGCGATAGGCACGAAGGGCCAGAATGTGCGCCTGGCATCGAAGCTGACCGGCTGGGCGATAGATATCAAGAACGAGCGCGAGAAGCTCGAAGAGGAAATGAAAACCAGGGAGGCCGCGAGGCGCGGAGAGATCCAGGATCTGATGTCCAGGCCGATAGAGGAGCTGCCGCTGAGAAAGCCCGCTATTGAAGGTCTCTCCGAGGCAGGTTACAAGACGCTTGGTGATCTTATGGAACAGACCAAGAACGTGCTGCTCGAGGTAAAGGGTTTCGGCGAGTCGGCCTTGCAGGACCTGGAGAAATTCCTTAACGAACACGGTCTGACCTACGAGCAATACGAGGAATAAGCTTCGTATATTGCGACTAAAAAGCGATATCTATAGAGGGGCGGGGAGATGCCATGGCTGAACCGGTGCGACGATGTGCCGGCTGCGGTCGGAAGGCGGGGAAGTCGGAATTCATACGGATCGTTAAACTTCCCTGCGGGGATGTGGTTTTCGATCCGGGTCAAGCGCAGCAGGGACGAAGTCTTCATTTTTGTCCCGAGATCAAGTGCTTCAAGACGCTTATGCGACGAAGGGCACCTGAAAAACTGATGAAAGTACAGCTTCCTGCCGAAGTGCAGGAAGCGATAATACGCTACTTGTCCCAAGCGGAGCGTGCATAGATGATATAACGAGAAGAAAAACTCCGCCCGGGACAGGAGCCGGAGGTTCAGACAAAGAATGGTTCGCATCCACGAACTTGCCACCGAGCTCGAAGTCCCTTCAGGCAAGGTGCTTGAGGTTCTCGGCAATTTCGGCGTGGAACTCAAGAGTCATATGAGTTCAGTTGCCGACGCCGACGCCGAGCGGGTGAGAGAAGAACTCAAGGACAAGTCCCGAGCTGTCCGCGGCGACACCATCCGAGGTAAACGGGACTTTCGGGTCAGAGATATCTCTGCACGCAAGAAGACATCTTCGGTACGCCCCCGACCAACACTACAGAAATCCGAAGCTGGACGAAGAATAGTCACTCGCAAGGTGATCAAGCGGGTGGTTCGGCGTGTGCCCGCAGAACCGACCGATACGCCAAAACCTGAGCTTCCTGATGTGCAAAAGGCGATCCAGGACATCAATCCGGACATGACCGCAGTAGGGACAGCGCCGAAGGTCGGAGGCTCGAAGCCTGCTTCGGACTCGAAAGCCCCGGCTAAGCCCAGGGGCGAACGATGGGAAGAAAGGCGCGGAAGGAGAAGGGGCGAACAAAGGGACACGTCGAAAGCGGGAAGAGGCGCTGCAAGAGAAGCGGCTCCAGGACGTGGTAAGGAGCCGGGCGAGAAAAAGAAAGAGAACAGGTACGCTCCGGTGGGCAAGGCCGGTACGCGGGTCGCCAAGAAGAAGCCACCCAGGCCCAAGCTTCCGAAGATCCCTTCACCTAAAGACTATCTCAGGCCGAAGGAACCCGACTTACGGCCGTCGATGGAGAAGCGTGCGGCCGGGGGCATGCGCTCGGAGATAGATTCCCCCAAAAGGACCACCGGACG
>CBDUXL010000350.1:0-3352 GCA_965371155.1 uncultured bacterium | reverse complement strand
ATGGCGTTGAGAGAGATCGACAGGCGAACCGGACTGTATACACTGGGTTACCTTGTGGCCTACGGTGCACGTGCGATATCAAAAGCCCGGGAAGGCCGCTATCCCGTGAGCCTTCTTACTGTCGAGCTTGACAATCCCCTCGATCAGGACTCCGAAATCCCCGGCCCGACTCTGCGATATATCGGAGAACGAATACGTCAAAACGCAGGAGAGGATTCGATCATTGCGAAGACCGGTGAGAAGGAAGTTGCGGTCCTTCTGCTCGGTGCGGATTTGGAGCAGGCTACACGCATCGCCCGATACATCCGAGATTCATTCGGTACTGCCTCAAGTGGCCCCGACGCAGGAGGAGCCGTTGCTGTTTCGGTAGGTGTGGCTTCCCTGGATGGTAAAGTGACGGAATTCGGTGAGCTTATGCGAGCGTCCCGCAATGCCCTGAATCATCCGAAGTATCCTCAGATAGAGTCCATCGCCAACGGCTCCGGCTAATGCAAGACTCTTGTGCACTTCCGTTTGTCCCCCCAATTCCCGGGGGGCGACTTTATTTTAGGAAGGCGCAAGCCTTGCCATTTTCAGCGGTTTAGCGGTACGATTCCCCTTCATTCCCCGTTTCTGGAGAATACGGGGGATTTTACCCTTATTCCAGGGCGGACACGGAAAAATGGCGCAAGATCGTCTATCGGAACTGGAATCAATCTCGGCCGAGGCGGAAGTCGCCGGCGGTCAGCAGCGAATCGACAAGCAGCACCAGGCAGGCAAATGGACCGCCCGCGAGCGCCTTAAATATCTCCTCGATCCCGACAGCTTCGAGGAGACCGACAAGTTCGTACGCCACGAGTGCCACGATTACGGCATGGACAAGAGTCGTCCCTACGGAGACGGTGTGATAACCGGGACAGGAACAATCAACGGTCGCCCGGTGTGCGTATTTTCCCAGGATTTCACCGTTATCGGGGGCTCGCTGGGGAGGATGTTTGCGCTGAAGATCTGCAAGATTATGGATCTGGGCATGAGAAATGGCCTGCCTGTAATCGGAATCAACGACTCGGGTGGCGCACGAATCCAGGAGGGTGTTGATTCACTCGGCGGCTATGCCGACATTTTCCTGAAGAACGTGATGTCCAGCGGGGTTATCCCGCAGATAAGCGCCATAATGGGTCCCTGCGCGGGTGGAGCGGTCTATTCGCCCGCCATGACGGATTTCATCTACATGGTGAGCGGCAAAGCGCGGATGTTTGTCACGGGGCCGCAGGTAATCAAGGCGGTAACGCACGAGGAGATTGATGTCGAGAGCCTGGGCGGCGCTGCGGTCCATAACGAGATTTCCGGCGTCGCACATTTCGAGGCGGAGAGCGAAGAGGAATGCCTGGACGGCATCAAGCAGCTTCTGAGTTACTTACCGTCCAACAATATGGACTCGCCACCCTATGTGCCCACTGACGATCCTCCCGATCGAGCCGAGCCCGGGCTTGACACCATCGTTCCCGATGATCCCAACAAACCGTACGACATGAAGGATGTCATCCGGATGCTCGTGGACAATGGGGAATTCTACGAGGTCCACGAGCTCTGGGCGCAGAATATCATCGTCGGATTTTCGCGCCTCGCAGGCTACTCGTTCGGGATCATCGCCAACCAGCCCGGCCATCTAGCCGGATGTCTCGACATCAACGCCAGCACGAAGGGCGCCAGGTTCGTGCGGTTCTGCGATGCTTTCAATATCCCTCTGCTGGTGCTTGAGGATGTCCCGGGGTTCCTTCCCGGTGTCAACCAGGAGCACGGTGGGATCATTCGAAACGGCGCGAAGCTTCTGTATGCATTCTGTGAGGCTACCGTGCCGAAAATGACCGTCATAACCCGCAAGGCGTACGGCGGCGCATATTGCGTCATGAATTCGAGGCACATCCGCGCCGATGCGGTGTTCGCATGGCCCAAAGCGGAGATCGCCGTCATGGGCCCGCAGGGCGCGGTTAACATCATCCATAAGAAAGCGATCGCCGATGCGGATGATCCTGAGGCTAAGAGACAGGAGTTAGTCCACGATTACGAGCGGCTCTTCGCGAATCCCTATGTCGCGGCGGGCAAAGGGTTTGTCGATGGGGTTATTCATCCGTCGCAGACCCGATCGCACCTGATAAGAACATTCAACGTTGTCAAGACCAAGCGGGACACGAATCCTGCGAAGAAACACGGGAACATTCCCCTCTAATTAGCGGGGGAGAAAACGCATTAACTCAATGGAATCAGTGTTTTCACATCATTCATCTCCTAACCACACATCGCGCTCTGTGAGGGATGCCGGTGTGGCAGCGGCGATCGCGGTGGCGCTGGCATTGGCGCTGGAAACAAACCCGCGCGCGAGCTACACGCCCGCGCCGCCGGGAGACACGCCCTGGGTAATGTCGAGCCGACTTCGAATGAATACGGCTCGATCCGGCTGGCAGGTTCAGGAGAAGTGGGGGACACTGAAGGGCTGGTGCAGTAGTTCCGGAATATGGAGGAGTAGACCTTTATGAGTTGGAATCCCGGCGTAAGGGCGGTTCCGGTGGTCACGCCCACCCAACCACTGAGCGGCAAGGTGGCATCGCGTCAGCGCGAGATGGAGGGCGCCGCCGCCGCGGCCGTCGTAATGGCTCTCGCACAGCGTTCACTTAGGAACAAGCGTCGTCCGAGCGGACGAATGAACGGACAGGCATCCGCATGGGTGGTCAATGGGCGGATCGAGATGGTCAACAGGTGGCCACGCTAGTCTGACGGAGGCTTCGAAAGCTCATGCAGCGTTACCAGATAGTAGTAAACGGCAACACCTACACGGTGAGGGTCAAGAACCTAATCGGAAACACCGCTGTGGTGGATGTGGACGGCTGGGAGTTTCAGGTTGCGATTGCCGACGGGGAGGGTCCCGCCGATTTCACTCCGGTCATCGCCGCCGCCGCGACAGGCCAGGCGATTGCAGCGGAAATCCTGCCTGACCGCGCAGCGCCGAACGATGGACCGTCTCCTCCGCCGGCGCCAGTGGTGCCGAAAGGAAAGAGACGTTCGAGCGCGCTCGAGGACCTTTCTCCCAAGAAGACCTCCGTGCCCAAAGTCGAGGGTAAGGGTGTTGTGGCGGCACGCCTCCCTGGGTTGGTTACGTCGATTCTCGTGAAGGTCGGGCAGCAGGTCAAAGCGGGCGATATCGTGTGCAAGATGGAGGCCATGAAAATGGAGAACGATATCAGGGCCGAGATAGATGGAGTGGTCAAGGAGATTCTGGTCGAGCTTCAGCAGAACGTTCTTGAAAATCAGCCATTGATGATTATTGATTAGGGGAGGCAATACAGGGGACGGATCGAGTCGGGCCAGGCAGCCG
>CBDUXL010000349.1:0-3408 GCA_965371155.1 uncultured bacterium | reverse complement strand
CGGGATTAATGTAAATCCCGAGGCAGTAAACGATGGTGCGGGACGAGAGATCGAGTGAATTTTCCTGACCGGTTGGGGTCATCTGGTGTGGAGAATCGTACCATTAGAGAAGGGGAAGGATCGAAACGGCGAGAAGCAAAGAAAATGGACCACCGGCGTTCGATCCCATATATACCGGGATCTTAGGGTTTCTTGCGTTTTATTCGGCGGGGCTTCTTGCGTCCTTCGAGCTGGTCCATCAGGTCATCAACGCTCTCGGCTTCGTAGCCATCGCCCGCCTGGAGCTGCAAGTGGAGTTCATCGGCAGGATGGTACTCGACACGGAGCTCCTTCCTAAGTTTCAGCCGCCCCGCTTGGTATTCCCGTATGACAGCCCTTATGAATTCCTGCTGGGTCAGTCCGTCCGTCTTCAGCCGCTTGCGAAATTCCCCGTAGTCTTTCGACTCGAGCCGAGCAGATATCTGCTTGGTCTTAGTCTCGGTGGATGAAGTCATGTTCGTCACCTGGCGTGCATCTTTGATCAGCCATACTTCTTATCAAAGTCGTTATGGCTTAGGATATCCAACAGCTCCAAGGTATCACCGATCTGCAGGAAAACCACTCTGTAGTCCCTGGTAACTCGGAAGCTGCGTTGTCCAAATGTCGACCCTTTCAGCTTCTTGACATTCAAGCTCCTTGGACAGGAAGGATATTTCTCATCAAGCACCCGGATTTGCCTGTCAAAGGCCTTCCTGATTCTCTTATCGATGCGCCTAAACTGCTTCCTGAATTGGTCCGTATATTCTATCCTCATTCGGACCTCCTATGGAAAGAAGGCGCAGCAATTGAATACCAATGGGCTACCTCAATTATACCATATTGGTACGATTCCTGCAACGCTAATGGGTGGAATTGTCAGGGTCCTAAGTCAAGGGGTACGGATCTGAAACGCATCTGATGTTTCATTCCGCCTTCGGCAGTCTGCGCTCGCTTATCTGCCTGAGCGTGCCGCCACATTTTGGGCAGCGGCTTTCGTCATCCAGATCCGACTGGCACAGGTCACAAAGCTTCAAGCCGCAACTGACGCATATTACGCCGTCGAATATTGGTTCGTACAAATGGCCCTCAGCGCCGGTGTAGACAAACCCGCCCTGATCCTCGATTGTGTCACCGATTGAGGTATCCAGGCTCTTGATCACAGTGCTGCACCTGCTGCAGACAGGAGTAACCACCCTTGAGCGCTTGAGCTTGTCAGGCTTCTTCTGCTTTCTGAAACGTTCGAACCATCCCATCGCGGTGCCTCCTTCATGATAAAAGCCCCTAAACTCTTCCCTTGAAAAATTATAACATGCGCATGCACATGTGGGAAGACTCCCGGCACTGTTATGACTCGACTGGATTCCAGTCCACTTAAGACGATTTGCTGATGTTAGAACACAAACACGCTCAAACAAAGAGGAAAGACGAGGCATGCCATGCGCCACTGCCGGATTGGGGTCAAACCAGATCGCGCCAGTTGGCCAGGATTTCATGCGCCGTTTTGAAGATAACCTTCAGCTTGCTTCCCGTCTGCTCGCCGACCAGTCTCGGGTAGTGATGCACACCTACCTGCACGATTTTCGCTCCGGCTTTCTTGAGCTTGATCAACACTTCCGCGTCAATCAGCGCACCATCGCTCCTGAGCTGGATATTATCGAAAAACTTCGCCTTGTAGAGCTTGAAAGCGCAATCCACATCCTTGACCGCCAGTCGGAAGCACACAAGCAGGAATGTGTTGTAAAGCCATGCGTTCAGAAGGCGGTTCCAGGGGTCCTTGCGATCCACACGGTACGCCGATACCACATCGGCGTCCTCGATCAGGGGAATCAACTCCGAGATTTCCGCTGCATCAAACTGCCCGTCACCATCGGTGTAGAAAATGTACTCATTCCTGCAATTCGAGAACGCGGTCCTCAAAGCGGCACCATAACCGCGGTTCTCGGGATGATGCTTCGCGACAATCTCCGGGTACTCACGCTCGAGATTATCGATAATCTCACCCGTGCGGTCCTTGCTGCCATCGTTGATGATTATCAATTCGAGATCATCCGTTACCTGTCTGAGCTTGGCGAGCACATCCTCGGCGACCCAGCGAATATTCGCCTCCTCGTTGTAGGCGGGCATGAACGCCGAGAGCGACGGAAGCTTCGGACCATCATAGCTCTTCGGTGGAGCAGGGAGAGGGCTTGACACGATCGGTTCGGGATCGGATGGATCTGTTGAATTTGTGGTTTCGTCTATCATTGGAGGAATACGAAAAAGGAGCTCCTCTCTTCAGGCCTCACTGGAAATCAGCTCAAGTCAATAGCCATCGGGAAGTTTGACCAGGATAACACTTGTAAAGCCGGAACTCACAAGAACCGGATCGGGCCGAGCGTAGAAAGGACCATCGGCACCGGTACTCACCTGTATACTGTAATTCCCTGCCGGCAACGTTATCTCGAATCGTCCCAGATCATCCCCGTCGACCACCAGGTCCGGGACGGTCGGGGGATTGCCTACGAGCGCGACCATGAGTACGGGGTTCGGAACAGGATCGTCGGTCTCCTCCCAGACCACAGTGCCCACCAGGTTGCCATCGGCACCTTGATTCACGCAGGCGCCATATCCTGGAATGAGCAGCAGGAGCAGTATGAGTATGCCTGTACGTCCTGTCATGGTGATTCTTTTCCTCATGCGAGCGTTCCGTCGCTTTACTTCCGGAAACGATACTTGAAAAGAGTCCAGATCGCCACCACGCCGTCCCACCAGGTGATTTTCTTGCCCTCCAGACTGGTTCGACCCTTGTAGTTGATCGGCACTTCCACCAGACGATATCCCTTCTTGAGCACCTTGCCGGTGACCTCGGGACAGAACTCGAACCGGTGGCAGGTAAGCTCGACCGAGTCGATAACATCACGCCTGAAAGCCTTGTAAGCAGTGGCCTCGTCCGTGATGCGCTTGCCGTAGAGAACCGTCGCCAGGAACGCGAGAATTCGGTTCGCCATCCAGTTGAGAAAGACCATTCCCTCGGGCCTGGGATTGCCCAGAAAACGCGAGCCGTACACCACGTCGGCGGTCCCATCGAGTATCGGAGCAAGCAGTTTCGGATAGTCGTTGGGATCGTACTCCAGATCGGCGTCCTGGATTATGACAATGTCGCCTGTGACATACTTCAATCCGATACGAATCGCGTAGCCCTTGCCGGCGTTCAGCATCGAGAAATGCACCTTGAGAACATCTGAGCCCTTATGTTGCTCCCTGATCTCCTCGAGGACCTTCATCGTGCCGTCTACTGAGCCGTCATCGACAATGATAATCTCCTTCTCGAGACCGGCATCCACACCGGCGACAAGGTCGATAACCTCGGCGATATTCTCGATCTCGTTGTAGCAGGGGATTATGATCGAG
>CBDUXL010000348.1:0-3466 GCA_965371155.1 uncultured bacterium | reverse complement strand
GCAGTGCGCCTTTCGGCAGTGCGCCCACGGCAGTGCGCCTTTCGGCAGTGCGCCCACGGCAGTGCGCCTTTCGGCAGTGCGCCCTTCGGCTGTGCGCCCAGTTACAGTCACAAGGTTTGCGCCCGGATAGGGCCTGATGAAAAACCATGGGTTGCCCTCTTTAGTTTTTCATGGATAGCGGCCATTTCAACAGGCCCGGGGACGCTCGCGATCCTGGGGGGACGAAGGCGCTCTCAGTTGCATGATGATTTTATCAGGAATATGGCGTAATATATGATTGCTGGCCGTGACTGCTAGCTGCCGGCTTGACGGCATACAAATAAACGTGAGCCTACAAGCGTGCTTCATAATGCTGTGCGCACTTTCTTAATAAACGGAGGCTTTAGCCATGCGGTTCTATACCTTTGCTGTTGGCTTTGTCGTCTGCATTCTTGCAGTCGCGTGCTCGTCCGGGGGCAACATTGATCCGATTTCCAGCCCTATTCCCGATCAGGGGATAACATCCTCCGCGCAGGAGACCCAGCCCTCAGGAGCACATTACACCTGGGGACTCTGGTCGATCTCGATCGACCCCGAGACGATGACGGCGGCTATTAGACCGCTCCGAGGGGTGGACTTCACCTGCAATGTCACGCAGTTCATGCAACCGCCTTCCAGCCCGACTGAAATGGTGAGCATTGCGCTTCTGGGCGGAAGCGACCCCTCAAGCGGGTACTTCGAGATGGACATCACACTCCGACATCCGTTCCCCGGACTATCGCAGTTCCGAGGTTTCGATGTCCGTGGGATCATGATCTCAAACGGATCAATGACGAGCGATCATGATTCATCCGCGACTTACCAGGGGCCGGATGACGCTCAATTGCTGAATGCGGACGGACATACGCGCTGGTGGAATCCGACCGAGTTCACGTCCTATGAGACGATTTTCGGGTTTACGCAGGGAAGCCTCGCGCCGCCCTTGTTTCCTACTGCGACGCTCAACGGGCATAAGTATTTTTCCGAAGGACTCGCCTATGAGGAGTATCTCTGGGAACTGGATCCCGACAGCCGAGGTACATTCGAGGTGGTTCCGGGAACGTACACTCGAGCGTATTTCATTCAGTTCGCGATGGATGGTGACAAACCCGACTTCACGTTCAACTACGCTATCGATGCGAGTTGGGAGCCGCCCGACCCGCTGGGATATCCCGACTACGATATCGAGTATTTCTCGCTGTCTGCGAACGCTCAGGAACCGTACTGCTTGATCGTCCTCGACAACGGCAGCACCGCTTACTACGAGGATCCCGGATCATCCGGCGGCGAGCTCAACCTGGCGATCCGGGTCTATGACTGGCAATCGGTCGAGAATCCGGACGGGGTTCCAGGCGAGCTCAATGCGATTTGGCTTGAATCACCAGTGCTGACTACCCCGATCGACGTGCTGCCGACCGCCACGGTTCTTCCCGATGGGCCGACCTCGAGCATTTTCGAAGTATCGCTGGGCAGCCTTAACCTGACCAAGTCGGGACTGGAACCGCTTCTTGTGTTCGCTGAGGCATCAGACTCGTTCGGGTATCAACCGCAAATCGGCGGAGGCGATGCGTTTGATTATCCCGACGCGCCGCTCGGGAGCTATCTCCTCACGAACGTACTTATTAGTGACACCGGTGGAAATCCACCGATAGTGACAGCCATTGATCCCAATCATGCATACTCAGGCCAATTGCTCATCGATGTTGAAGTCAGCGGTCAGAATTTCCAGAACGGTGCGCAGGTGGAGTTAAGGCACGACGACTGGCCGACAATCGAGGCCGACAACGAGGTGACTCAGCCCGGCGGGACGATGATTATCTGCGATATCGACCTTGACCTCGCCGCGGAGGGGGATTGGGACGTTGCGGTTATCAATCCGGATCTGCTGGAGGGTGTCCTGGAGGATGGGTTCCATGTAGATTGCGCGGAGGACGTGCATTCTTACGAGGACGTTCACCTGCTCACGGGCGGACTCTACTGGAACTACTGCCAGCGCGGCGATCTGACGATACTGGAAACCGGTACCTATGCGGGGCAGTGCGTCTTGAAGAGGCAGTACGCGACCGATGCCCCCTGCACCGGTTACTACGTGCGATTTGATCCCGATAACCCGTCCGACACGGAGGCATTTGACTATTTCAACCTCCCTGGTCGCGTTGACAGCGAGTGGGCATACGTCACCATGACCGCGCAGATCGATCAGAACCCGGTGAACGGGCACATGGCGGTTGTAAACGGAAGGATGTTCGATTACGTGCAGATTGTCGATCAGGACGGGATACATCTTGAGGATATCATCATCACCGATCCTCTGACGGAATTCGACGAGCTTCCCATCGCAGCCGGTGTCGATTTTGACGTCGATGGAGATCTGTGGATCGCCACCAACGTCAGGGGCGTGATCATCTCGGGGGATGTGACAAACGCAGTCTGGCAACTCAGGCATTATGAACTGCAGGCATCTTCCCCTTACTATGTCGAGACCCTTGCCGACAGACTCGAGATCAATGACGATCTCACCGACCCGGTCAATGGGCACATGTGGGATCTCTCAGACATTGCGATCAGCTACTCCGAGGACTGCCTGATCATCTTCTCGATTGGGTTTGGAGGCGGAGCACGCGGTTGGTTTGTGAAGTACGACATATCCACATCACCCCCGACTCACGTCGCGGGTGTAAACCTCCTGTCCTCGCTTTCCCTCTGCTCGAACCCATACGGAGTGTCCAGGTGCGATATCGAGTTCGATCACTCGGACCAATCGGTCGAGAACTGCCGGCTACTGGTGATGTACCAGGCATGGGATGGAGAGGTCCAGGTCCATCTGATGAGGCTCGACACCGATCTCAATATACTCAACGACGAGATAGTCGGTCCCCCATTAGGACCCTGGTACGCTCCGCACGCGATTGCAATCAACACCGATCCGGACCTGAGAAACCTCATCTCGATTGATATGAGCGGTTCCGCTCCGTACAATGATTTCAGCTACTGGACAATGCCCACGAGCGGCTGGTAGCGTGAATCAACGGTAGCTCGCAACCCGTGCCATGCGCATCCTGCGCATGTTCATTTCGGTCCGCACAACGGTGCCTGCAACTCGTGCCATGCGCATCCTGCGCATGTTCAACTTCCGGTCCGCACAACGGTAGCTGCAACTCGTGCCATGCGCATCCTGCGCATGTTCAAGATCCCGCCAATTCCGCAGCCGCTTCGCCGGGGGTCGCCTCTCCCGAGAGTATCTTGTCCGCCCACTCCGATAATGCTGTTTCATACGAGTCCGCCCCCCCCAGCGACTCGGACACTCGCGCGCGAAGGTGCGCTTCAGTCCTGAAAGCCACCTCGCGCTTTGCCTGAGCCTTCCTGCGGGAATCGATTTCTCCTTTTGCATGGAGTTCGGCGTACAGTTTTTTCAGACCTTTGGGCCCCTCCTCAATGCCTTCTCCCT
>CBDUXL010000347.1:0-3471 GCA_965371155.1 uncultured bacterium | reverse complement strand
GTACGGGCGGCTATTCTGGTTTTGGCTTTGCCGGTGTGCGTGCGAGCGAGCACGAGGGAAAGAGAGGAAGAAGTAAAGTCGAAAATTCATACCATTCAGGTCGCGCTGGAGCGTTATGCTGTAGATAGTGGCGGGGTTTACCCGATGTTTCTTGTCGGGGCGGAGCGCGAAAGCAATATCCTAAGATGCTACGTAGACTATATGAGAGGGGAGAGGACGGGCATGCTTCCAGTGCACGGCACAACGCCCTTCGCAGGATCAGGTGGCAGAGAGATCCTAGGATTTTGCGGTAGTCCATGCCCCCAGTTTACCGCCGACCCATTGATTTACTACAACTATCTGTATGCTTATCCCGTGAATCCGTTCGCACGGCCGGATAGCGGTCTCTGGAATTCATTTGTCACGCCAACGGGCGGGTATGGTGTTTATCCGTATGGAGGCCTGCACGGAGATAAGATGTTCGACCTCGGTTTTGGATATGGCGACACCCCGCAGACCGATTTCATACTGTATGCCACCGAAGCAATTGAGGAAAACGAGGCACGGGGTTCCGACGGTTCAGTGGTCAGTGATCCTGACCTGGACGCGCCGGGTAATTTCTATTACCACCCTGTCTTTTCAGACCTCATCCCTGTCTACTTCCACTACGCCGACGCTTATTCTCGTCGTTACTTTCTTACAGGCCTCGGTCCAGATGCACAATCCGACTGCGCTATGTCAAATGAAGTCGTGGGCTACTACCTCTATGGCTACGGTGGCCCTGGGCACAGAGACAGTGTCGATGAAGGCGGGCTTGACTATTTCAGTAGAATGCCGGATGAACGATGTCTTTCTCAGGAGACCATCGATCTTTACGGTCACACCTACGGGGGTGTTCTGGACTCAACGGTTGGAGCATATATGATGCAGAGGCGAGTCGAAACCACCGGTTATCCCGCTTGTGAATTCGATCCCTGGACCGGCGCCTGGCCATATGGAATCAACCCGTCTACCCCCGATGAGGTCGACGATAGAAGAATGTCCGGCCCGGATGGCGTCAATGATTGGGTGATAATCGAGGTAACGTCCGGGATTGAAATCCACGCAGAATGAGAGACAGGCCGGGTCTTAGGAGAAAAAGGACCATGTTGAGAAAAGGATGGCACAGAGGATTCTCCTTGGCGGAAATCCTTGCAATGACTTCTGTTCTTGCAGCTCTACTGGTGGTCGTGCTTCCCATGGTCGTTCAGTCAGGCGAGAGGGACCGCGAGGACGAGGTCAGGAGCAATATACACGTAATCCAGGTTGCGCTTGAGCGTTATGCTGTTGATAGCGGAGGATTCTACCCGTACATACTCTACGGGGGCGACGAGACGGACACCTTCGCAAAATGGGGCGCGCCCATCAACCCTGAAACCGGGGTCAGTCATTACCAGCCTCCATTAGAGCCTACCTATGATCCCTTCCCGGGCGACTTCGATGTTCTGATTCAATTCGGTTATCTCGCCGAGTATCCGCGTAATCCGTTCCAGGGCAGCAATAACCCGACAGGAACCGGCAGAATACTCACGAATCCCGCAGAAAACGGTTTCGGACCGCTCGAGTTCCATTTCAATATGCATGGACAGTCCAGAACGAACATCTGGGCGCTGCCATTTGATCGGTCGCTCCACTACGTAAGGAGGCTGGTTGGCGGTAAAGAGGGCAATCTCATGTGGGATGTGAGCGAGGGTCAGCGTCATGCGCCTTGGCCTGTTGTGCTCGTGCCCGAACCTGAACCTCACTGGACTGGTTATATCAATCCAGCATATTCCGACTACGACAATCTGAATTCCGAGGACTACTCTCAAAGCCATCAGTTCTGGCTTGCGCCCGGCAATTTCTATTACTACGGAGTGTTCGAGGGTATTGCCGGATACTCGTCTTTCGTGGTTAGCGGCAGCTCGGATCCAGCGGCATATTTAACAGGCTGGGTCATCGGATATCGTCTCTGTGGCTATGGCGGACCGACAAATCTTGGAGATGATGTATACAATCTCTGGGGGGATTTTGAGGACCGGAGCCTCTTTACAGCTAATGAGCCTCTCAGCGGTGTACCTGACCTGGAAGCGATTTACGTCGGACACGATGGTCGTCCGGACGGCGTGATAATTATGGTTGAATCGGGTACAGAGATGGCCGAAGAGTGAACTTCTTTTGATGCGTCCGTGCGGTTCAATCGGCAATCGAAAGCAAACAAGCGATTCGCAGCGTACTCATCCGTTTTGGGTTAATAATGGATGTGAGTGTGGACCACATTCAGCAAGGCAAGCCCGGATCCTGGTTTCGGAATAATTTTATTCCATTACTGATGCTGTCGGCTTCACTTGCGGTCATAACCTGTTATTTCCATCATTTCACATTCGTGAGCTCACCCAACTCGACGCTCCTGTCGATGAATCATCTTGCAGTCGTCTCGGGTGAGGCCAAGGCGCCGCTGCAATACAGGTTTGCGCCTTATTTCATCGCACAGGGAATTCAATACACGGCCGTAAAGCTCGGCGCTCCGAATAACTCCGAAGTTCTGGTTTTCATTTATTTCTGCATCCGCGCAGTTTTAATGACAGCAGTCTACCTTGCTCTGCTCTATTTTCTTGGAATCTGGTTTGACATCAAACGTGCAATACTGGGGCTTTGTTTTTTCGTGGCGGTGAACCCGCTCGCGGAATATTACTACTTCCATCAGCCTGGAGATCCGTGGATCCTGCTCTTTTTTGTTCTTAGCTACATCGCCATCGCCAGGAAATGGGATATATTGCTGATCCCGATCGTCTTCTTTGCCTTTCCATTCCACGAGTCAATCGCACTAATCATTCCTGCTTACTTTTTCGCAAGACTGGGCGAAGTTCCTTTAAAGAGCGTCATAATCTGGACATTAGTCCTCTGTCTGGTGTGGTTGATACCATATATAGGTGTCAGGCTGATTTTCGGAATTCTCCCCGAGATTATGGATGAAAAATTGGCAGCCAGTCCTTACACCAGCGTTCTGAATCAAAACCTGTCAACACCCAAGGGATGGGTAGTCCTGTTTCTTTGCTTTAACGTTCTATGGTTTGCAGTTCCTGCAGCCTGGTCGAGCATTCCCTCAGTTGTCCGCCGTATGTTCGGTATGGTGCCGATCTACCTGGTTGTTTACCTGATACACGGACATCTCGTGGAAGGGCGACATTTCATGCCGCTGGAACCCCTGTTTATCATCGCAGGGCTCGCATGGCTGGGTCAAATAGATAGAAACAGGCAGGGACTTGATTCTCAAGTTTCGTAACCGGGGGTTGGCAGTGTCTCGACGTACGTGCAGGCCTGCATTCTCCGCGCACTAGAGCGTCACCTCCCTGGGCCACGCCTCCGACCGGCATCGCCCCCACAATCGGTTGATGTAGTTGAGCGCGTACTCATTCTGGATGCGATGGATCCAGTATGCGCCCGATTCAGTCACGTGATAAGAGCCATCCA
>CBDUXL010000346.1:0-3548 GCA_965371155.1 uncultured bacterium | reverse complement strand
GATAAAGGCAGGGACAAGGCCCATCGGCAAGGGCAGGGACAAGGCCCATCGGCAAGGGCAGGGACAAGGCCCTGCCCCTACCCGTGGGACTTTCGCTGCAGGCTGTGCTGTTCGATCTCGACGGTGTATTGGTGCATTCACCGCTCGACCTCGCTGCAATAAAGCAGGAGCTTTTCGGTGACTCCAGCGTTTTCATAATCGAGGGCCTTGAAAGTCTTTCGGCCGACGAGCGCGAGGAGAAGGAGGTACTGCTCCTGAAAAGAGAGCTGGAAGCCGCGAGCGAGGCCCGTCTGGCCCCGGATGTGAGATCCCTTTTCGGCTGGATGGAGAGCCATGAGTTGAAAAGGGGCGTGATCACTCGAAACTGTCGCAGCGCGGTGGAATTGATAGCTGAAAAGCACTCCATCGACTTCGGAGTAGTGATCGCACGCGAGGACGCTGTCCCAAAGCCGGATCCCGCGGGCATACTTGCGGCATGTCAGGAGCTCGATGTCGATCCGGCTGCGGCGGTGATGGTCGGTGACTTCACTTTCGATATCGAGGCGGGAAAAGGCGCGGGATGCAGAACCGTTTTCGTAGAGACAGAAAAGTTCAGGCATCTTGAACCTTGCGCGGATGCGAGAATCGGATCGCTTTCGGAGCTTATTGAGCTTCTGGAGAATTGGCTGGACGGAACTCCAGGTCAGCGTAGAGGATGAGAAATCCTAATTCATGTAGCCCAGGCTCTTGAGGCTAATTGCTGGAATCAATACTTTATTCCTGCAGTTGCTTTATCCCCGTCCTATCAGTAGGCGCCATACAGTAGCGAATGCAACGCTGCTTGTGACCTGCGCCTCTTTCCTTTCCGGTTCGGCAATACGGAAGAAGAGAAATCCGAAGATCAGACGTAGAACCGAGCCGATCAGCATCGGAAGCTGAAGGTCATCCATGGTAAAAAGTCCGAGGTCCACTGTCTGGCCGACCCCGACCCATTGGGCTATTGCCCCGCCTGATACTGCAGCCAGGAAACCTGCAAGTCCGGTGAGGGCAGACAGGGCCGCGAAAAGCCCGGCGCGGGTCTGACTGGAGCTTTCGGCTATCACGAGATTGGTCTGGGCGAGCCCGATGGCGGGCCAGAACATTCCGCCGACAATTGCATCAAGAAGAATCGTCCAAGGCGCGATGCCGAATATGTAGGGCATGTCGCGGGTTGAGAATACCCAGAGCAGAGGCTGCCAAAACAGTCCGAGCCAGGCGAGAATAATAACGGTCCGGTTGCCGTAACGATCGGCGATCCTCCCCCAGATCGGCATGCAGATGGTCACCACAGTCAGCGCGATCCAGAAATAGATGGTCACGCCCATCATCGACATTTCCAACCTGTCCAGCATGTACGGCATGTAAAGTCCAACCTGGATTCCCAATGCGAACGCAAACGTCACCCAGGTTATAGCAATCCATCGACCGTTCTTCGTGGTCAGCGATTTCCAGATCGCGGCATAGCCCGATTTGTCAAGATTCCTGAGCTTTCTGACTGGCTGGAAGTACAGCATGATCCAGCTTGCGGCAGCGAAAATCAGGGACAATCCGATGAGCATGAGCAGCGTATTCAAGTACTCCTGCCCATCACCGAAATTGCTCTTCACGTTATCCGCCCAGGAACTCGCGAAGCTCAACCCGACCATCCCTATAAGGCCGCATATCGCGTTCCGGACGCCGAAGTACACACCACGGATCGGCTCCGGCACGAGATCGCTTACCCAGCTCAGCCATGCAACCGCTCCTCCCCAATGGATGCTGTGAGAAAGCGCGGCGATGGCAAGCACCAGCCAGATTCTTGCCGTGCCGTCGGCGGGCAGAAACAGCACCAGCGGGATGAACGCCCACAGAGAGCGACTGATGGCCTCGGCCGCAAGGACAAAGGGTTTGCGAACATCCCGACTCTGCATCAATCTCGCTGCCGGCAGCCCGAAAACCTGGCTGAGGAAAGGGAGTCCGTTCAGAATGGCAAGATGCACCGGCGCGGCGCCAAGAGCCAACGCAAGGGCGTTGATAATCACGATCGCAACGATATTCCAGTAGGTGCTGAAAAGGGAACCCTCCCAGATGGAGAGCCTTAGAGCGAAGGCTACAGGTGGCGCGATGCGTTTCATTGAAGTTGCGCGCGGATGGTTCGCGCTGAGTGGGAATTATAGACTATTGAAGGGGGTACGCCAGCAACCGGTGGAGACGGGCGCGGATCCCTCGGCACGAGCATTGACGTCCCCTCGGTAATTCGGGAACATCGAGACCTATTGCAGCTACATTTGTGTTACATTTAGATCAGGTAGTCTGAGATGGTTGCAGGTTCCAGACAAATTGGCTTGATATACTTCGGAATGGTGGCAGCCTTCATCCTGGCAGCGACGCCTGCATTCGCCAACGCGATTACCTGGTTCGGAGCAGTGGGAGCCTCTCCTCTTGGTTATATCAGCATAACTACCAGGGGCTTGGCTCTGGTTGGAATCGTGTTACTCGAGGCAGTGGTACTGTGGCGACTCGTCCGAATCACATTCCCAACTGCGTTGAAAATGTCCTTCGCAGTCAACCTTCTGTCCTCCGTAGTGGGGCTGGTGTTTGGCGGCTTCGTAGATCCAATACTTGGAGCCTTGGGGTTCGTGCCGTTTGCAGTGCTTGTAGCGCTGGTCATTTACCAATGGCGCAACCTTCCTGTCTGGTTCAGCGTTATCGTCCTGATTTCAACACTGGTCGGCCTTCCATCTATGGGGTACGCGGACCTCCTTCACCATTACACAACCGGCCCACTATCCGGTTTCGCAATGTATCTTTCGCTGATGGTCTTCGGGTTCGGGATTTCTATTTTCTTCGAAGGAATGCTCGCGAAGAAGTTCGTTCAGAAACCCGAACTGTGGCGAGGAATATTGGTTGCCAATATCCTCTCCTACGTGATACTGGCGGGACTGATGACTATCAACAGAACCGATCCCGGCTTTAGCTCTCGTCGACCTGCCTGGGAGTCGCGCGCGAAATCCACAATCTGCTCAGTTGGCTCATCACAGCTCGGCTATCAGAACACAAATAATGACAAACTGTACGGATCCTTCAATGCATTGCAAAGAGATCTGTACATCGCCGAGGGCTACACGCTCGACAACATGATAGGGTCGTACTCCATGACCTGGGAAGTGCACAACATCTCGACGGTGCCAACCGAAAGGACCCTCATTGGAGCAATGAACACATTCACAATTATCGCATGGCCACAATCCAGGAACAGAGCCTTCACCGAGGACCGGGCAGCCCGCGTCTACAGTTCCAAGGTCAGAGCCTTGAGCACGTTCGCCATCACTGAGGACCAGACAGTCCGCGTGTACAATCCCGAGAACGACAACGAATTGGAGAACGTCAAAACCTGGGACCCGATACTGTGACCAGATGAACCAAGGAATGAACAGAACCCAGGCAACAACACACAAGCGCACAGCCGTAGGGGCGCGGGGCACGCGCCCGTTCTTGAATCCCGCGTAGGGGCGCGGGGCACGCGCCCGTTCTGCACGAGTTCAGCAGCA
>CBDUXL010000345.1:0-3614 GCA_965371155.1 uncultured bacterium | reverse complement strand
TTAATATTCGCCAGGAGAATATAGGGGGAGGTCTATACAAGTTTGTGAACCTCTTGGTCGCATCTGAAGCAGGGATGAGTCTGCTGCGATCTTGATTTTTCCTTGGTTAACATTGCAGCCTTCCCCCGGCGGGGGGAATAAATCGACTGGAGGAGTAATCATGCGGAACCTCATGTTAATGCTTTTAGCAGGGATCATGCTGCTGTCAATCAACTGCGGGGGTGGTGGGAGTAACCCAACGCTCCCTCCCGGGGACAGAGACCTGAGCGGACTGGAGGGCAACTGGACCGTTAATCTGAGCTACTCAGGAACAATTAAGGGGTCAGACGGCAGTAAGGTCGATATTGCTGACTCCGGTACCGGCACTTGGATAATAACGCGCAACAAAATAACCAAGTCTGATGGCGAGCCATTCGCGTGGAGTTACAACGGCTCAACTCTGTACATCCAAGAAAACGCGACTGTGGCCGACTATGATAGTGACTGTGGTGACATCATAGGATCCATCGTGGTGCTGCTAACCATCAAGATCTCTCCAGGGGCCACCATCGCAACTATCTCTGGTTTTGGGAACATAAGCATGAGTAGCGACTATTGCGGAAAAGCATCCGGCAAGGTCAATTACTCTGGGAACATGTCAAGGTAGATATGAGGTAGCTTTGCCTTACACGTTCATAGGCAGAGCTGGCACTTGACAGTCTTAGAGGAATACAAGAACCTCCAAATCTCCCTCGCCCGGGAACATTCTCCTCGGGAATTCGTCTGACCAGATGACTAAGGATGTGGGTACCGGTTCCCGCCTGGGAGCCCCGTTAAAAAAACTCAATGAACGGAGAGGTACCCAAAATGGTATCCCGAACCGCAACACTCACTATCACGCTCCTTGCATTTCTCGCAATTCTGGGAGCGCTGGGTTGCTCCGGCTCCGACAGCCCTGTCCTACCAGGAGCCGATACCGAACCGGCGACTGTCGATGCCGGCGATCGAGAAGTCGCTGATGAAGAGGCGTATAGCAGCACGCTGACCGATTCGGACGGTGATCCGCTCGCCTGGACCGAGATTTGGCTCGACGGCGAGTTGGCCGGCTGGACCGATGAGGACGGCGCATTCGAGATCTACGGCCTCGAGGAAGACGCCGAGGTAACGCTTGAAGCGAAGGTCGAGGAGAACGTGGTTTACTCCACTGTTCTGACGCCTGGAAAAAGAACGGCGCAGGCTATCGGCGACCCCGATCCGTCGATTGAGCGCGGCACGGTATGGGGATTCGTGCACGACCAGCTTGGTCCGGTGCCCCACGCGCTCGTCGTGGTTTTCAACCAGACCGAGAATTTCGGCGCGGATTTCTCGGATGACGAAGGATATTTCAACATCCCCGACGCTCCCGCTGGCCCGTGCGTGATTATAGGACTCGCTCCGGAGCACGCCACCGGCCACGACACCGTGTTTGTAATCGAGGGCGGCGAGGTTCAGAAGAACCTCTTTCTCCCAAAGAAGCTCGACTTCGGGATTGTCGGCGGTCACGTGCTTACCGGACACTGGCCTCACATGAAGCCGATTCCCCACGGAAAGATTGAGCTGAAGCCTGTCAATGGGACTGAAATCGTCACCGCCTGGACGAACAAATGGGGTGTCTATGTAATGGCGCCGATTCCGCTGGGGCTCCATCAACTCAAGGCAAGCGCCGTGTGCTTCAACCAGGGATTCCGGTTGCGCATGGTCCACCCCGGACGGAATTATGTAGGCTTCCATCTTGAGCCTGCAGGATGTGGCGGAATAGAAGGAATTGTCACAACTCCTGCCGGAGCGCCCATCCCGCATGCGCTCGTTCGCATCAGCCATCCCAAGCCAGGTGGCGAGGTGTGGACGGCTGAGCGTTTCACCGGACCATTCGGAGGATATCGATTCAATCCTCTTCTGCCCGGTGAGTACCTGATCGAGTGCTTCAAACCCGGATTTGGGCCTTTCGAGCAGATGGCGCCGGTGTTCCCCGATCAGTTCACCGTCATCAATATCGTGCTCGAGCCTGACGATCCGGGTGGACCGGGAGGCTGACATAAGCCCATCGGTTCATCGTTCGAGAAATTAACGGAGAAGCCCGGGAGACTATCCCGGGCTTTTTCATCGTCCAATTCAAAGGGGGGGGACACCTGCATTTCGGGGACGAAATGAGGTGTCCCCGAGAGGAACCAGATAAGAAAACGCTTGTTACTTCCTAAAATTGGTCTTAGGCGCCGTTGTCCGGCTCCTCCGGCACATCTTCTTCGGAGCTGTCTCCAACGTCAGGTTCAAAAGATTCTACGTTCGGGATCTCATCATCTGTTGATTCCTCGTCCACATACACAATAGCACCCTCCTCATCCATGACCACAGGTCCCGATTCTTCCTCCTCGGACTCGCCTATGATGCTCATCTCGATCCTGCTCGTTATTCTGTCGAGCCAGCTTAGCTCCCCCCTGAGCCTCTCAGGTCCGCCCGTGCCGAGTATCGCAAGGAACAAGCCGATCAGAATGAGTATGGCGCCGATAATCAGCTCCATTGTGTGGAAATGGCGCTTCATCTTGTTGGTGAACGCAATCAGGCCGTTCACGGAGAGCGCCGATAGGAAAAACGGGATGGCCAGCCCAAACGAGTATGTCGCCAGCAACAGGGCACCCTCAATCTTGCTTCCGGTCCCGGCAGCAAGCGCCAGAATGGGAGCAAGAATTGGTCCGATGCATGGGGCCCAGCCAAACGCAAACGCGGCGCCTATCACGCCTGAACTGATTAGGCCGAATTTCCCCTTCTGTATCTGGAATCTGGCCTCTGTGCTGAGAAACGCGGGTTTCCAGATGCCCGCCATATTCAAGCCGAGAATGATGACAATTACGCCGATAAGCCTGAGGAGCAAGTCGCCCCACCTTGTAGTGAAATTCCCGATGATTCCCTCACCCAAGATCCCTGCCAGCACGCCGGAAAGAATGAACACGAAAGAAAACCCAAATATGAACGCTACTGCATTGGCAAGGACCCTGCGATGGATTTCACCGCGCTTGTCGGCGGATAGCTCACCTGCCCGTCCCGTAAGCTCATCAAACGATGTCCCGGAGAGAATACTCAGGTAGACCGGGACCAACGGAAGGACGCAAGGCGTAATGAAGCTTATCAGCCCACCGGCAAATGCAGTCAGGTAACCGACAGTTTCCACATTCACACCTCTAAAACTCGAGTATTCAGCGATTCCAAGTTTGGGCATCCAACCGGGAATCCGAGGGATTATAGCACAGGCACATATCTCACCGTCCCATCGTGCGTTTGACTCCGCGGATCAGGATGCGCGCGGGCAGGAATCTCTCCAACACACCCAGAATGTACCTTCTAAGATGGATGACAAAGAATCGTCTTACTATGGTTCGGAATTCGGTCGAGAGCTTTCCACCACCGCATAGTCAGATCGAAATCGAAATCGGCTCTACCAGCGGGGGCATCAATGGAGTTGGCTATTTTGAGGACTCTTTCATCAACTTTACGGTGGGCCTGCCCGGCGACTTTGACGGCAACGGCGTCGTCGACGGCTTGGATTTTCTCCTCTGGCGACGTAACCCGAGTATCGGTTCACTTGCCGATTGGGAAGCGAA
>CBDUXL010000344.1:0-3618 GCA_965371155.1 uncultured bacterium | reverse complement strand
CGGGAGTAACTCGCCTTTCCGGCTCCGGTGCGGTTTCTTCAAGTTTCTCATGAAGATCGGGAATGTGATTTTCGTCAGCCATGACCTGCCCCCGAATTCGAATAGTAAATGATGTCCACGCTTTATGGCGGACTGCCTGATTGGGCAGATTATATACCCATCGAGCAGGATATTCAGCCCACGCGCGCAACAATCACCGCCCCTGCCCACTAGCGTATTCCTCCAATGAAAAACCCCGCTGGTTTATAGCGGGGTCGAACCGGGTCAAACTTATGGCAACGTAAGAGTCAACTACTTCCCTTCCGCGAGCCTGTCGGACAGCCACTCCGGAAGACCGGCATCGTGGATTTTCTTCTGCGTCTTCTCAATATCATAATCAACCCGCAGGAACTTGATCTCGTGAGCCGCGAAATCGTACAGCACGACACTCGCCCTCGGATCACCGTCCCTGGGCTGCCCGACCGACCCGACGTTGAGAATATACTGGGAGTCGATCGCCAGCGTTATCGGATTCTCCCAACCGAAGTGCTTCTTTAGGTCCATGGCCGGCAGGAAATCAGCCTTGCCGTCGGCCCTCATCTCCATGAGCGCAGGCTGGTGGGTGTGCCCGACAAACGTGATCTTGACCTCAGGGTCCATGCCCTCGAACGCCTTCGCCGCCTCCTCCTTGTTTCGGACATACCCCATATCGGAGTTCGGAGCATAGTGAGTGAACCTGAGCTTGAAACCCTGAGGGGTTTTCTGGATATGCTCCTCGGGAAAGCCGTTAAGAAAAGCCAACAGATCGTCGCTGCCGTTTTCCAGGATGCCCTTTGTCAGCTCGATAGCCTGGCGAGCGTGCGGATTAACCCGCCGGAGATTCGCATCAGGCATAAGGTACCGCTCGTGGTTTCCCTGAATGTGAATCGCGAAATCCGTTACCAGCTTCGTGCACTCCTTGGGTTGGGGACCGTAGCCGATTACATCCCCGATGCCGATGAATTTCTTGTGATTGGTGATCTCCATCATCTTGAGCCGTCCGAAAACACGCTCAAGTGCATCGAGGTTGGAGTGGATGTCGGAGAAGACGACTAATGTGCTTTTGGGATCCATGGTCGCTGTTGACTCCTGTCTTCCTGCCCCTTCATCGTCCGGGCATGACAAAAGGGGCCTTTTCATAAGCCCCTGCCCCAGGGATTACCGCCTCAAAAGCCCCGGAGAAGTCTACTCCTTTCCGGTCTGAGAGGCAAGAGTTTGAGAGAAATTTCACAAACTTTATCGGTAACCACACCACTTGTGGTGTGGTCTTGGGTATGGTGTGGGTCTTAGGTGTGGTGTGGTCTTGGGTGTGGTGTGGGTCTTAGGTGTAGTGTGGCCTTGGGTGTGGTGTGGTCTTGGGTGTGGTGTGGCTTCAGCCGTGGTGTGACCTTAGCCGTCAAACAACCCGCTCTGGTCGGACTCGCCCCTGTCAAATGGATACTCGATGCTCAAATGCTCGCATGCGAGCCTCGTGATCATCCGTCCCCTCGGAGTTCGCTGCAGAAATCCGATTTTTAGCAGGTACGGCTCGATCACATCGGTGATCGTATCCCGCTCCTCGTTCAAGGTGGCCGCGAGCGTTTCAATTCCGACCGGACCTCCATCATAGAACTCGACAATCAGCCTGAGAAATTTTCTGTCAAGCTCATCAAGACCTTGTTCGTCAATTCCCAGATCCTTGCACGCCTCCTCGGCTTCCCTGCAACGGATAACCCCGTCCGACATCACTTGTGCCCAGTCTCTTATTCTTTTCAATAACCGATTCGCAACCCTCGGCGTTCCCCTCGATTTTTTCGATATCTCCTTCGCCGCCTCCCGTTCAAGCTCCAAACCCAGCACCCTGGCGCTACGGTTGAGTATGGTTTCCAGTTCTTCATCGGTGTAAAAATCGAGATGATGAACAAGCCCGAACCTGTCGCGAAGGGGTCCGGTCAGCAGTCCCGCCCTGGTAGTTGCGCCGACCAGCGTGAAATGCTCGAGCTGGAGTTGCAGGCTTCTCGCGGACGGACCCGATCCGATCAGAATATCGATCACATAATCCTCCATCGCCGGATAAAGCGTCTCCTCGACCGCTCTATTCATGCGATGAATCTCGTCGATGAACAGCACATCCCTCGAACCCAGGTTCGTGAGTATCGCCGCGAGGTCCTTCGCTTTTTCCAGGATCGGACCGCTTGTGGATGTCAGATGCACGCCCAATTCCTCGGCGATAATATGCGCCAGAGTGGTCTTTCCGAGACCCGGCGGCCCGTACAGCAATACGTGATCGACAGCCTCCTCGCGCTCCCGTGCCGCCTGCAATGCCACCGACAGCGCCCTTTTCACCCTCTCCTGACCGACATAATCCTTCAGATGCTTCGGTCTGAGGGTTGGAAGCTCCACATCATCGTCTCGCTTCCTCGATTGTACGATCCGCTCAGCCATCAGGAGTGCATGATACAGGATTTCCGCGATAATCGCATCGTGAAGTTCCGGTGTGTAGCCTTAGTGTGTGAATGTCCGCCTGGAAGGGTGGATGGAAGAGAGGGGGATCGTCTGAGGGTGATCGACGAGAGTAAAGGTGCCCTACCAGCAGCCGTCAGGGAGGTGCTTGGTCAGGAATGCGTCCAATTGTCCGCTTGAAGCATGTACATCTGGATCCTCGTTGCAGGGCGGGTCGGTCGGAGCGAAACCAACCGTGTCCTTGAAATACCCCGTAACGTAGACATTCCCGGAGCTGTCAGAGGCAACTCCATAGCCACGATCATCGTTTGCCCCACCCCAGGTCCGCGCCCACTCGAAGTTACCCGATGAATCGAACTTGCTCAGGAAGGCATCTTTCTCCCCATTCGATGTGTGCAGATCCCCGCCGTCGGGGTCAAAATCGACTGTGCCGTAGAAATAGCCTGTAACGTAGACATTCCCCAAGCCGTCAACAGCAACTCCCCAGACATCATCGGTCCAATAATCGGATGGGCCACCCCAAGTGAGCGCCCACTCGAAGTTACCCGATGAATCGAACCTAGCCAGGAAGACATCGGTCGAACCATTCGAGATGTGAGGATCGCCGCCGCCTGGGTCGAAATCGACCGTGCCAATGAAAAGGCCCGTAACGTAGACATTTCCGTAGCCGTCAGCAGCAACTGCAATGCCACCATCAGCCGTTCCTCCGCCCCAGGTCTGCGCCCACTCGAAGTTACCCGATGAATCGAACTTGCTCAGGAAGGCATCCTTCTCCCCATTCGATGTGTGTGGATCACCGCCGCCGGGGTCGAAATCGACTGTGTCCTCGAAAATGCCCGTAACGTAGACACTATCGGAGCCGTCAGTGGCTACTTCAAAGCCATAATCAGAGTCTGCCCCTCCCCAGGTCCGCGCCCATTCGAAGTTACCCGATGAATCGAACCTGCTCAGGAAGACATCGAACGAACCATTCGAGGCTTGCGGATCACCGCCGTCGGGGTCGAAATCGACTGTGCCCTGGAAAATGCCCGTAACGTAGACATTCCCAGAGCCGTCAGTGGCAAGCCCATAGCCGCGATCATCAGATGACCCACCCCGGGTCCGCACCCACTCGAAGTTACCTGATGAATCGAACTTGCTCAGGAAGACAGCGTCATT
>CBDUXL010000343.1:0-3628 GCA_965371155.1 uncultured bacterium | reverse complement strand
CGTGCTGCAACCTGAGCATAACCAGCACCCTCTGGGAAACACCCACCGGCAGATCAAGACCCACCAGTTTCTTTTTCCAGTCTTCGGGGTTTCCCCGATGGCCAAGCACGATGTCAGCCGACGCGCGCAATTTTGCGGCGTCATGGCGACGTTCCCCATCGAGGTTATCGAGGAAAATCACGATGTCGGTGTCGAGCGATCCGACCAGCCGGTTCGACTCCACCAGGCAATGCTCGCACTTACCCTCCTGGCTTCGGATAAACTCAAGGCCTTTTTCAGGGCTCGAGAAGAAGTTGCCTGGCATATCTTTCTTGCGTCGACCATGCCCGATCTTCAGAGCCACTGCTTCCGGCAGGACCTTCTTGAGATTCCCGGCCAGCATCGTCTTCCCGACTCCGGAGAACGCTCCTGCTATCAACCAGACTTTCATGGGAAACACCCGAGCTGGCAATTGCCGATCTTTACTTCGAGGAGGTTGAGAAGACGCCCCATGTCGGCACGGCTGATCCTGAGCCGAGCAGCCGCCGCGAACGCATTTGGACAACTCATGCGTCCGCCGCAGTGCAGCAGATCAGGCTCGCAAACTCCCCTTTCATCGGGGCAGTCGATGACCACATCCGCATCCTCCAAGGACTCAACCCAACTGGGCGCAACTCCGGCAGATTCGAAAAACTCCTCAAGCGAAGTTTTCCGCTCAGCGGCAGAGCCATCCAGGAATAAATTAATCGTTTCGCTCATAGTACAATCCGCTCCTGATGAGTATAGATATTGAATCTCTTTCCCCGCACAAAACCCACAAGCGTAATTCCGTATTTCTCAGCAAGCTGCACGGCTCCCACGGTGGGAGCCGAATGGGACACAACGAACGGCATACGACCCCGGATGGCTTTCGTAACGATGTCGGTCGAAAGTCGCCCGCTTGACAGTATCACCCTCCGGTCGGCCTCGACTGTCGGATTGAGAAGTTCCCAGCCGATGACCTTGTCCACGCAATTATGGCGACCGATATCATCGGAGAAGTGAACGATTTTCTCGCCATCGCTCAGACCGGCAGTATGTACTCCGCCGGTCGTTTGGAAAAGCCGGGATGAGCGAAGCAGGTCGGTCATGAGTTCGGGAATACTCTCAGCCTTGAGGGTTGTTGATGTTTCAAACTTCGTGAACCGATTGGAATGCATTGGGCTAATAAATGAAACGCCGCGCCCACATCCGGAAGTAACCGATCGCACGGTCGTGGCCAGCGCCTTTGGGACATCCTCATCCGTGAGAACATTCACGGCGTCCAATCCCTCGCTGACCTCAATCTCCCTAACCGCACTCACATCATCGATAAGGCACTCGGTATACAAAAAGCCCAGTGCAAGCTCCCTGAGTTCATGCTTGAGCGATTGCAGGATTACAATCTCGCGATCGTTCAGAAGAATGCGCACCGACGACTCCCGAACGACAGGATCATCCATCTCCGACAACCCTTCGGAGGCCAGATAGCGGAGGATCTCCAGTTCGTCGTATAGCTCGTCAGAGTGCACCTGTTCCCTCCCATGCTCGAAGGTCATCGGGTGCGTTCATGTTGAGAAAAGGACCCTCGTCCTCGAAGAGGACGGTCCTGTGATCCACGCCGTGGAAGAACTCAAGCACGCCGTACTTCCCCTCGCTGAGCGTCCTGGTCAGCGGGTCAAGCAGCTCACGACAAACCACGCTGCAAAGCGGATGCTCACCCGACCGGGTCGCAGCATAGACCACCGACGCAGGTTCATCAGTTGCGGCCTGAAGAATGGTCTTGATTTCGCCTGCGGAGATCCCCGGAAGATCGCATGCCAGAACCAGAATCGAGTCCGCTCCGGTCTCCATCAAGGCGCTGTGAATCCCGGCCAGGGGTCCACAGCCATGAAATTGATCCGGGATCGACTTGAGCCCCAGAAACCGGTATGGCTCGGGATCATTGGTCGAAAGGTATATCTCAGAAACTCCCGCAGCGAGCGCCTCATCCGCGAGCCTTCCGATCAACGGCCGTCCTCCGACCATCTCAAGCCCTTTCGGGCGTCCAAATCTCCGGCTTTTTCCGCCGGCAAGTATGATACCGGTTCCGGTCATTGATGTTCGTCCACATGTAGATCGTCTTTTTCCCCGATCTTCTTCCCGCACTCGTGCGTTTCTCCCTTGATCGTCTCAAGCGCGTGCGGAATGATCGGCAGAAGAACCTTGAGCGAGTGATCCGCGCCCCGCTCGCTGCCGGGAAGGTTGATTATCAGGCTGTTGCCTCGGATTCCCACGATCCCACGGGAAACATACGCAAAAGGTGTCTGACGAGCGCCCTCAGAGCGCATGTACTCAGCGAATCCCGGGATCTCTCGAGTGATAATTTCTCTTGTCGCCTCGGGAGTGACATCTCTCGGCGTGAGTCCTGTCCCGCCGGTGGTCAGGATCAGATCGATCCCGTCCTCATCAGCCAGTTCTCTAATCAAAGCCGATATTCGTTCTTTTTCATCCGGCACAATGCGCGGTGGTCGGACCCCGGCGCCGAGTTGTTCCAGTTCCTTCGTGAGCATAGGCCCGACTGTGTCTTCTCTTTCTCCGGTCGATCGCGAATCGGACACGGTCACTACTTGCGCGCTACAGGATTTCAAGGGTTTGACCGACACTTACTTCACCGCCTTTCTTCACCGCGACGAAAATTCCCTCGCGCGGCATTGGACAGTCGCCTATCTTCTCGCGGATGGCGCATCCGTGGTGGCATTCCTTCCCGATTTGCGTCACCACCAATTGGACATCGTCCACCCGAAGTTCGGTGCCGACCGGAATCTCATAGAGCAGAACACCATCCGTTGTGAGATTCTCGCCAAAATCGCCCGGGGACACATCGTATCCCTTCTCCTGCATCTCGCGGATCGTCTCCATCCCGATTAACGAAACCTGCCGTTTCCCCGGAGCAGCATGGGCGTCTCCTTCCACACCATGATCCTCGACCAGATTAATTTTCCCCACATTGGTTTTCGATGATCCTTTCTTCTCGCTCAAGCAGGTCGCGACAATGCGAGCGGTGCGCGGGGTTCTACCGCGGACATAATGCCCGGAGCGCCCCCCGGATTTTTCCAGGAGCCTGATCCCGCTGATTTTCATCGCTCTATCGGCGGACTTGCACATGTCGTAGATGGTCAACGCCGCAACCGACACAGAGGTCAGTGCTTCCATCTCGACTCCGGTCTTGCCGGTCGAGGTGACTTTCGCGGTGATCTCGATGCCGTCCTTCTCAACCGACAGATCGACCGCAACCTGGTCAATCGCCAATGGATGGCAAAGCGGAATCAGCTCGCCGGTTCGCTTGGCCGCCTGAATACCGGCGATCCTGGCGACCGAGAGCACGTCGCCCTTGGGGACGGTCCCAGAGGAGATAGCTTCGACAACCTCCGGTCGCATGTGGACGAATCCCGCCGCGACAGCTACGCGACGGGTGACATCTTTTTCGGACACATCCACCATACTCGCGCGTCCTTTTTCATCCAGATGACTGAGTTCCATTTCGTTCTCCAATCGTATGCGGACAAGATGGGCCTGTTGAAAAGCCACGGAACCAGGGCAACCACAGTGGGTTGCCCCTACAGGTTCCGCTATTCATCGGGTGTAGGGG
>CBDUXL010000342.1:0-3629 GCA_965371155.1 uncultured bacterium | reverse complement strand
CGAATGCACTCAGGTGTTATCAACGATTCAGGACATCTTGAGGATGCGGTAGTGTGGCACACGACCGCAATTGATGGGCTTTCCAAAGCGGAAGGGGAAGTTGCGCAGTCGGCTGGGTGCCTGGTGGCCTGCCCGAATGTCGCGCCATGGGCAATAGGCGCCCGCTCTGCAGGATGCGAGATTGCTGCGGGGATTGTCGGGCCGATGAAATTGTCTGGATAAATGCCGTAGGCGTCGGGCAGTGAAAGAAAAAGACGGTCGAGTGAGACCGTCTGTGAGCATTGCCGGCTTGGGTTTTCACCCTTAGCCATCCTTTTCTTCTTCGTCTCCTGCTGGCTCGTCTTCTGCGTCGTCGGTCTTGCCATCATCGGCATCGTCGTCCGTCGGCTCTTCGGTGTCATCATCGACGTCCGGCGTGTCGTCCGTCCCGTTGTCATCGGTCACAACAGGGGGAGTATCATCGTCTGCGGGGCCTTGGTCGTCCCCACCGCCGTTGCCGGGGCCACAGGAGAATACGAACAGAAGCAGGCCTATGGAGAGAAGGGCCAGAAGCTTCTTCATGTGGCGGTTCCTCCTTGGGGGCTGGGGCGGTCGCCCCAAGCCAGTATAAGTAAGTGCACGCCTAGACAGTAACACATTTCTGCTAGGAATGAAACACGATTTTTCATCTTTGCAGAACGCGGAAGGGGTTTCGGATTGCCCTTCGGAAATCGGATAGGGCAGGCAAGAAAAAACGCCCCGAAACCAGGGGCGCATACTGTCCGTGTTTCTTGGAGGTTACAGAATTTCATTCAGTGCCTGGAACTGCGCATCGCCGGTTATGTGGTTGGATGCGGGGATCCAGTTGTAGGTCGGCGGATAGTTGACGGCGATCACATTGGCGACAGTCGCACCCTCATCGCTGATGAAAGCGAAGTTGATAGTGTCACCCTTGACGGGTCCGCCGGCATCCACCCTGAACTTGTATCGCACGAGGAGGCAGTCATAGACAGTGTCGCCGTCGTACGGCACGGTCACCGTTCCCTCTCCGATTGCCGTGACTCCGTACAGGAGGAAGAAGCCGGGGATGTTGATCTCGTATGAGTAATCGGTATCCTCGTAAAGCGGGAACGGAATGATGAGGTCATCGTAGTCGGGCGGACCCAAAGGCGCAGAGCCGATCAGGTACGGGGAATGGAACCCATAGATGTAGAGCTTGTCTGAGGTGAAGTAGTGGTATTCGGCCTGGTAGATAACCGGGAGGAAGAGGTCGTAGAAGCCTGAGTACTTCACGAAGTGGGTGGTGTTGGCATTGAAGTCGTCGACAAAGCCCGAGACTTCGCTATCAGAGTCATCGATAATGGTCACGACGCTCTGGGGGTTGGCAAGGCCGATGGTGGTGAAATCCCAGGGCCCGTCAAGATCGGTGATATCGATAATGCTGCCGCCTCCGTACGCGGCATCGAGCGTCAGGTACTTGTACTGTCTATCGATCTCCTTGGAATCGAGGTCTTCCTGCAGGGTTATGAACATGCCGACATCAAGCTCGAGCGGCTCGTCAAGAGTATCCTCCGCGCCGGAGTTGTCGATGACCTTGTGGTTCACGAGGTAGATTCCCGGGGTGTCGAAGGAGTGATCGACCTCGAAGCCTTCCTCGATCCAGGTCTGATCGTTCTCCCAATCCCATGCCCACCAGCTGTCATTCAGGTCTCCGGGGCCCTGAGGGTCGGTGGAGGTGTCGGTGAAGGTGATCGTTTCACCTACACCCGGTTCGGGAATTGACACTTCAGCGGCGCAGTTTGGGGGATGATTCTGTACGATAGGAATCTCGAGGTATTTCCATCCGGTGTTATCGATCACAGCTCCGGGAGAGCTTTCGGTGTCGAGAATCCGGATGAGGATGGGGTAATCACCTGACGGGAGGAATCCGAACTCGTTAACGAGCTCGGCGGTGAAACGTTGAGTGGCCGGTCCGCCGGAATCGAGTTGCGCTTCGATCAGGCCACCCCAGATGTTGGGGCCCTCGATGAAGAGGGAAACGATAGTACCGGCGCCCTGCCAGTCGTAGACGTCGATAGTAAGATCAGTTGTTGCACCCGGGGACATGGGTAGAGGGCTCGAGAGTTCCGTCTCAACAAGGTAGACCTCGGGACAATTGGCGGTGAGCGGCCAGCTATCCGGGACATTGTAGGGTTCAGAGGGCTTGGCCCAGTTCGCGTCGACAGCGTACCCGAAAGTGAAGATCGGGATGGGGGTCTTGATTTTGAAGCGACGGGTGTTGATTTCGCCCGCTCGGAAGGCGCCACGGTCCTGGATATAGGTGGGGTCGAGAACCTCGGCGGGATCGGGAAGGTCAAGGGGGTCCGGGATTGAGTCGCAGAAGTACTTGTAGCCGTTCACGCTTGCGTTGGGCCATGCGAAATCGGGGGCCATCTTGCCTTTGAAATAACCGTGAAGGGGACCGCTGCTTGTGGTAGCCGGTTCGTAAAGCGTCGTGAATCCGTCAGGATTCAGGAGCTGGGGGTTTTTCTGGAGAAGGCTCGATGCTTTGAGATCGAACTCGGGGAATTCGACGTATCCGCCGAACATGCAAATGCCCCTGACGTCGAATCCGGTGAACTTCGGCTGGGTGGCGTATGGATGGGTCAGGGTAATATCGATGAGAAGGTTCTCGTCGATATCCTGCTCGAAATTGGTTATCTGCAGACAGTCTGTGCAGGGGCCGTTCTCAAGCCAGGTGAGAACATTGATGTGTGTGTCCGTCTGGCGTAAGGGAGCGGCATGAACAGTACCGGCATTTGTGTCGACGGTGATGTTCCAGTAACCGAGCAGGTTATGACCTGGATGAAAAGCTGCATCGGTGGTCGAAGAATGGGTTGTTTCAGCAGACCCGGGTGTGCCGGGAAGAGAAGGATTTTCGCCGTGGGAGCATGCTCCAAGCGAAACAAGAGCGCCCGCAAGGGCGAGGACGATGAGTGCCCTGAATCTCATAACGTGCCTCCAGATAAAGCTTAACAGACGGCTGCCTTGGCGGCCAGCTATAGTGTAATATAATCTCTTTTTGAATGCAATTCCACCCACCCTGCAAACGGTACGGTCCTTGTGAGTCGGATCGTATATAGCTAATTATACTACGAAAAACGGTTCCTGTGCGATATGATCGTTCTGCCTGATTAATCCTCCCTGAAGTCCAAGTAATATTCCCCCGGCTCATGACGCATAGTTCGCCATTTCCAGTAGCTTTCCCGCAACTCCGGATCGGAAAAGAACACCAGATCGGCATCCAACTCGGCGCGCTCTCGCTCAAGTTCCGACTGTCTCCGAGCCAGGTCGCGGGCTGTGTCGATGGTCTGGGTGCGTTCGGTTGCCTGTCCGACCATAAGAGAGAACAACGCGATCACCAATCCCCACCTGAAGACCTTCTCGACGATCGGCGGAAAGCGCAATCGGGACAAAGAGGACCCGGAGCCACGTGAGGGTTACCGGCAGCATGACCATCAGCCGGCGGAGACCCGACTCGGGATCCAGTCCGGTGGCGATTCCTCCAGCCGCTGTCACACCTCCACCGAATTCGGCTCGTAGCCACAAAAACACCGCGATCATCACACAGCTAGCAGCCGGCACGAGCCACTCCCGCTTGGCAACGGATC
>CBDUXL010000341.1:0-3638 GCA_965371155.1 uncultured bacterium | reverse complement strand
GGGCGCGTGCCCCGCGCCCCTACGGGATATTGACACATAAATTGACGATGGGCGCACAGCCGTGTGTGGGCGCGTGCCCCGCGCCCCTACGGGATATTGACACATAAATTGACGATGGGCGCGTGCCCCGCGCCCCTACGCGTACGTTTCCACTATCTTCCGGATCATCTTCCGGTTCTGATAGTGCCCCGATCTGATTCCAACAACATGGCCCCTCAGCCTTCTGCCCGACAGGAAAAAATCCCCTAGGATATCCAGCATCTTGTGATAGCAGTACTCATCCGCGAACCTTAACGGCTGGCTTGTGGAGTCGGCATGGACAACAAGGACCTGGCTTATGTCCTTGTGTTTTACCTTGTCGCTATGCAGCAGATCAGCGGCCTGCTCCTCTTTCACAAACGTCCGGGCGGGTCCGATTCTGCGACGGAATGTCTCCGGTGAGACATCGATCTGCGCGAGTCGTTTTCCCACAACGTCGTGTGGATGGTCAAGGTAGTAGGTGAGGCGAAGGCCATCGTACGGAAGCACAAGTTGAAGCGCGCCGTCGTCGATGAATATGGGCTTCTCGATTACTATCTCGTTGCGCGGTGCATCCTGCTCCACGATGCCCACTTTATCAATTGCCTGGATATATGAAAGGGCGCTTCCATCGATTAGCGGCAACTCGATCGAGTCGACTCGGATAACGGCGTTGTCCACACCCATCCCGTGAAGCGCACCCAGCACATGTTCGGTGATATTCACCTGGATGTGCCGGTTCTTGGGATCAGCAAGAACAGTGCGGTTCTCGGTTTCAATAACATTTTCAGGATGGACACGGATCGGATAGGTTCCGACATCGCGAACAAGCTCGAATAAAGGCCCGTGGTCGACCGGCGCGGGATGAATCTCGACCGTGATTTCATCAGCGGTGAACGCCCCGATACCTTTCACAAGGGCGACATCTCGCAGTGTTTGCTGCTTGTCAGGCATTTTCGAAAATCGCACTCAGCGTTTTCTTTTGCGTGGGTGCCTCGACGCGAGTGCCCTACGGCCTCAGCCGCGCGACCAGCCATTCAACCAACCGACCGGCAGTGTCCTCCACTTCGAACAGGTCGGTGCCGTGAGCGTTGCCGGCGACTGACTCCAATTCCGCATTCCTGGCCGCCTGGCTGAGACTCTGCGAGCCTGAGTAGCTCTGCCTGTCATCGGTTGCCGAGAAAATGAGCACGGGCGTTTGCTCCAGTTCACGGGCGCGTGGAAGCGGCGCAATTCCATGATAGCCTATTCCGGGGCTTAGAAGCACCAGGCATTTTGCCGGGTTCCGGACACCCGAGGAAATATCATCCGCCGCTGCAACTACAGCAAGGTTGGCCGCGATGCTGGCGCCGACGATCCCCAGGCGTCCGGCGTCCACGTTCGGATGCGAGCGGAGGTACTCCATTCCTGCAATGAAATCGTTTGCAGCCTCCGCCCATTCCTCCTGCGAGAACTGCCTGAAGTTCAGTGTGTTGTTCGCTGTGGAATCCCCATGGCCGCGCATATCTATGGCAAGAGAGGAGATTCCGACCTGCGCGAGAGATTCCTGGAAGTCTTCATACGTGCCTCTATCCTGACCCAGCATGTGCACAAGCAGGCATGCGGCCCTTGGACCGTCTCCCGTGCCCTCCACAAATGTGCCGGCGATGTCAATACCGTCCGAGGTGGTCAAGGTTACGTCAGCTTGCGCGGCCGGGGAGATAACCTGGTCGCCCGGTCGTTCCGACGGAGCGCCGTTTGAGACGCCCTTGTCTTCTGCCGGGGAGCATCCGACAAGCGCAATCGCAAGTAGCAGAATCAGGGACACGGCCCCCAGGTCAAGTGCTCGTTTCATCGCCATTCTCCTTCGTCTTTCAATCAGCGACTTCACCGCATGAGAAAAACGTGACGGTTCCCGTCACGAAATCAAACCAGAAGTCGGCACAGCTTGTCAATTGCTGAGGCGCGTCCGCGGTCTGATTCTACAAGGCTCCCATTCCGAGGGCTGTGTCTGTCCCGCTTAATGTTCAATACATCCTTGAATTTGCGGCAGAATACATTTATTCTGACTGACATAAGCAACGGGGGAGGTTCCACATGGCAAGCGAGAAGATAGACTCCTTTCCTCTTGTGTTTATGCTCGTTCTGATAGCCGGGTGCGCTGGGCATCACAGTCCGGTTGAAATCCCGACTGATTCAGGCGGCCAGGCACCGGCAATAGCGAGTCACGACGCAGCCGGCGGCAATCGAGTTGTGTGGGGTTTCTGGAATGTCAGCATTTCAGCGGATCGTAGCACGGTCGATGTCATCCCTGACCGTATCGCCGCGATGCATTTGAATGCGGTCAGGCTTCTTGAAGTCGCGCCATGCGCGAATTGCCTCACCATTGAGAACATTGTCCCGAATCCGCCGAACGAGTTGAGCGCTGATCTCAGGTTAAGGCATCCCTTCCCCGGTCTGGCCAGGTACACCGGGTTTGATGTAAGGGGTGTTTTCATCTCCGATGGCGATTACACTTTTCCGGTCAGCGGGAGGATGATCTCTCTTGGTGATGACCTTCCCCGCGTGTTGAACCCCGACGGCTATACGGCGCTGTTTAACCCTACTGATTTCCCCGAAACCGATCCGCCGGCGCTGGGTTACATTCCCGGGAAATTCGCCCCGTTTACCGACCTTTCAGCGACGCTTAATCCGTTCCTGGCATACAGGCAAGATGCCCCACGCCGCATGTTCGAGGCCGGGGGTTCCGAAACGCGAACGGTGCATCTTCGTCTGCCGGACGGGCCGTTCGAGTTCGGCTACGCGGTGGATTGCTGCTGGCAGTTTGTCCAGGGGCCTGTCACCGATCCGGTCAACGATTTCCCTCCTGATGCAAATTGTCTGGAGGCATACCAAATCAGCGTGGAAGTCGGTCCCGGCCTCAATCTGGATTGCCCGGCGCCTGCCCCTATCGCTGTCGAGGTATTCGATCACCAGGGTTTGGATAGTATCGACTCAGTGGCAGTTGAGGCCGCGGAGTTGTTTGCCGGAAAACTGTCGCTCAGTTTCTCAACTGTGACCGGCGACGAGAGTTACCTGTTTACCGGAACTGTGGCTAATGAGCTGGGGGCGACGGCCGGCGAGTACCCGTTGCTCGTGCGAGTAGTGGATACCGAAACGGATCAGAACCTCGGGGTGGTCGATGCATGGCACACGGTCAGCGTTCAGGTATTGGACACCGAGCCCGGCGGCTGGGCGCGAACCTGGGGTGGAGTAGACAGCGATTCGAGCAGATGTGTCGCCACTGACAGCTCAGGCAACATGTATGTCTCGGGCGGCTTTGAGAACACCGTGGATTTCGACCCGGGTGATGAAGTTGATATGCATACTTCCAACGGTGATCATGATGCCTTCCTCAGCAAGTTTGATTCTTGCGGATCGTTTCAATGGGCGCGTACGTGGGGCGGAATCGGAGATGACTACGGCGGAGATGTTGCGGTCGATGGCTCGGGGGATGTTTACATAGTTGGTACATTCGTAGACTCCGTTGATTTCGACCCGGGTCCGGGGATCGATATACACGGTTCGAATGGTTTGCAAGACGTTTATCTCAGCAAGTTCGATTCATCCGGGAACTTCCAATGGGCGCGTACATGGGGCGG
>CBDUXL010000340.1:0-3653 GCA_965371155.1 uncultured bacterium | reverse complement strand
CGAAATCGCGCTTCGTAAGCGGAGTGACAGCGTCAGGATCCTCATGGACGAACCTGGTCAGCATCTCCTTGGGATTCTTATAAATGTGCCATGTACCGTCCCATAGGTCCTGACCGTCGCCCATTCTCCCGCTACCGTCGAAAACCGACAGCCCATCTTCTGCCGGTGGCGGCGTCGGATCCTCGTCCCAGTTGTTCTGTGTCATCTCAGGGTGCTGATATACCTCACCGTACGACGGGTCATTGTCCAGAATGCCGTCACGGTTGAAATCGCTGTTCATATCCAGGAATGCCCTGCGGGTGTACATCTGCTCGAGCATCCAGTCTGCTCTGAGCTGGTAATCCAGGAAAGTACCGAAATTGCCGTTCCAATCATCCGCCAGCTTCGCCATGTCTTCGTCGGTAATGAGCAGGCTGACGAGCATGTCGCGTGCAAGCAGCCAGCCTGAATGGTTCGGATTTGTCTGGTCCGTGACGAGGTCATCATATTCCGTCTCATCACCAAACACATCGCGCTTCACGACCGGAATCGCGTCATCGTCCTCATAGCTGAGGTTGTGAGACGAATAAATGACATTGAGAAGCTGGTTGATCGGAAATCGACCCGACTCATCCGAGACAATCGCCATATGCCATCCGGGAACAGCATCCTCTTCCTGCGCACCGAGTTGATAACGTGTAAGGGTCCCCGGGGCGGGTTTATATTCCTTGTTTGAAGTGGTAAACAGGTTTCCAACCAGGTTGGTCAGACTCTCGGGATCGCCCGTGGATCCGAAAAATGGGTTAGCCCACATCGATTCCCTGACAGCTTGCTGCAAGGGCAGATAACCCAGATATTGGTTCGTTGGATGTGGATAAGCGGAATCGAAGTCATACAGGCAGTCGTACACTAACCGGTCGACCGAGTCGTTATTCTCCCTCATAAATGCCGAAATCATGTCGTCTTCGTCTTCGGGGAGACCCGCCTGTGAAATAAGAGCAGACCTGCCGCTGGAGGCATTACGGAAATAACTTCCGGGCCTTGGAACAAACTGCGTGTTCGGGTTCAGAATGCCCACATTGAGATAATTCTCATCGTAGAAATTCGGGCTTGCGGGCGAGTACATCCAGTAGTCTTCTTCCCTCAAATCGTGCCAGGCATAGTTTGCAGGACAGCCGTCGGGGGCATCGTGCTCCCCATCGAGCATGCTCAGCTCGCTGGGATCGAGATAACCAGCCGGTGCGTTTGCGTAAGACGCATCCTGCGAATCGCCGACATGCTCAAAGGGAAGCAGCAGTCGCGGGGGCTCATCGAGATCGTTGGGGTCATGATACAGCTCGCCGAAATCATCCATCCCGAACGGGACGTTCATTAGCTGCCATCGGACCGGCACACGATGCTCATCTTCGTCCATACCCGCGTTGGGATTCAGGTCCGGTTGGTCAGGATCCTCGAAGTTCTCCATGGACCGCTCAACCAGAAATATCGTGTCATTCTCCGGGTGACGTGCCCACCTCTCTGCGAGGTAATCGACCTCGTGCTTGCCCGATTCCAATTCCGGGTGTGAGTCAAGGAAATAAAACTCAGTCGGATCGAAGTCCGGGTCATATGCGGGATCCGAAAGGGGGAATGTCACATCCACGAGAAAATTGTCCTGATCGGCAATAATCGCCGCGATCGCGTCGTGGAATCCCTTGTCCGCTTCATCCCCGGCGGTCTTGGTGTATGCCTCATTCACCGGCAGGAGGCTTTCGATCCTGACCGTGTCCAGTATCAGCAATGTCACCGGCAGGATGACCGCGATAAACATGAGCACCGCGATCAGGACCACCCCCCTTTCTCGCCTGAGATTTTTCAATCTATGCAACAAGTTTCCAATCATGACTGTCACCCGGGAAATCTGATGATTAACAATCGTCTGCTCCCCTATCCGCCGGCCTGGCTTGTATGGCTCAGTCCATGCGTGAGAAGTGTTCGCACCGCTCGCTCAGCTCTTTCTTTCAGTGCGGGAGGCGCGACAAAGGTTTGCAGTGTGTTGAAAGCACTTGCCTCGTAGTTCGGGTTCATGTTGGGCTCGACAAAGTCGAAAACGAACTCTGCGGGGCGCACCTCTGATCTGCTTGTCCTGAGGTTGTCCGCGCCCTGGTAGAGTGGTTCGTACCGATTGAGAGAACTGGTCCCCTGTGTATCCAGGCCGAAATCGATGAATCCCATTCCATAGTCGTACAAGAGGGGATCTACCAGATTATGGTCGATGCTGGACCGGTAGATATCGAGAGTGCGGTTATTCGCCGTCTTGACCGTAATGCTTACCGCATTGACGAACTTCCACCCCTCGAAGAGAAGAATGCCTCGCTCGAACTCGTTGTCGTTATCTCCTCCATGAATGAGGAACGAGAATACGGGCAGAGCATCTATGTCATCGCAATCACAATCGGTCGCCAGGAGGTCGATATCCTCGCCCTTGTACCAGTTGTACATCACGTAAATTTCGTTGCCATATATATTATAATACCGATAGTACCCGTCGTTGGTTTCGTCCCATTCGCTGGACTGGAGGTGCTCCTTGATGTTGGGATCGTACCGAATCTCCATCATTCTGCCGTTACCTATGTGCCAGTACCGGAACCGCATATTGAGGACATGATCCGCGACAGGCTGCCTGAGGCGCCACTCATCCTCGCGAATCTGGTCATCTATCGCTCCCAGGGGACCCTCCGCAACGTCCTCGGATTCACCGGTATCGGGCCCGGCAACCGTAGGGTTGAGAATCTCGAACGAACGCACTATCACAAAATCAATCGTGTCCTTGATCGAGTCCCCCTCCGTTGCGTTGACCATCATCTCAAAACTCTTTTCGCGACCACTGAAACCGCCTGCCGGATCGTAAAGCTCTATATAAGGCTCAACCAACTGATGTTCGTAGGTCACCCTGGTAGGCAGGACATTCGGGTTTGACCATCTTGAACCCTCCGTATCCAGATCCACACTTGTCCCTGAGCCTGACCAGTACTCGGTGTTGGGATAGTAGGAAGATCCCCAGAAAAGGAGGCTGATCCGGTTGGGGGCGATTGCACGGACGTCATAGGGTCTCCCGATCCCGAGGCCGTCATAGGGATCCCCGTCCTTTCGGAAGTAAAAGTACTCATCGCCGTCCCCGGTCCCGCCGTCAATATCAAGATTGATGATCGAGTCATCACTGCTGTCGTAATGACTGTCCACACTCCGACGATAGACCGGCCACGCGTCCCTGCCATCGGCAAAGAATGGATCATCCGTGTACTCATCGTACGGGAGTCCACCGTCCGCCCAGTCACGGTAGGCTTCCAGCCGAAGCGGCGCGATCTCCTTCGTGTGCCGGATATCGTTTGTTATGTAGTTGACAGCCACCCTGGCGTTTTGCTGCGCAACGGTGCGCTCATCGCCACTTTTCAGCGTCTCGAACGTGGCAAGTACCACGCCGGCGAAGATCGAGAAGAATATCCCGGCGATCAATAGCGCCACCATCATCTCGATCATGGTAAAACCGCGTTGGTTAGTTAGTCTCATAATCTCGCCCCGGTTGTGTTTGTTTTGGGGAATAAGTGACATGGAAGACCCGCCCTTCCGGTTTTCCCTCCCCGCCCCGGCCGGGCGGCGCCAGCTGCCGCGCCAGCACGGCCTGGACGTTCTTC
>CBDUXL010000339.1:0-3750 GCA_965371155.1 uncultured bacterium | reverse complement strand
AAATGCAGGTGTCCCCCCCATTTGAATCATTACTTTATTCCTGCAATTGGTCTTACTCCCCCCACGCGTACAAGGCGTCACTCGCGCTATGTCCCGTCATGTAGATCGTTCCGTCCGCGCCGATCGATGGGCTGTGAGTGACCAGATAGCCGATATCGTCCGACTGCCAGAGGATATCCCCATTAGTGCCGTCCATCTTCACAACGCCGACAAATGGCGCGCTGGGCTGATGGCCTATCGCTACATAAACGTCGCCGTTGGCATCCACTGCGGCTGAACCATCAATCCCCGTGCCGCTGAAAATGTGATCCCATAACACGTTACCTTCCGCATCGAAACACCGGAAATGACCGAGCCGATCGCCGAAGAAGATGTGTCCAGTGTCGGGGTCAACCGCCGGGCTTGCCCAGAGATAAAAACCGGTATCGTAATACCACAGGAAATCGCCGTCGGAATCAATTGCCACAAGGTCCCCACCACTCCAGGTGGTGAAATAGACGTTACCCTCCGGACCAACCGCCGGCGTGTGCAGAATCCAGCTCGTGTGCTGGTATGTCCAGAGTGGAATGCCGCCCCCGTTCGGTTCGAAACAGAGAATTCTTCCGTGAGTTCCGCCGGTTGCTATGATGTTCCCGTTGGGCAGGACGCTCGCGCCAAGCTGCCACCCGTAGGAGTAGGCCGACGACGGAATCCAGTAGCTCCAGCCGAGAGTTCCGTTCGGTTCCACCCTTTGGATGTATCCTGAGCTGTAGGCAGTGCTATAGATGACATATATCGCGCCGTCATGGCCAACGACCGGCGCGGTCGCATAACACGGGGTGCCGCTCAGATAGCAGGACCAGACCTGGTTTCCGGTCTCCGGATCGACTTTATAAAGATAATTGACGCTCGGGCTCCCCATGCACGTGTAGACATAACCTTCGATATCAATAGCAGGGCAGATACTGATCCACGGCGTCAACGGCTGGAACATCCATTTCTCCGTGCCGTCCGGATTCACCGCATACAACGCGCAGTTCCGTACAGGGAAGTAGATCGTTCCGTCGTTCGCAACCGAACAACCCGCCTGGCCCTGGTTAATCGCGGAGAATGTCCATTTCGGCGCCGTTGCCGCGGATGAATCTCCGTATCCGACATACTGACTCGAACCCTGGCTCAAATCGCCGCCTCGCCATCTCGGCCATGGGTGCGCCGTGTCATCGATCGTGAATCCCTCGATAAGCTCTCCGTAAAGCCCCGTCCCGGGATTCCTCACTCTGACATCATATTTTCCGGGCTCGACGGTCGGCCCGCTCAGGTCCAGATCGCACGAGATACTGACAGCACCGGTGACCACCTCGTTTGTCGCCTCAATGATGATCGACGGGGTGTCGTGCTTGATCAGCAGCACTTCCGCATCTGACGCGAAGTTGGTGCCCTCGACAGTGACATCCGTAAGTGTTTCTCCAATGTATTCGTTGTCAGGATCGATGCTCGTAACAGTAGGCGACTCGGGCGAGTCAGATACCGGAACACTCAGCAGCATGTAAGTCGCGACATTCTCGGCAGCCAGATCCCCAAGTCCGTACTCGGCATCCAGACTTTTCGCGGTAATCAAGGCGGTCAATGTATCGGCTGAATTCAGGAGCGAGCCATCCAAATCGAATTGATAGGTTGAATAGAGCAAGGTTCCGCCGGAAGGGGATGTCGGTGTGATATTCCAAACCCCCGGCGCCTCCAGGTTCACCTCGGTGTAATCGCATCCCCACCAGTCGTAGACATCCACATCAATAACCGCATGACCGCCCTTGTTTACGCTATCCACGAAAAACAGGTCGTACTCGACGATCTCCGGCTCCACGCGATAAGCTTCCGGCGCGTTCGCTTCGGGAGGGAAATCTCCCGGAACAGCGCTCGGTGGGTACGGATCGGGGACGTCCCAGTTCGCGTCGACTGCATAGTTATAGACAAGCGGCTGTAGCGGATCGAAATAGATCGAGTAATGACGCTGATTTACATATCCCGGCGTGAACAAGCCTCTGTGAGGCGGGTCAAGCTCTTCGAGACCGTCGTTAGGCCCAAGGTCATTGCAGAAATACTTGTAGGCGTTGAGTGTGGCATTCAGGTTTGAGCCATCATACGGATGCCCCAGCTTGCCGTCTCGATAACTGAAAATATCCATCCCGACCGGGAACTCTGACGGGTTCCACCATCGGGCCCAGCCGTCGGGATTCATGAGATGGGTTTCGTCCTCGCCCGCTAGGATAATACCGTAATCACTGTATCCCGTGACCGATCCCGGCGTTATAAAAATGCCCCTTACATCGAACCCGGTGTACTGATTCAGCCCTGGAAACGGGTGCTGAAGCTGTACATCCAGATCGACGGTATCTGTGCCATACGTGAGGTTAGCGAAAGAGATAAACAGGAGACCCTCCTCGAGGAATTTCACCACATTCACATGAAGCGAATTGCTTCTGAGAGGGACCGCCTCGATCGTCTGTGCTTCAGGATCGATAACCAGGCTCCAGTAGCCCCAGAGGTAGCGCGTTCCGGTTGAGCTGTCCGCGGGGGAAGCATCCGCCAGGGCTGTAAGATCACCCGGTGATTCGTCCGGTGTAGTCGGTCCGGTCGCTCTGGAGCATCCCAGGGCAAGGGACAGAATGAGCCCGGCAATCAACCAATGCAGAAGTCGCGTTTTCATCGGGAGCCTCCGACAGGAGAGATCAGCTATCAAACATTATAACCTATGCCGGGCATGAATGCAGGGGCGCACGGCTATGCGCACAACGGCTGTTGACAATTTACCTATGGGGGCGCACCACCGTGCTAACGGGCGCACTGCCTGCGGGCGCACCACCATGTTAACGGGCGCACTGCCGTGCGCCCCTACGGATCCACTATCGGGTATATCTCGAGGTCGAATGATTCATAATCAGCCGACTCGAATCGGATTAGTCCGTACGCCAGCGAAGCGGCGACCGACGCATACTCGGGATCACTCGGAGCAAACGGGGTTCCCCGGTCCAGTAAATCACGCCTGATCGTCCCATCATCGTTCACATGCAACCGCAACCGTTCATCAGCCGCCCATGCGCCCGCGAGGCCGTTCGCCTGTCCCAGAAGATAGAAGAAATGCTCCAGAGGCCAATGGAAAAGCGGAGTTGCATAGATCGTCGGCGAGTAGCCGAGCTCATCAAGCTCCCAACGTCGCCAGGGCTCGAAATCCGCAAGCGCCGCGAGGCACAGTCCCTGCGCGGTCAGGTCGACAGCCTCACCCAGATCACCCGTTCCGCCGACCATTGCGTTCGCGTCCTGCCACTCATGAGTGAAAGCCACCATCAAGCGATACTGCTGCCTCAGCAACGGATGAAGGTCCGGCACGTGCGACGGATTCCCTTCAGCGATCACCCTCTCCGCCCCCCACAAAAGCCACATTCTGTCCCGGATAGCAGGTTCATCCTCCAGGAACATTACATTCGGGCCTCCGCGGTACCGGCAATCCTCGATCAGTGCATCCAGCCCAAGCCCGTACACCCTTTCTTCGCCTTCGTACTCGGCGAGCGCATCGAGCATCATCCTGTAAGCGAGCCGCGTAATCCGGGGAGCATCGTCGAGATCCCCGATCGCCGCTGTGAAAGCCGCAATCATCGCCGTCGCAGCAGTCGTTTCCGGTAATGCAGGATCGGTCTGATCGAGGAATCCATTCGTCACGACTCGACCGAATTCATCACGTGCCCGGCTTACGAAACGGTTGCCCCATGAGTTCCC
>CBDUXL010000338.1:0-3765 GCA_965371155.1 uncultured bacterium | reverse complement strand
GAGCACTTTCTCCAGGCCACTAACCCCGGTCCAATCTGCTTCTGAGGTGATTGGGTTCACGTATGTAATTTCCGACTGATTGGGATTGAGTTTCCCTATGCCACAGTTCCCCAGGAAATCCTCAAAGACCTTCAAATCCTTAATAAAAGATGCACGGATGGTCGTATATCTGGGATAGTCTTCGTCTATATTCCTTCTGCTCCAGTTATGAACAAAACGATCCTGCTGCACCTGCACGAGTTCTGTGCCACCCTCATTGGAGAACCAGCACCTTGGCACCGGAGGAATGTCAGTGATCTCCACATGACTCGGCAAAAGCTTCTCATCACCGAACAACTCAAATGCCTGGGCAAGCGGTGAACGCTCGTCCACTTTGGTAAGGCCTTCTTTCTGGTACGCAGCCCAGAGCAGTCCTATATGAGGAGTGCGGAGATTCCTTAGAGGTTCAAACTGAACCGATAGGGCTACTTCCGTCACAGGCGGTCTTTCGTATTCTTCAAAGGAATGTGGCTCGGTATTCATCTAGACACCTTACTATGCTTTCAGACCATCGCTGGATTTAGATAGAAACCTTGCCTGAAGATGAAGTAGACGTACAGCGATTTCATTATACTCGCGTCTGGCTCAACAGTGCAAGAATGAAATCGCTAAGTCCGCCAATCTCCCCCGTGCCACCCACAAGCAAAGCTGGTGGGTGCTCAGTTCTGCAAGTACTCCCTCCCCTCCTGTGCATTTTCCCTTTCACGCGTCCGAGTCATTACCGGATGGCCCAATTACGACCCTCCTTACTCCCGCACACGAGACGCCGCGCACCCGTGCCCCGGAGTCATCCTTACCCCCCCCCCCCCGCCAATGGCCTTATCATACTCCCCTCGGCCCATCGCTCCTTCCCTGCACAATGCGCCCAACTATCCAGTAAATCATCATTATGGGAAATGCGTAGACCGCAGCTTTAATCCAGTTCCCAAGAGACTCATCCCAATTAATGACCAGGAAGATGAGCACTATAATCCCAATGATAAAAAGATCGAGACCAGAAAGCTGCAACCATTTGTTCTTCTTGCTCATCGCCTGAAAAAAAAGCCCGGTTTTTAGTTTACCGGGCTTTGTGTCTGGTTTCGTGTCTATTCCAGAATAAAGATCCTCTTCTCAGCGCACATGTCCTTGAGTATCTTCGGCCATACCGTGACACTGCACTCCCCAAGGTGCGCCTTCTTCAGGATACTCATGTAGGTGCGGGATTGCCCGATGCCGCCGCCGATACTGAGCGGTATCTCATCGTTCATGATAGCCTGATGATACGGCAACTCGAGGAAATCAAGCTGACCGGTCATCTCCAGTTGCTGCTTGAGAGTTTCCTTGGTGACCCGGACACCCATGGAAGTCAGCTCGTGACGACGTTGCGTCACGTGGTTCCAGACAAGGATATCGCCGTTGAGACCGTGCATGGGTCTGCCGTCTTCGGATACTGTTGGAGTCACCCAGTCGTCGTAGTCCGCCGCTCTCATTTCGTGCGGATAGCCGTCCTCGAGCGTCCATCCGATCCCAATGATGAAAATCGCGGGGTATTTCTGCAGGATCGCTGTCTCCCGCTGCTTGCGCGGCAGGTCGGGGAACATTTCAAGGATTTCTTCAGCGTGCAGGAACTTAAGCTCTTCGGGCAGGCTGGGATACTTTTCTGTTTTCAACTGGGGGAAAAGCTCTTGAGCGTGAGTCTCGGCACCCTTGAGGACCTTCCAGAGCTTCACCACCACTTCCTTCAGGAATTGAAGGCTGCGCTGATCGGGCGTTATCACTAGCTCCCAGTCCCACTGATCCACGTAAGCGCTGTGATCGTGGTCGAGGAAGTAGTCCTTGCGCACGGCGCGCATGTCGGTGTACAGACCCTCGCCCACTTCCATCCCGAACTGCTTCAGCGCGACACGCTTCCATTTGGTCGCGGCCTGCACCACCTGGGCATCGATCGGGTGCTTGTCATAGTCGTTTGGGATGTGGAACCCGATTGGGGTACGTGAGCCATCCCGGTCAAGGTCATCGTTGACGCCGCTAAGAACGTCCACGATCAGAGGACACTCAACTCGAATCAGGTTAAGTTCCTTGCACAGGCCCTCCTCGATATAGTTTTTCACCGCAGTGATAGCAATCTGAGTTTCCTTTGGAGTCAGAAAAGGGGCATAGTCCTGCGGCAGGATTTTTTGAAGCTCGTTGTAGTCGCCGATTCCCGGCCCGGCCAGGTCCGCTTCTTTGTGCGTCATTGTATTGGTACCTCTTTTTCTAGTGGATAGGATATCTAAAGCGCCGGGAAAGATACCACCAAATTGCTGAAACCACAATACAAAAAAGCACGCGGTGCCCTTTTTTTCGGACCTCATTCCCGAACCGCGCGCATCAGCAAGCGGACCTTTTTAGCTGTTGAATCCCTTGACAAAGTACTGTCATGTAGTAAGCTCAAAATGCAGAATAACAAGCAACGCAGGGGAGACCAATGAAGCCTGACAAACTGGCGCTAACCATCCTATTGCTGCTGCTTATCGGCTGTGGCAGGACCGATAGCCCAATCGAGACGCCGGGCGCACCTACCGAATCACCGGCGACATCCACAATTCAATCCGGCGCAACCGTTGACAACCGAGTGATCTGGGGGCTCTGGGATGTCAGCATCTCGGCTGATCGGAGCTCGGTGGAAATCGTCCCCGACCGCACCGGCGCGATGCACTTGAACCTTGTCAGGGTCCTGGAGGTCTCCCCGTGCATTGATTGTCTCAAGGTCGAAAACATCACGGTCCTTCCCGACAGCCACGTGCTGGTTGACCTCACATTGCGAAATCCGTTCGTCCTGAACCTCAAGCTGACAGGCTTCGATGTTCGAGGGATCTTCATCTCCGATGCTGATTACACGTTCCCAGAAAGCGGCAGAAGCATCGCGTGGGGTGATGGCGTGCCTCGGATGGTAGTCACTGACGGCTACACTAACCTTTTCAACCCGACGGAGTTTCCCGAGACGCTTCCCGGTCCCCCGGCATTCAAGTACACGCCGGGCAAGTACTCCAATAGTGATGACCTCTCCGCGACACTTAACGCGTTCGTGGCCTACGAGCGGGATGAGCCGCGACGAATGTTCGCGCTTGGAACGGTCAGCACGAGAACGATTCCGTTGCGGGTGCCTGACGGGCCGTTTGAGTTCGGCTATGCGGTGGATGCGTGCTGGAAGAAAGTGGACGGGGAAGTGACGGACCCGGTTGCCGATTTCCCGCCGGATGCGAATTGCCTTGAGCCTTATCGGCTGGAGGTGTGGGTCGAGCCGGGTCTGGAGGCGGGAGGCGGGAGTGCGCCTGTTTACGTGGAGGTTTTCGATCATCAGGGCTCCGATACGTTGAACTCGGTCGTGCTTGAAGCGCCTGACCTGTTCACTGGAGTCGTCGCACTCACTGATTTCACGGTCGCTGAGGACGGCGGTTACATGTACACTGGCATGATAAGCAATGATCTCGGCGCAGGGCACGGCGAATACCCGATGCTGGTCAGGGCGATCGAGACTGTGCCCGATCCGAATCTTGGCGCTGTGGATGCCTGGCAGGTGAAGAGTGTCCCGATAAAGAACGGCTGGGCTCGAACCTGGGATGGCGGGGTTTTCGGAGTTGCGTCAGACAACTCTGGGAGTATCTATGTCGTGGGCTGGTTCCGGGAGACGGTGGATTTTGATCCCGGTCCAGGGATCGACAGCCATGCTTCGAACGGTACATATGACACATTCCTAAGCAAGTT
>CBDUXL010000337.1:0-3765 GCA_965371155.1 uncultured bacterium | reverse complement strand
AGGGTGGCAATAGTCACCGGTCTCTCCAGCCTGACAATCAGCGTCAGCGGTCCATCAAGAATTCATGAACTTGAGGCGAGCGGGGTTCTAACATCGTTTGACACGGGTCAAACGTTTGTGTTTGAGCGCTCCGGCGCTCAAGTCAGGCTTACAGGCCCGGGCGGGACCACATCCGATGGTTTCACAATTGTCTGCTCCGATGAATCCGGGCGGCTGAGTGTGAACGGCAGGTCATACCGTCGGATGGTTCGGATTGTCATCTGGAACGGCGGTCTGGCGTGTGTGAATGTCCTTCCGATGGAGGAGTACCTCTGGGGCGTAGTTCCCTGCGAGGTCCCTTACTCGTGGCCGCCGGAGGCATTGAGGGCGCAGGCGGTTGCGGCGCGAACGTACGCTCTCAGATCGTTGGAGCAATACCCCGACCGGCCCTTTGATGTGTACTCGGGCGTTACAGATCAAGTCTATGAGGGTTGCGGAGTGGAACGTGAAACAACCACCTCGGCGTGCATTGATACAGTTGGGGAAATTTGCTCGTTCAACGGTACACCCATTATCGCTTATTTCCACTCGGCTGCCGGAGGATGGACGGCCGGCGGCGAGGAAATGTTCGGTCGGGACCTTCCCTATTTGACAGCGGTGCCATCGCGCGATGCCTCGGTGCACAGATGGACGTACAGTGTCTCGGCAGGGGAACTTGGGTCTGCATTGCGAAGGCTGGGACATGATGTCGGGACCATCCAGCGGATCTGGGTGCACAAGTTCTCAGCCGAGGGCAGGGCGGATGAAATCAAAGTGGTCCACTCAAGGGGCGTGCTGCTGGTCAGCGCAGCAGACATTAGACGCGCGCTGAGGCCCGCCAACATTCAGTCGACCTATTTTACGGTTGAGGGTCAACCGGCTCCGGAGATTCCACAGGAGTCCGAAGTTGCTTTGTCCCTGGATCGGATGCTTCCTTCGATCAGCTTTGAGGACTTGATGTCGGCCCATCCCGACGCGCTTGTCGCCTTCCCGCAGGCGATTGAACTGGGTCATTGTCGAGTCCTTACAGCCTACGGCATCGAAACCCCGGAGCGATACATTGTGCTGGGGGCTGATGAATCGAGAGAGTACATTGATGGATGCATCTGGGTTGCCGATCCGGTTAGAGCAGGGGAGTTGAGCAGCGCGCTGCTCGGCGCCGGTGAGGCCCCGGTGGATGATGTCATTGCGCATGGAGGAGATGGTCGAATTGTCGAGGATCCGGGGGGGAATGTCGGCATACCTGATAATGGTTCGCTTACGTTTGTAGGAGTTGGAATGGGCCATGGAGTGGGAATGAGCCAGCATGGGGCAAGAATCCTGGCGGAATCCGGGTGGACATATGACCGGATTCTGAAGCATTTCTACACGGGAGTGCAGATTGAAAGATTCTGGTAGGGAGGGCTATGTCCTGCCGTAGGCGTAATAGAGCCAGTAGACGATCAACCAGACCAGGGTCCACAAAGACCACTGCTTTATGCGCGACGTCTCAATCTTGGCTAACCCGTCAATCCGGATGAAGCCGTTGTGTGCCCTGCGAAGGTCTCCCAGGATTTTCGCCTCTTCGATTTTGGCTGCTCGTTCGTTTGAGGGAAGGTCCAGACGCAGGGCCACTACCCCTCCAGGCTGGGTCAGGGTGCTCAGTATCAGCAAGCGCGATTCTGCATCGTACCCCAGGAACTCCACCTCGTATGCAAGAAACTCCAGTTTCTGTACTCGCACCGCCAGGTTCAGCAGCGTGGGAAAAACCACAAGTGCAATACTACCGAAAGTGCCCCAGTCGTTACCGATCATTCCCAGGAGGTCTTTCAGGAAATAGAGTAGTCCGCCCGCGCCGGCAAGGATGAAAAGGAGCACGGACGAATTGGCGCGCGCACCGGCTATGGTCCACTTCTCGGGGGTTATCTCAATACGCACAGCCCTGCCGGGGACGAATCCCATGTGCCTGATCATCCCAAGCCCAAGATCGTCCCATTTCAACGGTCCAAAAACCGGAAAGCCCGTAATCTCAACCTTGCCCTCCTCCTTCTTGACCTGTTGGGCGGGTTTGCGACGTTTCGAGCGTAGTCTTCGCTTGCGGGTGTCCTTGCCTTCCTGCTGCTCTGTGTCGAAGGCTTCTTGCAGGACTCTTATTATCTGATCGGAAGCGCGCATCGATGGTTTGGAGTGCCGGTCGATAGCCAATCATACAACAAACATCAGGATCGGGCGAATGCAGGCTACATAAAGAGAATCGCCTCAAGTGATTCCCTGGTTTCCTGGCTCATTTGATTCTGTCGGGGGGACGTTGCAGCGATCCTCCTTCAACTGTTCGAACCTCGATCGTTTTTCCAAGGGCCTTTTCCAGGCGGCCCATGATTTTTTCTGCGGTCTCAGGAACGAATTGAATTGTCACCGCCAGAGCGCTGCCTTCGTCGTTCCATCCCACAAGCAGGATTCCGGGACGCGGGAGGAGAGCCACCTGCGTGATTGAGTCCCACGGGATATTCACTCGTCGGATGAGGGTCGGTCCGCCCACCAACTTCAGCGTGTAGCTTTCGAATCCCTCCACGACCAGGTACAGACCGATAAACATTACCGCAGCTACGATTCCGGTCCCCGACATGACTGCCGCCGCCATTCCGATGCCGAGAAGGAACATAAATAAATAGGCAGGCCAGATCATTTTCCTTATCCGCTTCTCTTTCTCGACATCCAAGCGGTACCATTTGCCTTCGAGAATGAGAGCGGGATTCAAGCTCTCGAGTTCAGATAATGTCGCTTTGACAGGCTGCATGAGGAAATTGCTGCGCGGCGTTCGAAAGACCTCGGTCGGCCTGAATCCCCATTGTTGCCAGGTTTCAAGGCTGATATTCGGCCAGCTCTTCACACTGATCCGGCGCGTACGGCTTTCAGATGAAGCAGTACTTGTATCGGTTGAAGTATCTGACATCTGGGCGGTGCTGTTCCTGCGAATCAGGCGACATCATGCCACCAAGAGCACCTCCTCGCAAATTATTCGCCGGCTGGTGGGCCGATTCCATATGCAATCTCATTGCAGTTGCAATTGAAATGCACTAGTGCAAGAATTCAGTGTACACTCGAAATGGCTGGAGGACTCGTGAGGATGCAGTCAAACTACAGAAAATGCGTACGGAGACTGTTGCTGGTTCTCGGATTGGCGATTCTGCCGCTTACCCCCTTGCATTCACAGGAAGGGAGTAAGCTCGCGGTGGCGGTAACCCTGCCTGATATCGTGCCGATCGTGAGGGCGGTGGGCGGTGATCTTGTTGAGATAATTCCGATACTACCGCCCGGAGCCGATCCGCACAGCTATACACTTACTGCCGAAGACCTGGAAAGAATCCAATCGTGCGATTTCATAGTCTATGGAAATACCGAATTCCTGCATTTCGAGGAGGAGCTTGCTGAGAATATCGGGGCTGTCGAAACAGTTGACTGGCCCGATTACCAGGCTTATGGAGCCATATTGAAGGACTTTCCCGGATTTGATGCCTGCCCGCATGGTTTCTGGCTTGGGTTCGAGAACGCGCGCGCTGTCGCAGCGGCTGTTGCGGCTACCTTGATGACTCATGGAGTGGATAATGAGCGTGTTCTCACCAACCTGGCATCATTTACTGATGAACTTGATGCTCTCGAGATCGCAGGCAGGAATCTCGTGGCTGAGTTGGGCAGGGAACAAAGTTCATGGGTGGCGATGGTGCCGGGTGTAGCGTACACGATTGACAACCTTGGGCTTAGGGTAGG
>CBDUXL010000336.1:0-3774 GCA_965371155.1 uncultured bacterium | reverse complement strand
GCCAACCTCTTCCTATTTTTTGGCGAAAGTCGAGGGGACGCTCGCGGTCCCGGTTGCTCGTGGATTTCGGAGGTATGGAAGGCCGGGGGCCTTCACAATAAGAGTCAGTCCACTCGCTCTCCATCGGTCAACAATCTGAGAATCGGGGCCTGGCGACGGATCGGCTCATCGGAGCGGTCTATCGACATGAACGGACCGGAAGACCCGCGTGTCACAAGCTTCCATGCATTCTCCAGATAATAACCCGTGGAAGCGTCTATTTCGCCCGTCCGGGGCAGGTTCATCTCGGACTGAAATCCACGAACGGCTTCAGTCATACGGTTGCTCCACTCGCCGTTCAATCTGCCGGGAGAGTGACCTATCGCCTGAAGCATCCTCTGGTGCGCGAGGATTTCTCTCGGGGATGAATCCGGGTTGCATCGAGGCACTCGTCCGGGATAGTAAACAAGCAGAGTGGGGTGCCACGGGGTGTTGCGCCGGAATTCCAGCGGCTCCCATCTGGTCGGCCCGAGAACGGGATCGCGGATGATCAGATTTCCGTCCTGATCCAGCCCCCAGAACGTAACCAGGTGATACACTCGCGACTGGAAGATTATCGCCGGGTGGCAGATCAGATCGAGTTGCTCGTAGGACGGGTTGAGAACGAGTGGCTCGAACCCCTGAATCTCGCCCGCGTGTACAAGGCCGGCGAGTTGTGTCCCCAGCGCGACGCTGGTCCCCGCTAGCTGTGCCATTTCGCGCTCGCTCTTGAAAAACCCATAATAGCGGAAAAGGCCGGCAAGACATGCAGGTCCGCATGAGTAGTTTGTGCTTTGGTAGACCACCCCATCCGGCAATCGCGTGGGCGCCGTATCGGGCAGGGCCTGAATCGCAACACGATGACTATGAGCCAGAAGCAGAGGAATAGACGCAAGGAAGAGAATCGACGCGAGTACCGCCGCATATCGCCGCGACAACACCTTGTCTCGCCAACTTGACGGTAGCAACCGCATCTACGCAACCTCCGGATCGCGTCTTTTCAGATTGGGAAGCAGGCACCAGCAGGACTTAGTTTCCTTAAATATTATACCAGCTTCTCGCCCGAATCGAGAATCACTCACAGGCCGTTTTCCGGACCGGGGTCAGTTACTTCAGCGATCCGTATTACTTCCTCGAGCGTAGTCTCACCCGCCTCGGAAAGCGCCCAGGCGGCATCCAGAAGTGTGGTCATGCCCTCGTTTATCGCATGAAGCCTCAAATGCCGAGGCGGCATTGCCTCAAGCAAACCGGTGCGCAGCTTCTCGCTGACCTCGAATCCTTCATGAATGAGAATTCTCCCCGAATGCCCCGTTCCGCCGCACGCGTCGCATCCTGTCCCGTGATATCCGACAAGATTCTTTTCTTCCATGCCCAGGAAAATCGCGTCGCTCTCGTCAAGTTCATACTCGACCCGGACCTTGCATTCAGGGCAGATTCCAACGACCGTGTTCAGGCCGACAATGCCCATGAGGCTTGCGGCTGCGAGATGGTCGCTTCCGACAAGCGATCGGAAAGTCTGCAGGGCGGGGAAACTGCCCTCGGCGCGTAGTCCAGCTATAACCAGACGTCCGGACAAAGCGGTCTCGACCGTTTCCGAGACTATCTCCGGCCCGAGTTCGGGAATGAACACACACTCAGGATTTCTTGGAACGTGGTGCACATTCTGCTCATTCTCACCGACTTCCGGCAACTCATCATCCGTCGCAGGCATAGCCTCCTGTGCCTCTTCCAGAATTTCATCAATGGTTCTGATTCTGCGTTTGTCGCGCTCGAGGGCCTCGAAATCGCCTTGTTCTGCGGAGATTTGGCTGTAGTAGGATAGCTGAAGCGAGTAATCGGCAAGGAAATCCAGTACAGGATTCAGGTTCACCATCTCCGGAGCACTGACAAGAATCATCCCCCATCGCGCGCCAAAAAGGCGTCTCAGAATCCCTTCCATGGGGGGAACAAGAAACCGTTCCGGTTCGAATGCATAAAGTTCGGACTCACTGTCTTCGGGAATCCAGGTCATGTCCAGAATAGTATCGCAGGTTACGGTAGCCACACCACTTGTGGTGTGGACTGCGGTGTGGATCATGTGTGGTGTGGGTCAGCGCGCATGCCGGACGGGCGCGCATGCCGGACGGGCGCGCAGCCGGACGGGCGCGCACAGCCGGACGGGCGCGCAGCCGGACGGGCGCGTGCCCCGCGCCCCTACAAGAACTGGCTGTGCGGGATCAGGAAAACGAAAACCGTGACCAATATCGCCACAAATGTCCATATCGCAAACTTCCAACCTCTGGACTCTTCCATATCGCCTCTCACAGCAGAGCGATACGATGCCAGGCTTGTGAGCAAGAGGACGCCCCACCAGACGACGAGAAGCACACTCTTTGTGTCGGTGATGTCGCCTAGAGATGTCAGACCCCGCACGGGCCATGGCGCGAAACCCTCACCGAACGTATACCAAGTAATCGGAGGACCGAGAATGATTGTCCCGAACGTAAACGTAATCCACGCTCCCAGCATCGTTCTGTACGCCTTCATCATGTGCAAAGCGTCAGGAGCAGCCAACAGCCAAAAACAGCTATACAACGTATGAAATACAAAGAGCAGCGCTCCCACCGATAAAACAATGTGGCTTACAAGCACAAGCTTTCCAAGCGGCATTTCCCTGACAATGTTCCCCTCATAAGTCACCCAGAACTTCTGTCGTTCCTTCTTGAAACCTGTGAAAAGTCGCTCGAACCAGTTCATCCTTTTCCAGATCTCGATCGATCGACCCTCCGTAGTCTGGATTTCTATATGGTAGAACCACTTGTCGGCCTTGTCATGGAGGGGAGGAAGCACCGCGAACCAGGTTCGGGTGCGATCGCCCCGGAACGTGAGCGGCTCGAACTCAAGCTCCTGCACTGGTTCATCGTGGGATCGGGAGATAAATGCGGTCACGCGCGCAGGGGCCTCAGAGCCCATCCGGACGAACTGCACTTCGAGTCGATGCTCGCTGTCGATAAAGGTGTCGTCGTCGGGAACGAACACGTACCCCAGCGACGGGGACAGATCCCGGTACATCTCGGGCGTGATCCTCGCGCTCATACCGAAAAGGAATGAGACGAACGCCAGCAGAAGAGTTACCCACAGAGGCCAGTTTCGCACGTGATTTGATCCCTTTTATCTGTCGAGTTGGCGAATTGTACCACTTCCCAGTCCTATCGGTCAGGAAATCGAAGTCTGAATTTTGTGCAAGAAGGGCAGGCACAAGGCCTGCCCTGAAAGTACACGGATGAACGGATTTACGTCCCCACTTCCCAACTACTCAAATACTTCACCTGTTCCTCCGTGAGCACATCGATGCTCACGTCCATCGCTTCGAGCTTCAGCTTTGCGACTCGCTTGTCGATCTCATCAGGGACCGGATAGACCTGGTTCCCCAGTTCCTTCGCGTGGTCCTTCAGGTACTCCGCGCAGAGCGCCTGGTTGGCGAACGACATATCCATGACACTCGCGGGGTGACCCTCAGCGCACGCGAGATTCACCAATCGACCCTCCCCGGCGAGGAACAGCTTCCGCCCGTCCGACATGGTGTACCGATCGAGGTTAGGTCGAATGCGCTTGACCTCGCTTGCCATGTCCCTGAGTGCTTCAAGCTCAAGCTCGACATCGAAATGACCTGAGTTCGACAAGACTGCGCCGTCGTGCATTTTCTCGAAATGTTCGCGACGGATGACATTGATATCGCCGGTGACGGTGCAGAAGATATCGCCGATGGGCGCGCAA
>CBDUXL010000335.1:0-3807 GCA_965371155.1 uncultured bacterium | reverse complement strand
CCTGAGCAAGTTCGAATCATCGGGTAACTTTGAGTGGGCGCGGACCTGGGGTGGGTCAGAATGGGATCAAGGCTCGGGAGTTGCTGCTGACGGTTACGGGAATGTTTATGTTACGGGGTGTTTCAGGGACACAGTCGATTTCGACCCCGGCGGCGGTGATCCGCACACCTCGAATGGTCAGTACGATATCTTCCTGAGCAGATTCGATTCATCGGGTAACTTCGAATGGGCGCGAACCTGGGGTGGGGGGTACAGTGCTCGTGGCCATGGAGTTGCCACTGACAGTTCTGGCAACGTCTATGTTACGGGCCAGTTCATGGACGTGGTCGATTTCGCTCCTACCGACCCGCCCTGCTACGATGATCCGGATGAACATTCTTCGCACGGGCAGATGAGTGACGCATTCGTGACCAAGTACCTGCCGGACGGGTGCTGGTAGGGCTCCTTTGCTCTCGTGGATCACTCTCAGATGATCCGGTTCAGTTTCGCTCAATCCGACTTCACAGCGGAACAGCCTTCTCAAGAACACGGGGTCGTATGAACCAGTCGGCAATGCGGTAAGTTCCGTGCTAACCTGTTTGCTCTTGAAAGGGGCCGACCATGACCGTGCACGCCGACCTGATAAAGGTTTCAACCAAGGGCGACAGCGACATCAAGGACATCACTCCCCAACTTGCCGAGTGCATAAGGAGATCAGGCGTCAAGTCCGGGATCGCCAATGTATTCTGTGTCGGATCGACCGGCGCGCTGACCACGACCGAATTCGAGCCTGGTGCGGTTCGCGACATTAAAGAGTATCTCAATCGACATGCGCCTCCGACACCGCCCGGACCGCCGTGGGGGGAATATTTCCATCATGAAACCTGGCATGACGACAACGGTCACTCTCACTTGAGGGCGAGCCTGATTGGTTCGGACATAACTGTGCCGATTAGGGATGGCAGGCCGATCCTGGGCACGTGGCAGCAGGTTGTGTTCATAGATTGCGATACGCGCCCGAGAGGTCGGGAACTTGTTGTGACAGTAATGGGTGAGTAATCGGGCGAATGGCACTCCTGCAGGAGACCAGGCCATGCAACGCCCTCAAAATCAAGAAGGAGCGATTCAGGCTATTCAAATTTTCCGCGCACCGTGCTATAGTTCCCCAACAAGTAATCGGACAAGCAAGCTATTGATACATTTACGGTTCAGGCCCCATCCTGAAAATCTTCGGAATTGACTTGAGTGGAGAATCGGGAGGGGACACCGGCGGAGAAGAAATTCTCAAGTTCGGAGGTTTGGTAGGCTGCTTGCTCGGCGGGTTCGGCATGCCGAGTTGTGCAACTACTGTATCCTTGAAGGAGTAACCATGGTCGACGAGAATTGCCAACACGAATGGGTTATCGCAAATCTCCGTAACGGATACCTTGTCACAGAGGGCTGCACGCACTGCGGAAGAAGGACAAGCTTCTTCACTCTCGAAGATCGGCACCATATGGACAGCTATATCGACGGCGACCACCGCTGGCGGTTTCTCGGAAGCGCGCAGGCCGTCAAGTTTGATCTCGAATGTAAAAAGTGCGCCGAGGTGGTCAACCTGGATAAGGTCATGGGCCTGATGTTGTGCCTCGGCTGCAAGGAAGACTGCATGGCGAATCTCACCGGAAAGGAGCTGGGCGGGGAGGAGGCGTGGGTGTATCTGGGGCTTTGCGCGGACTCATCCCACGTTTCGGGAGAGTGCGTAGGCTCCGAGGCCACAGAGACCCTCACCGAGTATTTCAACAGCAGGATCAAGACTCCCGGCAAGAGCGTCATTTTCGCCCCGTGCAGTCTCAGGGGCAACATAGACACCTGCCAGGGGGAGATAATCGCCGATTTGGGCTTGAAGGACATATACTGAACCAAGGTCCGACAGGGCCATCGTCCCGGGCATTGCCCGGATGAAAGGATAGAACGCATGAAGATCTCTGAACTGAAAGAAAAAGCCGGTCTGACGCTGGTCAACACCCTGTATGACAAGGAAATTGAAGGGGTGTACATATCCGACATGGTCAGCGACATTGTCGCGGGCGCGCCGGCCAACAGTCTATTGATCACTATCCAGACACACAAGAACCTTATCGCCACGGCGAACCTTGTGGATGTCGGCGCCATAGTTTTCGTGCGCGACAAGAAGCCTTTCCCGGACGTGGTGGACCTCGCCGAGCGAGCCAAGATAAGCCTGTTTACCACTGATTTGGACGCCTGGAAACTAGCGACCAAACTTCACGACCTCGGCGTCTCATGATGGCAGATCGCTGTTTTGCCCGGTAATCCTGTCCAGAAACAGGGCTCGGGCATGCATTAGGATGCAAGCACTTCAAAAACACGATACGGAGGGGATGTGAGTATGACCGGCAATCCTATTGCGTCGGTCCTGGAGAAGTACCCGGGCAAGAGGGAGGACCTGATTCCAATCCTTCAGGATGTGCAGGATGTGGAGGGGTACCTCTCACCTGAATCAATCAATCGCGTTTCTCGCAGGTTGAGGGTATCCGAGAACTACATCTATGGTGTGGCGACTTTCTATGCGCAGTTCCGTTTCGAACCGCCTGGAGAACACATCATTCATGTCTGCCTTGGAACGGCTTGCCATGTCCGGGGCGGCGAGCAGATCACCGCCTCGCTCGAGCATCGCCTCGGCATCACCAGGGGCGAGATAACCCCGGACGGGAAGTACGAGCTCAACTACGTGGCTTGCCTGGGATGCTGCGCTTTGGCGCCGGTAGTGAAAATTAATGAGATGATTCATCGCCAAATGTCAGTCCTGAAGATCAGGCAGGTGCTGGATGAGTACGACAGCGAAGCGGACTCCAACAAAGCAGGCAAGGGAGGCGAAAGGTAATGCGTCTTAGGAATGTGCAAGATCTTGAGAGACGTCAAGGGGAGGCCAAGAAGGCGAAGTCCCTCGTCAAGAATATCATTCTCGTCTGCGCAGGACCCGGGTGTCTCAGCAGCGGATCAGCCGAGGTAGCCCAGGCGTTTCGAGAGGAGCTTGAAGAGCGCGGCATCGACATGAAAGTCGAGCAGGTCGTCAAGATGACCGGTTGCCACGGCTTCTGCGAGCGCGGGCCCATCGTGACCTTCGTTCCGTCCGGCATCCTGTACCAGCGTGTGAAGCCGAAGGACGTACCGGAGATTGTGAGCAAGACGGTGGTGGGCAGCGAAGTAATCAAAAGACTGATCTACCGCAATCCGCAAACCAAGGAGTATGTCGAGCAGTACTCTGAGATCCCGTTCTATGCCCACCAGACCAGAATCGTGCTCAGGAATATCGGGCAGATTGACCCGACATCCCTCGATGAATACCTCGCGGTGGACGGCTTTCTGGGCCTGACCACGGCCTTGGGCATGCAACCTGAGGAGGTCATAGAGGAGGTCGAAAAGAGCGGACTCAGGGGCAGGGGCGGAGCCGGATTTCCCACGGGGCGGAAGTGGCGCTTCTGTGCAAAGGCGGGGGGTGACAAGCGCTACCTGATCGCGAACGGCGATGAGGGCGACCCTGGCGCGTTCATGGACCGCTCCTTGATGGAAGGCGACCCGTTCAACGTCCTGGAAGGCATGCTTATCGCAGCCTACGCGATTGGGAGTGACGAGGGCTACATCTACGTGCGGCAGGAGTATCCGCTCGCAGTGAAACATCTCCAGAAGGCTATCGACAGTTGCCGCGACGCTGGGCTGCTTGGCGAGAACATCCTTGGCAACGGTTTCAACTTCGACATCACGATACACCGTGGCGGCGGTGCTTTTGTGTGCGGTGAGGAGACGGGTTTAATCGCCTCGATAGAG
>CBDUXL010000334.1:0-3815 GCA_965371155.1 uncultured bacterium | reverse complement strand
CCGCTCCCACAAACCCAGGAGCCCTCCGTACACCTCCTGCAGTTCTCGCCCGAAGAGCTCGCGGAAGCCGGCAAAGGGGATTCTCATCTCGTAGATTCGCCAGTACAGCCAGAAGGCCATCTCAAGGCGCTCATTAACCGGCAGGACAAGCGCCACGGGCAGCCGATCCGGCAGTGCGGACGTGTATTCCTCGACTGAGAAGGTGTTGACATAGAACTGCCCACCGGTCATCGAGGCGGCGCTGGGGCCGAAACCAAGGTAGTAGTCGCGGGTGGTTGAACTGAATTTTCTGCGATCAGGACGAAGGAATGACCAGACCGCGCACTGCCGGAAACCACGTTCCTCAGAGCGCCGACGGATCAACGCAAGCATACGACGGATGAGTTCTCCCGGGGGGCGGCAGATTCGTTTGATTCCCAGCTTTTCACCGAGCTTCGTGTAGGGAAAACCGAAGATAGGGTACGCGGATATCTGATCCACTCCCAGATCGAGTATGCGGCACAGGTCATAGTCGAGATCCTCAATCGTCTGAGTCGGCAGGGCAAACATGAGATCCACGTTGACCGAATCAAACCCGTTCGCTACCGCTCTGCGTACCGCGTCCTCCGCCGTGGCGGCATCATGCGCACGACCGATAAGCTTGAGCAGACGGTCCGACAGACTCTCCACCCCGATCGAGACCATGCTTACGCCAATGGACTTCAGCCTCCCGAGGCACGCATCGTCCATCGCCGAGGGATGACACTCCACGCAGACATCGCTCGCGGGGCCAAAGACCTCCTGAATGTGGCTTATCAGACTAGCCAGGCTTTCCGGCTCTATCGTCGGGGTCCCTCCCCCGATGTAGAGAGAACCGATGCGCGGGCGCTCCAGCCCGCGACCGGCAAGCGCTTCCGACATTAGGCGACCGTAGAGCTCGATTTCCCGATGCGCCGCCGATTCGTATAGACGATAACCGGCTTCATCGTAACAGACCCGATTGTAGGGGCAGTATGGGCAAGGGCTCCGACAGAAGGGCACGTGCAGATAAAGGCCCAGATTGTCAAGCCGCTCGGGAAAGGTCGGCTTCGCAGGCCTGAGAACCATCGGCTTCCAGGAGCCCGTGACATACCGCTTGATAAGAGGCTTCCAGAACCACCTTGCAGGAGGGAAATCGAACAAGAGATCTGCGCCGTTGGTTCCCATTATCCATATTCCCTTTCGGCAGCGAAAATCGTATAGAATATTAAGGAGTATCGTGGCCCGATCAAAACAGGCTACGGGGCCAGGTCATAGTCATATTTGACATGGTCTTCTACGAAGGAGGGGTTGGTACTCCAGTACACGGAAAATGTCCACTCATCAGGGGATCGCCCCTGCTCAATTTCCACCGTCACCGGATTGTCTCCCACAGCCCACAGCACGTTAGTCACGGGTATGTCGGAGTTGCCTTGACTTATCTGCAGTATCTTGGAAGTGCCTCGACTTACCTGCAGGCCGGCATTCTCAGCGCACTGCTCGTAGAAGCCAAACACACTATCGGGGTCATCATCAGTCAGAAAATGTATGCTCAGACATTCACCTCCGCGCCAACCGTGATACTTGTACTTGCCATCGAGGTAGTCTGCGCCCGGGTACTGCTTGTAGCCAACCTCATTCAGTAGTTCCTGGTCCTTGGCGATCCGCTGCTCTCGGACAGTGTTGTATGTGACAGGAATAAGAAGGCCGACTGCCAGGCTAAGCAGGCACGCAGATACGGCTACTGTGCGCCATCCGCCGGGCTCCCGACGGCGCTTGTACATGAACCAGAACAGTCCCCAGAGCACTGCCTGTGCATGCATGACCCACGGAGCAATGTTCAGAAAGGGGATGTTCAGTGGGGATTCCCATAACTCCACCGCTGCCATCACCAGAAGCCCCAGACCCTCGGTCAGGCAGAACCAGAAGAGCAATAGCCAACCGATGGCCTTTTCCCAATTGCGGGTTAGGAAATGGTGAAGCATCGTTCCCGCGACATAGGGCAGTATCAGGGCCAGCGCGACCGTTGCCAGCATAAGATATTTGTCCATCTTTCGTTACTCCTCCCCAGGAATCGGGCTTTACCTTGATTCTGAGAGTTATTTATTCCTTGAAGTGATTGGCTTCTTTCCTGTTTCACTCTTGATGAGGAAATCACAGTGAGATCCCAGGTCAACCTGCATTCATGAGCACGGCCTGCCCTTTCTTAGCCATGACCTCCTGGATAAGGGTAAGTATCCCAAGGACGATAAGTAGACCACTGAAAGCCGCGTAATCATAACCTAAGCCGACAGCGGCAAGGACGCCCAGGCAGATCAGAGGAACTGCTCCAATCATCGGACGAAACCAGAGAAGCCAAGCGATTGCAAGAAATGGAAGACATATTTCGTTGATCGACATCAGATTATTAGCTAGACCCGTCCACACAAATGGGCTGGATCCGAGTCCACCGATCAATGAGCCAAGCAAGAACAAGAACATTGAGCTTCCGATGAATAGGGTCACCACAATCGCGAGCCACCGCACGCTGCGCCAGGCCCACAGGAACCACGCAACCAACCCATAAATGATAAAGAAGGAAAAGGCAAAACCCAGCCCTTCACCGAATTCGCCGAGCACGAACAAGAAGATAAAGCCTACGGCAATGAGGGTTACCACAAGCGCGAGCGACCACAGGCCGCGCCGGGCCGACAGGAACCACGCTACCAACCCATAAATGAAAATGAAAACAGCGGCAAACGCCAGCCCTTCACCCACCAGGGCCCACTGAATCGGCTCACTGGCGAGTCCCTCGAAGACTCTGCTGATCCATTTAAAGGCGAAAGCAAACCCGATAAGAAGGCTTACCGGCCAGACGAATGATGCTAATCCGTGTTTATGCTGTATCTGTTCCATTTCATTCCTCCTTGCATATGAGCGACAGCAAGTAGCCCGGATCAAAACAGGCTACGGGGTCAGATAATAGCAATTCCCGAGGTAGTTATCTATAGACATGGGTCCACATCCAATTCCAATCCGGGTCCGGCTTGGTTGGGAAGTAGTCATTCGACATAAACTCTTCCGTCGGAATCCACCGCGACCGAGTAATCGGCACTCCAGTAGACGAAAAGCCTCCATTCATCAGAGGATTGTGCATGCTCAACTTTCATCGCCGCTGAGGTGTCCCCCACAGCCCACAGCACGTGGGTTCCGTATCTGCTGGAAGTGTCCAGATGTACCTGCAGGCCTGCAGACTCGGCGCACTGCTCGTAGAAGTCAAACACCTGTTCGGGATCATCATCAGTCAGAAAACGTACGCTCAGACATTCATATCCGGGACCCCCACCGGTATTCTTGAGCTTACCATCGGGGTAGTCTGCGCCCGGGTACGGCATGTAACCGACCTCATCCATGAGTTCCTGGCCCTGGACGATCCGCTGCTGACGGATCGCGTTGTATGTGACAGGCACAAGAAAGGCAACTGCCAGACTGATGAGGCACGCGGATGCGGCTACGGTGCGCCATCCGCCGGGTTCCCGACGGCGCTGGTACATGAACCGGAACAGGGCCCAGAGCAATGCTTGCGCGAGCATGACCCAGCGAATCAGGTTTAGAATCTGGATGTTGGGATCCACTTCTCCCGAACGCACAGCCATGATTGTCAGCATCGCGAGACCCATAGTCGAGCAGAAGGAGAAGATCAACAACCAACCGATGGCCTTTTCCCAATGGCGGGTCAGAAAATGATGAATCATCGTTCCCGTGGCGTAGGGCAATCCAAAGACCAATGCAACCAGTACCGGAACAGGGTTTTCGTGCACTTTCTAATTCTCCTCCCC
>CBDUXL010000333.1:0-3817 GCA_965371155.1 uncultured bacterium | reverse complement strand
CTTGGCTTTACCGGAACAGGCGAAGGGATCGCTGCACAGGCGGTTTGCCTGCTGGAAGTTCCGGTCGAAATGGATGAGCAGCCGGCGAAGAAAAAGCGCACGAGAAAGAAAAAGCCTGTTGAGTTGCCACCGCCTTTACCGACGATCGAGCCTGGCGGGATCAAGGCCTGTGTAGTTCATACGGATGGAGCCACCTTTGGCAATCCAGGTCCGAGTGCCATTGGGATCGTATTCGAGACATCGAAAGGAAAGGAAATAGGCAAACTCGCGGAAGCGATCGGAGAAGCAACGAATAACGAGGCGGAGTATAAGGCCGCGATCAAGGCGGCCAGGATCTGCAGAGATTGGGGGATTAAAAAAGCCCTGTTTAGAACTGACAGCCAATTGATGGCCAATCAGGTCAACGGGACATATCGGGTAAAGAATCGCAGGATATTAAAGCTGTACCGGGAGCTTGTCGCGCTTCTGGACGGCTTTGATAAGTGGAAGATGGAGTACATTTCACGTAATGACAACGAGGAAGCCGACAAACTGAGCAAACTGGCCTTGAAAAAGCAGGGCTAATAGATATACTGGAAAAACTCAAGGGAGCAGACGAAGCGATCGCGCCCGCTGTTGCCAAGGCTATAGCGGGCGAGGAAAGTCCGAGCACCGAAGGGCAGGACGCTGGGTAACACCCAGGCGGCGTGAGCCGATGGAAAGTGCAAAGAAACCAGACCGCCCGGGCTCCGGTCCGGGTAAGGGTGTGAGGGTGAGGTAAGAGCTCACCGGCGGCCCGGTGACGGGACCGCGTCTAGTAAACCCCGTCCGGTGCAAGTCAAACCGGGAGAACAGGGCGGCCCGTCCTCTCCCAAGGTAGACGCACGAGGCAGCCGGAAACGGTTGTCCCAGATGGATGATCGCCACCTTGAGCCTTGCGACAGGCTCGGCGGGTACAGAACTCGGCTTACCGTCGGCTCCCCTTCGCGCGTTGTTGTATTGTCCGGGCGGTGGATGACTTAAGGATTGGCAGAAGGAAGAAAAGGAAAGACCGGTGAATGCGATGTCCCGACACATGTTTCCACTCTTGATGATCCTGGTTGCAGCCTTGCTCGCGATTGGATGTGGAGGAGTTGCCTCAAATCCGACGGCGCCAAGCTTTCAGAATCCCAACCAACCCGGTGGTCCCGGCGGGGAGACTCCGCCCGAGGGCGTGCCGGGCGCTGAGGGGCTTCCCGGCCAAATGGGCGAGGGTGCTGCTGCCGAAGAGGAAATTCTCTCAGGCGGCTTTGAACTGCTCTGGCCGCAGGGTCTGGAGGCCATGGAAAGCGGTCAGGTGATGCTTGCCGGACTGTCTTTCAAGAGCGCGTTTGCAGCTAGCCCGGAGAGTGCGGATGCTGCATTCGCGTACGCGCTGGTAGATGTAATGCGCGACCATCGCCGCTATGCGGTCCTCCTTCATCCCGGTGTGGATCGCTTATTCACGCATACCCCTCTCATAGGCCATCCGGAAGCGTTCCCCAATCCCTTCCTGGCCGATGATTCTTATTTCCTCAGGCTGGCGGCGTTGGGAGCGCAATCCGCCAAGCTGTTCAGGAACGTTGTTTATCCAGTGCTGGCTCCGGTCGAAACCGAGATCATGTTCACTTCGGAGAACTTCACTCACCTGGAGAACATGCTCCAGGGAGGTGCAATGGCTCCACCCATGGACGGAGGCGGCGCGGTACCCGTCGATGTAGGGGGATCGGGTTCAATTGATGTGGCTGGAAACGGAGAAGGGGAAACCTCTCCCAGTGACGGCCCCGGTGATCGTCCTCGTTCTCCTGAAAGGGAAGGTGAAAGCGCTGCAAAGGACGGTTTGGAGCGGCTGGACACCGACCCGGGCAAACAATCGGACAATGGGGATATACCATTGGACCCGGGTGGACCCACAAGTACTGGAACCGGGTCCGGATCGGGAGTCGGCGGATTCCCCATCGGAATGGAAGGCGCCCGTCCAGGGGGATTGCCTGAGAGAGAGGAGCCACTAAACGAGGACGAATGGGAGACATATATCAGTGAGTATCGCAATGTTGCCGCGCGTGATGGGGCCGATGTGGTTCTGTCTCCCCCCTTCTACAGCAATCTTCGCGCTTTCCACAACGAGATAACAGAGCAAATTTCCAACCTGGAGTCGGTAAGGACAACTATCGAAGAAGAGGGTTACTTCCTGAGCTTGCCGTTCAATGTGGTGGGCGGCGGCAGGAAAATTACTCTCATGTTTGATGTCGATGACTTCCACCTCCTTCTCGATCATTACAAGCTGGTCGATGCGTTGCTCTCGTATGTAGAGGCTTACGATCATCGTCTCCAGTACTTGCTGCCGATGGAAGATGTGGAGGATGAAGATGGCGACAACATCCTCAAACCCGATGAGTACCTTCCCGATCCTCCGTTTGGAACATTGGACGAGGACGGAGAGGATCTCCTGTCCAATCTGCACCCGATTTTCCTCCAGGCTCTGAGCGATCTCAACAACACCATGACACCATTGCTCAACGCAGCGCAGGAGGTTCAGGCCGGTGATCCGGAACCCAAAGAATTGTTCTATCTCTCAACTTTCCACAGGAATTTCGTACTGATCGAGCAGTGGACCAACCTGCTAAGGGATATCGCCGATAAATCATCCAGCGGCACTGCAATCAAGATTGCCAGCGGTTCAGGAGTCAGCGAGGTTGTTGCAGCCTACGATGCATTGTTCATTAGCCCATTATCCGATATTAGGCTGCCGCTGCCCTCCTATGACCTCGGCAGCCGACAGGTGATAGTCGACGAGGAAGATAATTGGAGTTCCGATCCGACTTTCGGAGGATTCTTTCCGGAAGGTCTTACGGATGAGAACACATATGTGACGTCCGGCAGGCTGGTTTGCGTCGTCTTCGACGAGCAGATGGGCAAGGCATCCGGTGGTGAGCTCTCCGTCGGGCTGTCCAGGGGGGACGTGGATGAGGACGGTCATGTGACCATCAGTAATGCCACCTTGAACGAACTGGTCGGAACCCAATTCACTGTTACCAAGGAGGACGGTGGGGAAGGAGCTTCCGGAGCCATCAGGACCCTTTATGAGGTTATCCCGCTTTTCGATTATCAGATCATGATTGCCTTGATGGGGTCGCAACTCGGCGGCGGAATGGGGGCAATGTCCGCGGGAATGGACGGTGCGGTAGTCACGGGTCCCGGAGGCCCGGGAGGAGAAATGGGAACAGCCGTTCCCCCGGGCGCGACCTCGCCCGCAGGCGATGGTGGCACGATAGTGGATGAGGGCGGAACTACTACGGAAACCCCGGATGGCGCCTCGGAGTCCGAAGATGAATCCGAAGATGAGTCTGAAGATGAGTCTGAAGATGAATCAGGGGAGGATGAAGAGGACAAGGTGGAGGATGAATCGAACAATGGCGGTACCGCCGATGAGTCGGACGAGAAAGAGGAATAGGAATGTCGGGCTGTTGATGACTCGACTGGACCCAAGAGGTGATTCGAATATAAAGCTGGGATCTGCCGAAGGCGTAGTATGGGAAGACACCGACCGCCGCTGAGCCGGTGGTCGTTTACCTTATGGCTGTTGATACACATTGTCACCTGACTCTGAGGTTCGAGCGGCACGAGATAGCGTCCGTGCTCGCCAGAGCTTTCAAGGCGCATGTCGAAGGCATATTACTGGTCGGGTACGATCCTGAGCACTTCCGTGGCGTGCTTGATATTCTCGAAACATACGGAACCGGGGGCGTAACGATCCCTGCCTTTGCCGGCACGGTCGGAATACATCCGCATGAGGCTGACAAGCACTCACCCGATATAG
>CBDUXL010000332.1:0-3829 GCA_965371155.1 uncultured bacterium | reverse complement strand
GCCCCATCACTTGCCGTATAAGGATGTTGCCGTTGCGCTCCCGATTTCACTCCTCTAGATTCGAAGGCTGGCTGAAATAGCACTCGTCGAGTTCATCATAGAGCCTTAGGTACCCGAGTCCTTCCGGAAGCACGCCAAGTGCCGCGCGGGTCTCAATACTTTCCTCCATCGGGGTTGACAACAGCAGCTTCGCGCTACTCTCATCATCGACACAAAGCTCCGCACAAGACAGTGCGTTCTCATCGAATAGCTGCAATGTCACGCCGCCGTCCACGATCCTGATCGACGCGCGAGTCCAGCCTTGATCGTCTCCGAGCAGGAACTTCGTGCTGCCCTCCTCGTCCACCGTGAAAAGCCCACGAAGGTTGCCTTCAGTGTCGATCAACTCAAACTGCCTTGCGGCAACTACATCCGCCACAGGATCCAGGTTCGGCGCTGCGCCCAGACTCAGCAGGGCCACGACCAGGACACCCAGCAATGTCATCGCGACCATCAGACGCCTGTTCTGTTTCTCAAGACGTTGCAGCCTCTCCGCGAATTCGGGTTTCTCGTTCATCTCGAAGCCTCCTTGGCTATTTGGCTGATTTGGCAGCATTATAGAGAGAAATGACTGAGTGCGCCACGAGCCATCCATTACGATTTGCAGGACACCCGTCTTCACTGCTAGAATACATCACTCGCTTGGACAGGAGCATCAGTTCCAAATCGATCTTTGGAGGACTGCCGTGATCCGATATCTGCTCTTTCTGTTTCTGACTTTCGTGTTGGCGCAACCATCGTTTGCGACCGAATACAATGGCCCCCTGCTTGATGGTGACCCCCTATGGGACGTGATTCAATCTCATCTGCCCGGGGACCCAAACGATGTACGGGCATACTCTTATGCCACAGGCCAGGAAACCTGTCTCGTCGTAACGTATTGCTATGACGCGGTCATGGACCCGGCGGCGGGAACAACGATTCGCGCCTATGAGTTGCTTGCCGGGACTCTGAGTGATGGTGAATTCAATGTTGAGTTAACCGAACTCGCCGACACGGACGAAAACGGTATGTTGAGGGTCTACAGGACATACGACAAAATCGAGTTCGTCTCTTTGCCGTGTGCTAGCGTCGAAATCCCAATCTTGGCACTGCTGTCGCACGAATCGGGCGTTCATATTGCCACTCGAACGCCTGAGTTGCGCGCCGTGAATCTGGTTATCTTCAGCTTCCTGCAATGGTCACCAGGAGCACACATCGACTACGGCACCCTCTGTGATTTCGAGTTCAGTCCGGAGTTGGAGGGCATTGTCGTTTGGCAGAGCTGCGCACTTGATAATGCCGGACGATTCCCACCATTTCGGATAACACAGTCTCTTTATCAACTCGATCAGACACACGGATTCGAGTTTTTCGAGGTCCGGAGGATGACCACTGACGGGTTCTTTGACGATCTCCCGTCCGAGCCACCGTTTGACTGGGAGCAGTGAGGAAGGCAGTCGGAACAGGCGCTGCGTCTTGCCCACACTTCCAACCGAACCTTTTTTCATGCACAATACTCTCATCCTGCGACTCTCCCGCCTATCGCCTGAACCTCGATAGGTTCCGGCCTCAGTTGGCCCGCAAGTCAGCCGGGAGAGCAAGGGACATCAAGGGTATAGCCTGAGGAGGCACTCAGAATGAGAAACAGCCTGACAGTCACACTCATGCTCGCGATCGCGGCGAGCGTTCTCTTTGGATTGGCGACGCCTACGCAGGCGCAGGGCATCATTATCGAGCCCGACATGATTGCGCCGTGGCATCCCGATCCGTACGGCCCAACGCAACCCATCACTTTGGCGCGTGAAAGTATCGAGATCGAACTGGACGATCAGTTCGCGCATGTAAAAACAACCGAGATATTTCACAACAACACCTGGATCGATCTCGAGGGGACCTTCGTGTTCCCGCTTCCGCACGGCGCGGACATCTCGGACTTCGCGCTCTGGATGGACGGTCGCGAACTCACGGCGGAGACACTTCCCGCCGATGAAGCCGCGCGAATCTACCATCAGATTGTGGCAACGATGCGCGATCCGGGGCTTCTGGAGTATCTCGGAGAAGGGATGATCCGTGCGCATATCTATCCGATCCCGGCGAACGGCGACAAGCAGATCGATATCGAGTACGACTGGTTGCTTCCCATCGAGTCGGGTCTGATGCGGATCGACCTGCCGCTCAAGCTGGATGGGTACTCGATCGACGTAATCGGCCAACTGGCAATCACCGTGAGGATCGATTCCCCCGACCCTCTGGGGACAATTTATTCGCCCACACACGAAATCGATGTTCAGCGGGATGGTGCCAGGCGCGCGGTCGTGAGCCTCGAGAAAAGCTCGCATCGCCCGACCGGCGATTTCGTGCTCTACATCAGCCGCCCGGATGCCGCGGTCGGCCTCAACATGCTCACCCAGGCAACCGGCAGCGATGAGGGTTACTTCCTCGCCATGATCGCGCCCGAGTACAACGAAGAAAGGCTGAACATTGTCCCGAAGGATTTCATCTGCGTGCTCGACACGTCCGGAAGCATGGCGGGAAACAAAATCGAGCAGGCGAAAGACGCGCTTGATTTCATCTTCCGGAACCTCAACTCCGATGACCGCTTCAGCCTGATAACATTCGCGACCGATATCTACCCTTATTTCGACGGCTGGCGTGATGCAACAGGTGGAAACATCTCCGATGTGAGGGATTACATCGAGGGGATCGACGCCGGTGGAAGCACAAATATTAATGCCGCCCTGGCCGAAGCCCTGTCGCTTTCGGGAGACCGGGGTCGCCCGATGTATGTCATATTCCTCACCGATGGCCTTCCGACTGTCGGCGAGCAGAACACCGCCCGGATCATCGAGAACGCTAACGATCTTAACTACGATGCGGACGGACGAATCTTCTGTTTCGGCGTCGGGGATGATGTCGATTATGGGTTTATCGACCGGCTGTCACGCGAAAATGGCGGCTATACGGCGAGTGTCTCTCCCTATGAGGACCTCGAACAGCCGCTTTCGGATTTCTACCAGAAAATCAAATCACCCGTTATGACCGACCTGGAGGTCGATATCTCGGGCACTCGTATCTACGACATGCTTCCCGTGAATATCCCCGACCTGTTCCTCGGTAGCCAACTGATCTTATCGGGACGGTTCCAGGGAACGGGGAATGTCACCGTGCGACTTGCGGGGTATGTCGGCGATGAGCATGTATCCTACACATACACTTCCTTGTTCACCGACAAGCGCGGGAATGATTTCATCCCGAGACACTGGGCGACAAGGCGAGTCGGGTACCTGCTGAACGAGATCCGCCTCTACGGCGAAAACCAGGAGATTATTGATGAGGTTACCGATCTGGCAAGGCGATACGGAATTATCACTCCGTACACCAGTATGCTCGTGACTGAGGATGAGATGATTCCTCCGCGATTGGGCGAGTTGCTGAGGGGCGACCAGTTCTCTGGAGCCTGGACCAATGGTGGTGGGGGTCCACTTGACTCTGCCCCTGCACCGGCCTCCGGAGCCGCTCGAGAGCAGAGCACCATGTATAGAGCCATGGAGGAAGGTGAGGCGATGGATGTGGCGGAAGTTGTTCAGGACCTTATCAAGTACGCAGGCGACAAGACATTCTACCTGAACGAGGACGGCTACTGGGAGGACAGCGAGTTCGCCGACAGCGACCTGGAGCCGATCGAGATCACTTACCTCAGCGATGAGTACTTCGACCTGCTCGAGGACGAGCCCGATCTGGCGGAGTACTTTGCTGTGGCCGACAAATTGATCGTGATCTGGGACGACGTGGCGTACCAGATTGAGCC
>CBDUXL010000331.1:0-3831 GCA_965371155.1 uncultured bacterium | reverse complement strand
ACCCACAAGCTCGAAGACTCGCTTGAGGGTGGCACCCATCGTCCAGATCAATCGACCGACTTTGCTTTGCATCGAGACTCTTTCAATAGTCCGGTCCCGGCGGCATCCTCTCAGGTCTTTATCCCGTACCTTTCCCGCGTTATACTCTCTGATCCGTCCCCTTTGGACGAGAAGAAAACACAATCGGTTTTTCCCGAACGAGGTTCGACATGAACACGCCACTGAGGGAAGTTGATCCTGAACTTCACGACCTGATCAAACAGGAATACGACCGCGTGATGAGCACGGTTCAGCTTATCGCGAGCGAGAATTTCCCGTCCCGCGCGGTGATAGAAGCCACGGGGGCGCCGCTCCAGCACAAGTACGCCGAGGGGTACCCATACGCGCGCCGCAAGAAGATGAACCGGGCGCGGGAGTGGGACCGCGACGGCCGCTACTACGAGGGCAACCAGATCATGGACCAGATTGAGCGGCTCGCGATCGAGCGCGCGCAGGCATTGTTCGGGGCGGAGTACGCCAACGTGCAGCTTTTCTCCGGCGCGCCGGCGAATGAGTGCGCGTACGACGCGTTCCTCGAGCCGGGCGACCCGGTCATGGCGATGGACCTGTCGAACGGCGGACATCTCACGCACGGAAGCCCGGTCAATTTTTCAGGACAGCGATACGATTTCAAACATTACGGTGTCGTCGAGGAAACCGGGCTGATCGATTATGACAAGCTCGCAGAGGACGCGTTGGAACATAAACCCAAAATGATTGTGGCCGGCGCGACCGCGTATCCAAGGGTGGTCGATTTTCAGAAGTTTCGGGAGATCTGCGACAGTGTCGATGCGATGCTGCTTGTCGACATGAGCCATTTCGCCGGGTTGGTTGCCGGGAAGGCGCATCCCACGCCGGTTGGAATCGCGGAAATTGTCACTACCACGACGCACAAGACGCTGCGCGGACCTCGCGGGGCGTTGATTCTCTCGGATGACGAACGAGGCAAGGCAATCGATCGCACGGTGTTCCCGGGAGTCCAGGCCGGTCCACATCTGAATGAAATCGCCGCAAAAGCTGTCTGCTTCCATCTCTGCATGCAGCCGGAGTTCGAGGAGTACGCGGCGAAGGTGATCGAGAACGCGAGGTACCTTGGTGACGAGATGATGAAGCAGGGATTCAAGCTGGTGTCGGACGGAACCGATACGCATTTGCTCCTGGTTGACCTCAAGGACCGCGACTACTCCGGGAACAAGGCCGCTAAAGCGCTTATCAAGGCCGGTATCTGCACCAATCGGAACATGGTGCCCGGCGATGAGCGCCCTCCGATGCAGACATCCGGCATCCGGATCGGAAGCCCGTTCATGACCACGCTCGGGTTCGAGGAAAAGGAAATGCGTCAGGTCGCGCGATGGATCAAGAGAGTGTTGGACGATATCAAGAACGAGGATGAAATCGCGGAAGTAAAGGCGGAAGTCAATGAACTCTGCTCGAAGTTCCCGCATCCGGACTTTTTGCTGTGAGAGATTGGAGGTAATCCTGTACAATATCCCCGCGAGTAGCGGGGATTTTCCCTTGTCGGACGAAAGAGATATACAGTTGTTTGTCAAGAAATGCAGGGACGAGATCCTTCCTGTACTCGATGAAAATCTGATTGCATTGATCGAGCTTGTCGCAGAATTGCTGGATCCCGACAAGCAGTTTCCAAGTCTCAGTAGACGACGGGTCAGTTCGAGAAAACGCAAAGTTGCATTGAATCTCCTGAGGGAGAGTTTTGACTGGACAGCAACCGACGTATCAATACTCGGCGTGCTCTATGAGTCGCTGCTCGATTCGGTGGATGAGAATGCATCCAAGCAGGGACGTAGTCGCAGGGGCGGAATTTTCTACACCCCGTAACACATAACGGAATTCCAGGTGCGAGCTGCTTTGGATGCTTGCACAGCGAGATTAACAGAGCGGGTTCCGAGTGTACTCGACCCTGCCTGCGGCTGCGGAGCGTTTCTCATCGCAGCTTTTCGCGAGCTTTGCGCAAGATACCCATCCGTCGATCCCCGGACAATTGCCAGCCAATCCCTACACGGTATCGACAACGACATCAGCGCAGCGCATGTCGCTCGTTTGTCAATCCGGATCGAGGCGAATCTCTCGGAGTCCGACTGGCCGGACCTGGTGAAGAACATCAGGGAAGGAGATTCGCTGCGGGATTTCCTGCGATACGATCACGATCTCTATCATGTAGTCGTAGGGAATCCGCCGTATCGAAATGTGAAAAGGGGCATTCCGGATGACCTTCGCGAATTCTGTAAGTCCAATTACCGGTCGGCGAAAGGCCAGTGGGACCTCGCCGCGCCGTTTGTGGAACTCGCATTGGATCATTTGCTGAAACCTGGTGGTGCGTGCGGGTTTATCGTTCCGAACCCGCTCCTCCTCGCAGAGAACTACCTTCCGATACGGGAGATCATTCTGGAGAACAATCTGGTAGCGTTCGGACCCGCCGGAGCGCCATTTGACGATCCGGGCGTTGAGGCAAGCCTGCTGGTCGTCCGTACTGGAAAGAGGGATATCCGCTATGTGTCTGTGTTGGAGGCCAGGAGCGGGCGCAAAACCAAAACCGTCCGCAAGCTTCCGATTGAGCTGATTCGAAAACTCCCCAGGAAGGTGTTTTCGCACCGCGCCGAACCACGCTTCCTGCGACCGATACTTGACTTGAAAGAAAAAGGGGCGCTTATCCCGCTTGGCGAGCTTGTGAGCTTCACTCGCGGCATTGAGTGTGGAAAGCGCGACACTCGCGTGCTCAGTGGGCTCGAGGAAACAGTCAAGGGAGCACTTCCGCTGCTGGTTGGAAAAAATGTCACGCCGTTCCGGACCCGGGTCGAGCATCAATTCTCCAAACCAGCCAGGAATGAGGAAAGGAAAGTTCTAAGAGACCCTCGCCTGTGGGAAGGCGCACGTCAGCTTCTCGTTAGGCGGGTCGCGGACCGTCCAATTGCGGCGGTTTCAGATCCGCCGGTCTGTGTACTGAACACGATATACGTGGTCCGCGGTGATGGAATCGATGAGTACGCATCCTGCGCATTCCTGAACTCCAGTCCGTTCGGGAAACTGTTCGAGCAGCTTTTCGCGTTCGATGACAGCATCTTTCCGTACCTTCGTGGTTCGCAGCTTTCTCTGGTGCCGATACCGGGGAGGGCATTAGTGGACGAAAAGCTGTCTCGGTGGTCGCGGGAGCTTCACAAACTAGTGGGCCCGGATCCGGACAAGATAAACAGCCCTCGGGTAAAAGAGCTGCTTGAGAAGATCGATTCACGCGTTGAGGCGATGTACGTAAATCCTTAGCTATCGGTCCCAATTTCTTTCTGGGCTTCTGTAACGTTATCGACGCACTTGAAGATTGAATCCAGTCTGGTCATGCGGAGGAGGTCTCTGATGGTCTTGTTGGGACCCACCAGGATCACATCGCCGCCGTGCGGGGCCGACTTCTTGAGTGCACCCACAAGCTGCCCCAGCCCTGCGGAGTCCATGAAATCGACTTCAGTCAGGTCCATGATAAAGTTGTGAACACCCGACTCGAGCTGACCGTCCATTCGCTCTTTCAGAGCGCCGACGCTGAAGCTGTCGAGGTTGCCTTTCAGCTTTAAGAGTGTCGCGTTACCCAGCGATTCCTGTTCTATATTCAAGTGGCTCTCCCCTGACTGTGGGATTCCTCGTGAGAATACATGTAAGCGTCCCATGCGTCAAGTGGATTCGCGAAGAGCAAGTTGGTCTATGCCTACGCATGTACGCGAATGGATCGAATTGAGATGCTTTCATACAAGCGGGTGCATCCATGGTTTGATTTTTCAAGGATCT
>CBDUXL010000330.1:0-3833 GCA_965371155.1 uncultured bacterium | reverse complement strand
TCTATAAATTCTGGTAAATCAGCTATTGGAGGCACCCAATGCGCTCAGCATTCAAGCTTTCCTGCTTGTTAGTCCTCTTCGGATTGCTCATTTCTGCATGTTCAGAGACCGTCGGACCCGCATCACCGCAGGTTTCCGGTGAGCCCCCCCTTTATGGAGCGGGCCAGGTCGCCGATCCGCCCGCAGTCCCGCAGACTCGGGAGGATCCCACTTCGCAGAGCCCTGGTCACTATCTCTGGGCCTACCATCAGATATTGGTGGACCTTGAGGATCCGGAGGGCATCAAAATGGAAATCATTCCCGTGCGCCTGGTCGCAGGACACTTGAATGTCCTTGGCTTTCTGGAGCAAGGGCCATGCCTGGACTGCGTCGCGCTGACGGGCATCACTCCATCGGGGAGCGGCACAATACTTGTGGATGTCGAAATCACCCACCCGTTCCCATTGCTCAACTTCACGGGGTTCGACGTGCGCGGGATCGCGATGTTCTCAGGCGTCCACCTGTTCCCGGAGTCCGCCGTCACCACCTCCGATCGAGCTGTCGGCGATGGGGAGCTGGTCAACGCTGATGGTTTCACAACTCTTTACAATTTCACGACCGAAGGATCAGGACCGGACGGCCTTCAGGGTTACATCGATGGCAAGCTCAGCACCCCCGAAATTCCCACCGCGCTTCTGAACGGCTACAAGCGTCATATCACCGAAATCCCCGCGAACATTCGAAATGCGTTCTACGCCGGGGAATCGATCACCGCGACCTATGAAATAGACATGCCTGACGGGTCGTTTGTATTGGGCTATGCGGTCGACGCGAGCTGGGTTCAACCCACTACCAAGCCCGTGACAGACCCCATGACCCATTTCCCGCCCGAGGCGAACTGCCCGGAGCCGTGGAATATCGAGGTCGCCGACACGCCCATCGGGCTAGGGCTTACGGAAATGGGCGGCGTGACGGTTCTCACGATCGATGTTTATGATTGGCAAGGGAAAAGCAGCCATCCGGCCCCCCTGGTCGAATGCCCGGAGCTCTTCACTGGCGCAATTTCGGCCGTATGGACGGAGGATGGGGTCGGGTTCAGCAGGTATGAACTAACTGTCGAGAACGAGAATCTGGCTGCGCTGGGCGAGTACAAATGCCTGGTTGCCGTCGAGGATAACGAAAACGCCACGTCTCCCGATTGGCTTGACCTTACGGCCTACCAGGTGTACATGCTCGAGGTTGTCGAGTGGGTGAGTGAGCCGCCGATCGCCGCCGCCGGTTTTGGGCCTTTGCCGCAAACCGTGTGTGAACCCGTGAATTTCTTCGATGACGGCTCGTACGATCCGGATGGTGGTGCGATCGCTGCATATCAGTGGGATTGGGAAAATGATGGAGTCTTCGACGAAAGTGGAATTGATGTTTATCACACCTGGAACACGCCGGGGACTTACTATGTGCAATTCAAGGTCACCGACAATGAAGCCACTTCGGATGAGCTTGATTCGCCGTTGGAAGTTGTGATCGAAAACGCACTCCCTACCGCAGTGGCTGAAGCAAGCAAGCTGTCGCCTTTCATTGGCGAGACTGTCGTCTTCGATGCGAGTTCGTCACTCGATAACGATTGCGGGGGCATGAGCATAGTCCTGTACGAGTGGGACTGGGAAAATGATGGAGTATTCGATGATGTAGGCGTCTCAGCACCCGCGCATTGGTACTCATCCGGTTTGCGGAATGTCCAGCTCAGAGTGACCGACGATGAAGGGGAGACTGATCTGCTCGATGAACCCCTGGAAATTTACGTTGTTAACGGCTGGGCACGTACCTGGGGGGGTATAGAGGCGGTCGAGGCAACCGCCGTTGCCACAGACACTTTAGGTAACATCTACGTTACCGGCCATTACAGAGGCTTGGTCGACCTCGACCCCGGTGTTGAGACCACTCCAGGAAACTCCCAGGGTGAAACGGATGTATACCTGAGCAAGTTCACACCGGAAGGTGACCTTGTATGGTCGCGAAGCTGGGGAGGTTCGGGGGTGGACAGGGGATTTGGAATCGCCGTTGATAGCGACGCCAATGCCTATATCGTCGGGGATTTCCACTACGGTTTTGACTTCGACCCGGGCGGTGGTACTGAGCTGCACACATCTGAGGGCGCTTCGGATGTCTTTGTCAGCAAGTTCGATTCCGATGGCGTCTTCCAATGGGCCAAGACATGGGGCGGGATCGGCTGGGAAGGAGGTCACGGAATCGCCGTCTACGACGCATGGGATGACGTCTATGTCACAGGCTATTTCTCGGACGTGGTCGACTTCGACCCCGGCCCGGGAGTCGATTCCAATACATCAAACGGCTGGCACGATGTGTTCATGGTCAAGCTTGATTCCGACGGCTTGCATCAACTGGCCTGGACCTGGGGCGGAACCTCCTATGATCAAGGGAGGGGGGTTTCTGTCGATTCCACGGGGGATGCCTATTTCACCGGCTACTTCAGAGTGACGGTTGATTTCGACCCGGAACCCGATATCGACAATCACATCAGCAATGGTCTTGAAGATGTGTTCTTAAGCAAGTTCGATGGATCTATTGGGTTTTGCGAGTGGACGCGGACCTGGGGAGGTTCTTCTGAAGATGTGGGAGATGAGGTTCTCGCGAATCAGCTTTACGGTGAGGTATATGTCACCGGATGGTTCACCGGCAGCGTTGATTTCGACCCTTCAGGCTCAATGGATACCCATGTCTCTAATGGGGAATCCGATGCCTTCCTCAGCAAATTCGGTCTCAGTGGAAACTACGTTTGGTCCAAGACATGGGGTGGGTCCGGTTCTGATCGCGGCTACGACCTCTCCGCCGACAACTCAGGGAACACTTTCCGGGTGACTGGTGCGTTTGTCGATGTGGTCGACTTCGATCCCGGAGTTGACACTGAGGAGCATACCTCAAATGGGAGCACGGATGTTTATCTCACCGCGTATGCGTTTAACGGCGATTTCCAGTGGGCCAAGACATGGGGCGGCGGCTTGGATGACAACGGTTACGGCGTTGTGCTGGATCCTGTGAACAGAATCTACACCGCCGGGTCCTACTCGGAAATTGTCGACTTCAACACGGGCCCCGGCCTGGATATACATATTTCGAACGGCGAAACCGACGCATTCCTGACCAGGTGTCCGTTCGATGGTGTGTGGTGATGACCATAGACCAACTGCAGGAGTAAAGTAAAGATTCAAATGGGGGGGACACCTGCCCGAGAGGAACCCGATAAGAAAACGCCAATTACTTTCTAAAATTGGTGTCATTATCCATCTTGCCAATATGCAAAATCCCCCCGGACACTCCGGGGGGAATCTCTTGCAGATATCTTGTATTCTCAACGACGATCCTTGGGTCTGCGGTTCCGGTCTCTATCATAGCCGCCGGAGCGTCCGCCCCGGGGACTCGACCCGCGGTCTCCTCTACCGCGCGGCGGTCGGGAGTGTCTGGGCGGGGGAGCGTTTTTCACACGCTCCAGGATCGGGTCGCCATCCGGAAAATCCAGACCCCTGCGCGTTAGCGATATCTTTCCGGTGTCCGGATCAATATCCCTGACCTTCACCCTGATCTTATCGCCGACAGAAAGCGCGTCCTCGGTCTGCTCGACCCGTCGATCGCACATCTGGCTGATATGAAGAAGCCCGTCGGTGGTCGGGAGAATCTTCACGAAAGCACCGAATTGCGTGAGTTTGACAACTCTGCCCTCGATTTCCTCGCCGACCTCAGGCTCGCGAACGATGTCCTCGATCATCTTGACCGCCATCTCGCTGCCTTCGGCATCGGTCGAGGTGATAAACACTCGGCCGTCGTCCTCGATATCGATC
>CBDUXL010000329.1:0-3855 GCA_965371155.1 uncultured bacterium | reverse complement strand
AATGGGTAATCGGAACCACCGAGGAAATCACCTGGACTTCTAATTACCTCACCGGAACGGTATTTATTTGGTATTCCAAGGACAATTTCATCGCGGATGTCCACACGATAGCTATTAATGAGGTCAACGACGGCTCCTTCATGTGGGAGGGTATCCCAAATGACCCCTCTACTACTGTTCGAGTGCGCATCAGCTCAACCGATGATCCCGGTATATATGATGTTTCTGATGCGGATTTCTCAATTCTGCAAGCCTCTATAACCGTTCTGACACCCAACGGCGGTGAGGAATGGATAGGTGGAACCAACGAGGAAATCACTTGGACTTCGGAGTACGTCACCGGGACGATGTCTATAGAGTACTCGAAGGATAACTTCGTCTCCAATATCAACCTTATCGCTACCGATGAAGCCAACGACGGGTCCTTCATATGGGAGAACATTCCAGACGATTATTCCGACGCCGTACGTGTGAGGGTAAGCTGGACTGATTATCCCAGCGTTAACGACGTGTCCGATAACGATTTCAGCATCGTCGAATCCGGCTGGGCGCGAACTTGGTGTGGGTCATCTGCTGTATATGGTCGTCGAGTTGCCACTGACAACTCCGGGAATGTGTACGTTACTGCCTGGTTCGAGGACACAGTCGATTTCGACCCCGGCGGCGGTGATCCGCACACCTCGAATGGTGAGAACGATGTCTTCCTGAGCAAGTTCGATTCATCTGGTAACTTCGAGTGGGCGCGGACCTGGGGCGGGTCAGACAATGATTATGGCTTTGGAGTTGCCACCGATGGCTCTGCGAATGTGTACATCACAGGCTATTTCCAGGGCACAGTTGACTTCGACCCCGGCGGCGGGGATCCGCACACTTCGAATGGTGGATACGATGTCTTCCTGAGCAAATTCGATTCATCCGGTAACTACGAGTGGGCGCGGACCTGGGGTGGGTCATCTAGTGATTATGGCTTCGAAATTGCTACTGACGGCTCCGGGAATGTCTACGTTACGGGCCATTTCCAAGACACGGTCGATTTCGATCCCGACGGCGGCGGGGCCCTGCACACCTCGAATGGTTTGACCGATGTCTTCCTAAGCAAGTTCGATTTATCGGGTAACCTCGAGTGGGCGCGGACCTGGGGTGGGTCAAGCTACGATTATGGCTATGGAGTTGCCTCTGACAGCTCCGGGAATGCCTATGTTATCGGCGATTTCTGGGAAACAGCTGACTTCGATCCCGACGGTGGGGACCCGCATATATCGAATGGTATAAAGGATGTTTTCCTGAGCAAGTTTGACTCGTCTGGTAACTTCGAGTGGGCGCGGACCTGGGGTGGGTCAAGCTGGGACGAAGCCGAAGGAGTTGCCACTGACGACTCTGGGAATGTCTACGTTACAGGCTATTTCCAGGGCACAGTCGATTTCGACCCCGATGGCGGTGATCCGCATGCTTCGGGTGGTGGGTGTGATGTCTTCCTGAGTAAGTTCGATTCATCAGGTAACTTCGTCTGGGCGCGGACCTGGGGTGGGATAGACCATGATGTTGGCTTTGGAGTTGCCACCGATGGCTCTGCGTACGTGTACATCACAGGCAACTTCGGGGCCACAATCGATTTCGACCCCAGCGGCGGTGATCCGCACACCTCGAATGGTCCCTCTGATGTCTTCGTGAGCAAATTCGATTTGTCGGGTAACTACCAGTGGGCGCGAACCTGGGGTGGTTCAGACTGGGATATGGGCTTTGCAGTCGCTACTGACAGTTCCGGCAATATCTATGTTGGGGGCAGGTTCAGGAACACGGTCGACTTCGCTCCTACCGACCCGCCCTGCAACGAAGATCCGGATGAACATTATTCGGACGGAGGCTATGATGCATTCCTGACCAAGTACTTCCCCGACGGCTGCTGGTAGGGATCCCTTGCTCTCGTGGATCGCCATCAGGCGGACATTCTCACATTCGGGCCACTTGCGCTCGTTGGGACTTGGATAATCGGCCATTTTTCCGTACAATGGTGAAGAGGTCCGACGGTGAACCGATGTATCACCGTGTGGGTCGCATCTAATGTAATGCAGGACCCGGTGCACGCGCGCGTGCCTGTTTGTCGTTTCCTGCGATCATTCATTCATACCATTCATTCTTCATTCATTGGAGCGCGCTATGGGTCTTAGGTTTATGAAACTCGTCTGTACCTTCCTCGGAGGGGTTATCGGCTATGCCATCGCCCATATCCTCCAACCCTACCTGATAGACCAGCCCGGCACGAACGAAATCATCCCCAATCAGCCGGGAATCGTCATCGCCTTCGCCCTGATCGGTTTCATGATCGCCACGATAGCCTATCGTTGGCTGTCGAAATTCAATGACTGGTTCCTTAAACTGATCCTCCAGGCGAACGGACCGAAATTGATCAGCGGCTCGCTGGGCGGCAGTATCGGATTCGTCATAGCCCTCCTGATCAACGTCTATTTCATCGACTCGATCGTCACCAGCCAGCCGATCCAGTATCACGGCCTGAAGCTGCTTCTCTATGTCTCCACGATTGTGATTTTCGTTTACCTGGGCGCCTTTTTCTACTCGTCCGTCAAGATAGGAGCCGGCACCGAAGAGGGCGGAAGTGGTGCTCTTTCGCCCAAGGTTCTGGACACCAACATCATCATCGACGGCCGGATATCCGACATCATCCGGGCCAACTTCCTCGAGGGGCTGGTCATAATTCCTCAGAGCGTCCTTAGGGAATTGCAGAAACTGGCGGATTCGACGGACACGTTGAAACGCAACAGGGGCAAGCTCGGATTGGATCACCTGAACAAGCTCCAGGAGGATTCCGACATCTCGATTGAAATCTACGACGATTTTTCCGAGCCGGACGAGGACACATCCGATGTCGACAGCCATCTGGTGACGATCGCCAAGAAGATCAGCGGGAAGATTGTCACGAACGACTACAACCTCAACAAAGTGGCGGTGCTGCAGGGTGTCGAGGTGCTCAATATCAATGAGCTCGCGAACGCCCTCAAGCCGATCTTCCTTCCCGGTGAGGGCTTGACTGTCCAGATAATCAAGCACGGTAAGGAGTCGGGTCAGGGCGTGGCCTATCTGGACGACGGCACGATGATCGTGGTGGAGGGCGGAGACGGATTCATCGGCCAGAAAATTCAGGTCGCGGTGACGAGCATCCTCCAAACCGTCGCTGGCCGTTTGATCTTCGCAAAGCCCGTGAAGGAGGCGTAAGCACCGTCCATTCACAGGATCGCTATTTTCGCGCCCCCGCATCAGGGGGTTTTTTCGTGGACACGACCGGTGGCTCGGGCGATTTACTTCCTGAGTATTTCCTGCTTCCCTTGACCGGATTCAATTCATGTGTTACATGGATGTCATAGGATAAATACACCCCAAGGGAGGGTTTTTCGATGCGCGTGATGAACTGGCTTACTGTTGTGCTGATGGTGACGCTTGCTTTCGGGTGCAAGGGCGGGGGCAAGCTGGTGGTCGGGGAGATCGAGGGACCATCCTCGATTGATGAGAACACCTCCGCCGACTACAGCGTCACAGCGAACGGCGACACAGGAATCTGGTACACGTGGGCTGTCGATCCGCCGTCGGCGGGAGCGTTTACGAATCAGACGTCGTCTACCACCACTTTTCATGCTGCTGCTGTTGCCGAGGACATCCAAATCGAGATTCAGGTGGTCGTTGGCTCAGGCAGCTCCAATCCGGTTTTCAAGAGCAAGGACGTGACTGTGAAGGATGTGCCATCGGCAGGCGGCCCTCAAGAGAACCATCCGCCTCATGCTGCGGCACATGCGGAGCCGTCCGTCATCAATCCGGGAGGGTCCGTGCAGTTCTACGATGACT
>CBDUXL010000328.1:0-3859 GCA_965371155.1 uncultured bacterium | reverse complement strand
CGTGAAGCCCACCGGAATCACCACTGCGGCAAACGCCAGCGGAATCGTGGACGCGGGCGCGGCGATGATCCTGACCACCGAGGAGTACGCCAAGGAGCTCGGCATTAGGCCCATAGCCGAGTTCGTTTCCTGGGGGGTCGCCGGGGTGGATCCGTACTACATGGGCATCGGACCCGTGCCCGCCATGAGAATGGCGCTCGATCGGGTCGGACTTACTCTCGATGACATGGACAACATCGAGATAAACGAGGCTTTCGGCGCGCAGTATATGGCGGTGGAAAAGGAACTGGGGCTGGATAGATCGAAAGTCAACAAGTGGGGCGGAGCGATCGCGCTGGGGCATCCCCTGGGCGCCACGGCGGTCAGGCTGACCATGGCCATGATCTATCAGGGCGGAATCGGCATATCATCCGCCTGCATCGGAGGCGGCCAGGGCGGCGCGCTTGTCGTCAAGAGCTACCTGTGAAAGACCAATAAATCTGGCTCGGCCGGAGCCTCGCCCTTCCGAGCCGGAGCCAGTAAAACTTGTGGGAGGGCGAAGCTTCCGCTGAGCCGGTTACAATCTGACAAAAACCAGATTCCGAAAATCTCACACAAACCAGACATAACCAAGGGAAGACATAACTTGGGGAAGACATAAAAAGGGGACACCTCTTTTCGTCCTCGAAAAGCAGGTGTCCCCGCCAAAAGAGCCAGAGCCATGACCAACAAAGAACACACCTGGAACGACGTTGAAATCCTCGTAATCGGTGCGGGCACCATGGGCGCGAGTATCGCCCAGGCGTACGCCCAAAACGGCTTCACCGTTGGACTCCTGGATATCTCCGACGATATCCTGAAAAATGCCAGGGAGGCTATCGGCAAAGAGCTGGACTCCGCCCGCGGTCGTATCTTCAGCGACGAGGAAATAGCTGCAATTCAAAGCCGAATCCTCACCACGACCGATTACCCGACCGCTTGCGGCGGGGAGAATCTGAAACTGGCCATCGAGACCGCCACCGAGCGGATGGACATAAAGCTCAAGATATTCGAGCAGCTCGACAAACTTTGCGCTCCGCATGTCGTGCTGGCCACGAACTCATCTTCGCTTGACACCAACCTGCTCGCCGATGCCGTCAAGAGGCCGGATAAAGTCACCTGGATGCACTACTTCTATCTCCCGCACAAGAACCGCGCGGGAGAAGTGGCCGGGACCGACACCGCGTCGCAGGAGAGCATCGGTATCGCCCAGTACTACATGAAAATGGGCGGCAAGGTGGTTACTCCCATCCACTCGAGCAGAAAGGGCGGAGCGGCGGACGTCCTTTTTGTGGCCTTGCTTCATGAAGCATGTCGCATGGTCGAGGAGGGTTTCAAGAAGGCCGACATCGAAGCCGCCGGACGAACGGCATTCGGTATGCCGCTGGGCTTCCTCGGGCTGATGGATGTCACCGGCATTGCGATCGGCCTTTTCGCGATGGACTCTTTCTCGGACGATTCCAACCCGGCCGATCCTCTGTACGGCGTCTACAAGGATTTCTTCAGGCCGACCGACAGCTTCCGCGACCTTGTCAAGGAGCAATCCGAGGCTGATGATCCCGCGTCGGTGCGCTGGCTTCCGCCCGAGGGTCCCGGTGAAGGCTCCGGCGATGAGAAAATCGTTCGCAAACTCACCGAGCGTTTCCTGGCTGTTGCGTTCGCCACGGCTTTCGAGATTGTCGATGCCGGTGTGGTTACCACCGAGGATTTTGAAAACCTCGCTCGGAATGCGTTCCTCTGGCGTAAAGGTCCGTTCACTATTTTTGATGAGACCGGAATCACCGAGGCCTGGCGGATGGTTCAGGAAAGAGCCGCCCTCGCCAAGAAACTCGGTCACCATTTCCCCGTTCCCGCGAACCTCAAGAAACTCGCCGATGCCGGCAAGGACCTCGGCCTCGATTTGAAACCGGTCCAATACAAAGCTGTCCCGGATGCGAAAGCCGCCTGGATCACTCTCAACTCCCCCCAAACTGCCAACGCGCTGGACGACAAGGTCTTTGACGGCCTCGAAGAAGCGTTTGCCAGGGCAAACGTAGATAAGAACGTATCGGCGATTGTTTTCGATACCGCACCGATCAAAACCTTCATCGCAGGCGCAAATGTGCCCAAATTCATCGAGAATATCGAAGCAGGGGATTTCAAGGCAATCGTCAAGGGAACCGAGCGATGGCAGGATGTGCTGTTCCACAAGATGACGGGCGCCGGCAAGCCGAAAGTCGCCATTGTCGATGGGCAGGCTTTCGGCGGCGGCGTGGAAACCGCTATGGCCTTCGCCTGGGACCCCGACACCATCGTCATCGCAACCCAGCGAACCAGCTTCGCTCTCCCCGAAACAAGACTCGGTATTTATCCGGGCCTGCGCGGGACTCTCATGCTCCCGCGAATTATCCATCGAACGACCGGCGATGCCGAGCTGGCGCTTGCCATGGCGCGATACTACATCCTCGCAGGCGGCACCGCGACATCATCCCCACGATTATTGCGTTATTTCGGCCTTGCGGACCTGCTGGTTCCGTCGAACAAGCGCGACGAGGTCGCCAAAACGCTGTGCAGGGCTATCGCCGACAACGACGGCAGGCCGCTCACGAGGGACCAGATCGACGCGCTCGGCATCGAGCAGCTTCCGTCCGAGCCGACTTACGATGAGATGGAAGAGCTGCGTTACATGAAAAGCCTCTTCCTCAAGCCCGACCTGATCCCGGCGCTGTACATGTTCGGGCGGCGCGAAGCGGAGGTCTTTCATACATCGCCGTGGCGCGAGCAGGTGACCAGAATCGCCAACCGCGCCGCGTCCAACTCCCCCAACGCCGTCTGGGTCGCCAACTGGCTTATCAGTAAGGGCTTCGATGACTACCTGAAGGGCGTCGATCTGGACGAATCCGCCCGCTACGAACTCGATCAGCATCTGGAGGAGACGTTCCGTCATCCGGACGCAATCGCAGGATTGAAGGCCATGGTCGCGCGCAAGTTCCCGGTCTTCCCGCGCCGGTATCCGTTTGTGGGTCCGCCGTTTGGGTGAGACAGAGTCAGAGCTAGGCCGAAGTCATATTATGAGTCGTAGCCCGGAAATGCATTTTCCGGGAGATGAAAATGATTGATGAATCCTGGGAGGTTCATTGCCAAGCTGCGGACTCAACACGGCAGCGGAAGCCGGGATGGTGATGTCAGACTAGTGCGGACAGAATGGCGGCGCTCGTCACAGCCTTGCTCAAGTCAAACTCTTCAGTGCACGCTCAATTGTTCGCGCATCCCCTACAGTGCGTGCATGAAACAGAGTCCTCCTACTCCCCTTCCCTTGCAGGCCAGCGAACGTAATGCTGCGTCCAGTTCGCATGATTTCCGATAGGTCACCCCGGTTCAGATGCAGAGACGCAGCCTTGGTGAACAGACCTACGTTGGTGACGGCAAAATACGCCAAAACATATGATGCAATGCAAGCAAAAGCCTCTGCTACCTCCCGCGCCATCAATCCTAGCTGGTAATTCAGTGAATTCAGTGGGAGGAGGGCCTTGGATATTCCCCAAGCAATGCTACCCAAAATGCTAGCCAAAACGACTGACATCGCAATTGAGAGAAGGAGCCATACGAGCACAGTCGCGGCGCAACCGGATGGCCGGTATCGTCTTCCGGATAAGCGGACTTCGTCATCGCTGATCTCTATGTGTCCGGTTTTTACGAACCCGTTTCCATCTCTTCCAAATACGCTAGCGAAGTAGACAGGGAACCTCATCTCCGATCCTCCTCAGCCTCTGTAATCTCTGCAACCTCCGCTTCCCACATGCCGATGCCGGCTTCTCTCGCTTCTGTCTGAGCAGCAGTGAACTCGTCCACGTGCGCAACG
>CBDUXL010000327.1:0-3876 GCA_965371155.1 uncultured bacterium | reverse complement strand
ATGCCGAAATACATGCGCCCGATAATCGAGCCGCTCACCGTCGCCAGGACTATTGACGCAAAGCTCCTGAGTGATGAACCATGGAGAATGACTTCCATGGCGAAGATAACGCCTGCGATCGGGGCATTGAATGTGGCTGCGATGCCCGCTCCGGCGCCGCATGCGACAAGCCACTTGCGACGCTCGCGGGACATCCGGAGCAGACCTCCAACTGTCGAGCCGATCGAAGATCCAATCTGCACTATCGGACCTTCCCGTCCAACCGAGCAACCAAATCCAATGCAGATCGAGCTTGCCAGGCATTTTACAACCGCAACTCTTCCACGGATCGCTCCGTTCTTGAGCGCGACAGCCTCCATGACCTCGGGTACGCCTGTTCCCTGAGCTTCAATGGCGAATGTGCGAACGAGCCACGCGACGATCACCATTCCGATAATCGCCACCGGAATAAATGCAGCCTGTCCGAGGAAGGGGAACCAGGTTTCCAGCGATGGGGTGCCGGTGTTGGCCCAGAATTCGGTGACCCATCTGATGAGGAATCGGAACAGAACTGCTCCATAACCGGCCAGAATACCGACTACTATGGCCAGCACATTGGTGACAACGCTCTCGGAGAGGTGGAGGTGGTAGGTGTCAAGCGTACCGGATATGAACTTCACAACACGCTTGTGCCACGGAAGATGTGCGCAGGACCTGGCATACCGCCACTGCTCGACCAGTCTCTTCATAACAATCGAATCAAGACAATTTACCACCCCACCGGCTGTCAGTCCAGGTCGCAACCAGGAGCGGCGGCGTCCCCGCCGGCAGGACCGCGAGCGTCCCCGCTCGCCTAGGTGTTGGTACCAAGGCAACCACGAGGATTGCCCCTACGGGTTCCGTTTCTTTCGACATGCCCCTGTGTAGTCTTTCTGCTAAACTATCACCCGGTGGCAGTGTTTCACATCAACTGCAGCAATGAATAAGACCCTCAAGACAATACTGATAACCCTTAGCGCTGTGGTCCTCATAATCATAGGGCTGTTCATTGCGCACGAAGTCATCGAAGCAAGGATCTTCAACACTCTTCAGAACCAGGCAGGTGTTGAAATATCCATACAATCCAGGACAGGCAACCTCCTATCCGGTTACGACCTTTACAATGTCTCGCTCCAGCAGACTGTAACTCGTCAGAATATCCCGCCGGCCGGTTTCTCAACGGACCGAATCTCCATTCATTGGAAACTGCGACCTTTCAGCATCACGGAAATCTCCTGGCAGGAAGGCTCGCTGACCCTCAAACCTTCGTCCGGAAACTCTGAAGACATCCCCATTGGCGCCGCGAATTTGCTGCCCACCAACGGTGGCTGGCTCGAATCAGGAACACCGATCGTGATCGGTTCAGAAACATGGGACGGGAGCGCTGAAATACGCATTCGGGCCGACGCCAGGGAAGTTGACATCTCAGTCCGGATCGACCGTCTGCCCGGAAGGCTCATTGAGCTGATGGGAACACCACCGGAAGGATTCACCATCCCGAACCAGGTGATCCTTGAGATGGAAATAACCGGTTCTCCCCAGAACCTTCGAGTATCAGGACAGGTTTCCGACCCGCTCACGCGCCGTTCGTATCGCTTTTGAAGATTCCAGCCAGAGTGGTATGATACTCCTCGGTTACAGAGGAAACTGTTAATGCCTATCTACGAGTTTCAGTGCAAAAAATGCGGAAAGGATTTCGAGGACCTGGTAGCCCGTCGAGGGGACAAATCCCCTTGCCCGAAGTGCGGCAGCAAGAAGGTGGAGCGGAAAGTCTCCGTGCCGGCTCCGCACGTCTCAAAGGGCGCATCAGGCTTCCCAAGCTGTGCAGACGGGACATGCGGTTTGCCTCCACCGTGCGCGGACGGAACGTGTTCATACCGCCAGAACTGATACTCCCCTAACCATCTCGGTGGCCCACATTTTAATGTGGGGATTTGATCACATTGGGAAGTCGAATATCTCCTCCTCCCCTACTTTGTCCTTTTCGGGGAGAGGCACCGCTACCGACGGTCTGTCCAGCTTTCCAAGCTCAGCCAGAAAGGCATCAATCCGACCCAGAAGCTCGTCACGGGCCGGACGATGAAATTGAAACAATCGCACTCTCTCGCGATCGACTCTCGATTTCAGCATGGGCCTCCGCTTGCCGATCCAACGCTCCTCCAGAATACAACTGCCGGTCCGATGATGGCAGCTTCCCGGTTCGCACGCGATCACAAACACGCCCGACGCTCCTTGATCCAATGCCAGTTCAAGCCAGGACGGTTTCACCATCCCTGCACAAGGCAGGGCCACAAGATGCGCTATAGGTCGACCGTTCATCCGTCCCTGCAAGTCCATCAATTCCGGAAGATCGACAGCATGCTCGCATACGAAGCCGACAACCGGTGTAAGCGGCTCGAGTTCCTCTTCCGGCTCCTTGGGAGGAGGTTCCTCCACAACTTCCGGCGGTTCAGCCTCTACCTGCTCGACCTCATCTCCTTCATCCTCGGGTTCAGCGTCCTCTTCATCCCCCGATTCATCTGCTTCACCCTCTGGAGCGGATGGCTCGACAGAGGGGGCAGACTCATCAGGATCGGGTTCCTCTTGTGGTTCTTCCTCATCTCCCTGAGTGATGCTCCCAAGAAGCTCGTCGATATGAATGGTCTCGTATGTCTCCTCGAACTCCTCCAGCAAATTCGGGCTTGCCGTAGTGAACTCATCCAGCAGTATGGTCGATTCCTCTTCGAACGGCGCGAGCCCTGTCGCTGAGCCGATCTCAAACTCCTCGAGCCCCAACCGCTCCTTCTCTGAGCCATTGTTCGGAATCCCGGTCACTCAACACCTCCCTGGACGTCGATCTCGTCCGTCTGTAACTCCTTGGTTTCAAGTATCCATTTGATCCGTGACACCACTTCTACCGATGTCAGCCCGGGCAGCTCGATCGCATCAAACCCGCAGCTTCCCACGCACACACCGCACGCATTGCAGTGCTTATTGAGAACTCGCGCGATCTCTCGTCCATTGAGCCGCCTCTCCGCATCGGGATGTGGGATCATCTCAATCGCGCCGTACGGGCAATCCTGGAGGCACAACCGGCAGCCCACGCACGCTGTCGCCTGAACGCACGCTACGATCGGCTTTTGCGGCTCGATCCTTGGCAGAAGCGCGAGACCGATCCACACCAGGGCGATAATCGCAGCCAGTAATGAAGGCCCAAGCAACGGATAGAAAAGCAACGGGAAGGTGATGAAAACATCCACAGCCACCGTGGACGGCGAGGCGAATGGATTGAAAGGCCTGAACTGCTCGCTCTCGACCGGCAACATCGCCGCGACAAAAACTACAAATAAAATCAGCACAGCCCACGCCGGTATCGGAAGTCGAATTCTCGGAGGCGTTATTCGCCTGAGATGCCAGGAAACCATCCAGACCATGAGAAGCGCAGCGCCGATATGCAGTGCGAATACGCGCAGGAGCAAGTCCGACCCGTTCCCGGCGGAGAAGAGCGGGTAACTCAGGATGTCACCGATTCCGAACCATCCGATTATCGGCCATGTGTTCGGCGCTTCCAGAAGCTTCTTTCCCCAGGCCAGGAACACCATGGCCCGTTCGTCCCACGGGAGGATGTGTCCCGTCCAGCCTATCAATCCGACGAACAGGAGACCGCAAAGGCCAAGAACCCAGGTGCGGGCGCGAGGACCGCGATGCCGTCCGGTCGCCCACATCCGAATCATGTGGATCAGCAGCGCGATCACCAGCAACTCGGCGGACACTCTATGCGTGGCTCTTAGAAGCGATCCAAACCTGACCTCGTGAGAGAGATGTGTCAATGCGGCGGATGCGCGATCGCGCGACGGGACATACCAGAACAACATAATG
>CBDUXL010000326.1:0-3878 GCA_965371155.1 uncultured bacterium | reverse complement strand
GGCAGGAAAGAGGAGGATCTATCGGCGAGGATCTAGCGAGTAGGGGGATCATAATAGTGAATGGCCACACTCCGGGATGGGGCTTCACGCCTCTGCGGCTAAACCCTGAAATTCGTCCTGTGCTACGGTGAGGAAGGAACCAGGGCAACCACAAGGGTTGCCCCTACGGGTTCTGCTATTCATCGTATGTTGGGGCAACCCTCGTGGTTGCCCTCTTTGGTTTTCTCGTGAATAGCCCTCTCACTTCCCATCCTTATTCACCCTCAGCAGCGATGCCATTATCCCAAGCACGACCGCCAACACCCCCACCAGCCTTAGATTCGCGCCGAGGCCCAATACCGCGATAAGCCAGAAACTTGTCACTATCACGCCCGCGATACTGCCCAGGCTACCGAGCGCGAACACCCATCCCGACGTCTTCCCCGCTTCCTCCGCCCGACGAGTCAGCGCTCGTATCGCGCACGGCCCGACTGTCGCCAGTAACATGCTGGGGATCGCAAACAGGAAGAACGACCCCATCAGCGGATCCATCCTCATCCGGAATTCAATCGATTCACTCAGGGGATGGTCCAGAACCCACTCCGGAACCGTCTTCCACGGAGGTTTCATGTACGGTTGCGAGATTTGCTGAGGGTTTTCACGAACCTGAAAGAATCCGCCGATCGGCCTTGGAATCCCGCCCATCATGAAAATCCACAAACCTGCGACAATAAGCGCAGTAGCCTGAATCCTGGTCGGCCTCAACCTGACCGACAGGCTTCCACCGGTCCAGTATCCCACCGTCAGGGCGGCCAGAACCACTCCAAGAACCGCCCCGGTCGCATAGATTGCCGATCCGAAATAAATCTGCACGATCCTGAACGCCAGAATCTCGAGCGCCATTACGAGGTACCCGGCCAGAAATACAACCAGCAGGATCACTATCGTGACCCACGCGCCGGACCCTCTCGCATTGGGTCTCTCCTTTCCCGCATTAGTAGACCTCGAATCTCGCTTGTTCATAACCAACGCTCCAGCCGCAGCATGTTGAGACGCGTCTCCGAATGAGTCTATCGTAAGAACAAGAACAGGAAACATCAAGGTGATTCCCGAACGATTCTCAGACTTGATGCATGAGCACCGTTTTGATAGTGTTTTCAGAGTTGGTGAAAGCTTCAAACCAGAGGAGTGACTTCCGGATGATTACCCACAGAATTCCGAAATTCATCTTGCCCGCGACTCTCTTCATGCTGATGCTCTTCTCCCCCAGTGCATCAGGTGTAGAGACCGTCCTGTACGAGTACGACAGCGTCTATCACCACATAAAGGTGGTGCAGGAGGGATCGCAGAGGGGATTGAGATTCGACAACAATCATTACCAGACGCTGATTGATATCAACAACCCGTTCAGAGGCCATTTCAGTTATGTTGATCTCCTCTTCCAATCCTTCCTGTTTCAGCCCGAGCCGGACAGCGTCCTTATGCTGGGATTGGGGGGCGGGAGCGCGCAAAGTCTTTTTCGTCATTACCAGCCGGACCTCGACATCCTGAGTGTTGAGATCGATCCGGCGGTGGTGGATGTCGCGGAGGAGTATTTTTTCTACGACCGTGAGGAATTGCCGGTCGATATTTCGGATGCCCGAGCCTGGCTGAGAAGGAGCCGGACGAAATATGATCTCATAATTCAGGACACTTACTCATCCAATGCCTACGGAACGTTCATACCCTTTCACCTGGCGACACTGGAATATTTCCTGCTCGTTCGTGACAGCATGTCCGACGATGGCGTATTGGCGGTCAACGTGATCGGGACGGTCTATGGTGGCGAGCCCAACAGGGTGATTACGGCGGTTTATCGAACTATGCACGAGGTGTTCGGCCAGCTTTACCTGTTCGCGGCTGTGGATACTCAGAATGTTGTCATTATCGCGACCCTCGACGAGCACCGTCTCACGAGGGTCGACCTGCAGTCGCGCGCTGTTTCGCTGATAAGCGACAGACACTCCGAATTCCCGCCCAACTTCGTGATGGGAACATCCCGCTTCTTCGATTCCCCCCCTTCAGCACTCGCCGGCGCGCTCATCCTCACCGACGACTACGCCCCCACGGACAACCTTCTGCGGTGATGGTTCCGATCAACCTGTAGCCCGGGAATGCACTTGCCGGGGATAGAATATTGATATGCTTCCTATGTTCACCAATTCCCGTCCGGAGGAAATACGCACACGAAATCCTTCCAATTCCAGAGACTTTCAACATACACGTTCCCAGAATCGTCAACGATGACGGATCGGCCCCTATCAGCCCTGCGCGAACTTCCCCATACACTGGCGTTCACAAATGAGCCGTTATGGTCCAACATCACTAGAAACGCATCGGTCCTGCCAACTGCCGCGATTGGATGATTGCCCGGTCCCGGGTCAAGATCAACGATTCCGCTTTTTAGGCAACCTGTCACGTAGATGTTATCATTACTATCTAGCTCTACATCATCGTTCCAAACACCGTTCTCATCGCCCCACGTCCTCACCCAGAGAAAATCCCCATTAGAACTGAATTTGCTAAGGAAGGATTCGGTCCTGTATGGTTTCCCGGACACAGTTCGAAGCTGTGTCCCCGAGCCGGGATCGAAGTCTACCGTGTCTTCAAACGAGCCACAAGCATAGACGTTACCTAGGCTGTCCACCGCGACCCCACAGCTCTCGTCGTAGCGCGGTCCTCCCCAAGCTCTTACCCAACGGAAGTTCCCGTCGGTTTCGAAGGCGGACAAATACATATCCGTCTCCCCCATGCTAGTGTGGACATTGCTGCCTGGATCAGGTTCTAAGTAAACTGTTCCCAGGAACTGGCCAGTCACATAGATTTCGCCATCCTTGCCTAAATCTATGTCCCTAGTGAGCTCAGATCTTGATTTCAGATAGGTTGCGTTCTCATCAAACGCCTCCCACGTGCGGACCCACTGAAGTTCACCGTCACGGTCAAAGGAACTGAGAAAGACGCCGTCTCCATCGAGCTCAAACGTGGCTGGACCAGGATCGAAATCAAACTTCCCACGGTAGTAACCTGTGATAAAGAGGGTATCTGATTCGTCCATAGCGATCCTCAACGAGAAAGACCCTCCCCACGTCCGAACCCATAAGAAGTCACCATTCGGGTTGAACTTACTTAGAAACGCACTGGAGCCGCACGGATATCGGAACTCGTTTTTCGGCCCTGGGTCAAAATCGACCGGGTCAGTGTATGTTCCTACAACGTAGATATCGCCTGACGAATCGGTGACAACGGCCTGACCGAACGTGCCGGTGTAACCGCCTCTAAGGCCATCTCCTCCCCAAGTGCGGACCCAAACAAAATCTCCGGATGAATCGAACTTGCTTAGGAAAGCATCAAATTCGCTTCTTGCATACAATATCATATCCCCGGGACCTGGGTCGAAGTCATAACCATGATTAAAGCTGTTTGTGAGGAGGATGTTTCCCTGCACATCCAATGCAATGCCGGATGCGGAATGCCAACCTTGATTGCCCGAACCATAGATGAATGAGAATGAAGTTGGCGGGGGGATGACCTCATTCTTACAGCCTGCGGCCATAAAGCTGACGTAAGCAATTGCAGCAAGATACGCAAGACCAATAAGATGTCCTGTCGTGATGGAACAAGAGCCAAAGAAATACAGTCTGGATCGAGCACAGTACATAATCCGTTGTGTTAACGTCACTCTCAAGCCCCCATCATAACATATATCACAGTCGACTGGTGTCGGCTACAGCAAGCCTTCGAGCTTGTAGGTGCATCGAATTACAGTAACTCACATACCAACCCCACTCACTCCTAATGCACCATAACAAGAGACACCTACAAGTCCTTTCGAGCTGGAAGCTCAAAAGGACTTGTAGGCG
>CBDUXL010000325.1:0-3894 GCA_965371155.1 uncultured bacterium | reverse complement strand
CCAATATCTGGTTGAGATAGAGAGATTGGCTCCACCGGATGTGGACGTGATCGGTGTCTGCAAGATGAATACGATGCTGGTCTCTCCAACGGAGATCATCGAGCAAGGGGGCCTGCTGTGAGCGAGACCAAGTACACAAGCTACATGACAGACAAGATCGGGCCGCTGCCGTTCTGTCCGGGCTGCGGACACACGACGCTCATCAAGGCGCTCGACAAGGCCCTTGTTAAGCTGCAACCCGATCCCAAGAACGTCGTGATTGTGACCGATATCGGCTGCATCGGGCTGTCGGACAGGTATTTCATCACGAACGCGTTTCACGGACTGCACGGGCGTTCGATCACCTACGCGTGCGGGTTGAAGCTGGCGCGTCCGGAGCTGACGGTGATCGCGCTGAAGGGTGACGGAGCCTGCGGAATCGGCGGGACTCACCTGTTGAATATCTCGCGGCGCAACATCGGGATCACTCTTATCATTGGAAACAATTTCAACTACGGCATGACGGGCGGACAGCACTCGGTAACCACGCCGACAGATGGAATCACATCGACCACTCCGTGGGGGAATCCCGAGGGTCCGATGGACCTCTGCGGCACCGCGGTCGCCGCGGGCGCTGCGTGGGTCTATAGAGCCACGTCATTCGACAAGGACCTTCCCGATGTCATCGCGGACGCGATCGAGCAGCCCGGCTTTGCGATGATTGATGTCTGGGAGCTTTGCACGGCCTACTACATGCCCCGAAACCAGCTCAAGAAAAAGGAATTGTTTGAGCTGGTTGAGAGTTACGATTTCACCCTCGGGCTGCAGGCTGACAAACCACGTCCGGAATACAGCGTACGCTACCGGCAAGCGTACGAAGCCGGAAAGAGTAGCGTGAAGAAGAAGCCCCCGATCGAGAAGCAGTATCCTAATAAGGTTAAAGAGCAGACCGGCATCATTATCGCAGGCAGCGCCGGGCAGAAGATAAGGTCGGCGGCGACCCTGTTCGCGGAGGGGTCCATATTCGCTGGTCTTAACGCGACGCAGAAGGACGACTATCCGATTACGGTGCAGACGGGACACTCGGTTGCCGAGATCATCGTCAGTCCCGAGCGGATCGACTACACCGGGATCGAATCACCGGATTACTTCATACTGATTTCGGAAGATGGACTCAAAAGGACTCGCGCCAAGATCGGGGCGTTGCCCGAGACTTGCGTATTGTACGCGGATGAGTCAATCGAGCTGCCGGAGACAAAGGCACAGGTTCGGAGGTTCCCATTTGGTGAGGTGGTCGGCAAGAAGGCGGGTAAGCTTTCCGTCGCGAGCGGTGCTATGGCGACGATGCTTGAGGATTCCGAGATTTTCCCTGTCGAGGCGTATGCTACGGCGATCCGGGAATTCCAAAGTCCGAAGATCGCCGAGATCAACCTAAAGGCTTTGACTGCCGGCTCAGAGTTGGTCGGCAAAGCGAGCAAAGCAGTATAAATCTGGAGAGGAGTCAAGAATGACTAAGCGAACAATCGTAAAGATGCCGGGAGACGGCATCGGTCGAAACGTGCTTGAGGAAGCCCTCAAGGTTCTGGATGCCGTGGGCTTCGAAGCGAACTACGTCCATGCCGACATCGGCTGGGAGTTCTGGGTGAAGGAAGGGAATCCCCTTCCGCAAAGGACATTGGACCTGCTTACCGAGCATCGCCTCGGCCTGTTTGGGGCCATTACGTCGAAACCCAAGGAGCAAGCTGTGGCCGAGATTTCCCCGGAACTCCGGGACAAGGGCCATGTCTATTACAGCCCGATTGTAGGCCTGCGGCAGTACTTCGATCTGCAGCTTTGTATCCGTCCCTGCAGGACCTTTTCCGGTAATCCGTTGAATTTCATTCGGAGGGCCGCTGATGGAGGTTTCGAGGAGCCGCATGTTGATGTGGTGATCTTCCGGCAGAATACCCAGGGTCTCTACTCCGGAGTGGAGTGGACAGATCCGCCTCCCGAAGTGCGTAAGGCTTTCGAGACGCACAAGAAAATGGCGGCATTCAAGGATGTTCCTTCCAAGGAACTGGCGATATCGAGTCGCATTTTCACCTGGGATGCCTGCCTCTACATTAATGAAAAGGCATTCGCTTATGCCGACAAGCACGGCTACAAGTCCGTGACGGTGTGCGAGAAACCCAACGTCATCCGGGAGACTTCCGGCATGATGGAGGCCGCCGCCAGGGAAGCCAACAAGAAGTACCCGAACATCCAGCACTGGTCGACGAACATCGATGCTCAGATGATGTGGCTGACGAAGAATCCCGAGGACTATGGAATAATCCTCTGCGGCAACATGTTCGGTGATATCGCATCCGACGGATTCGCCGGACTGACCGGCGGACTCGGTTTCGCGCTCAGCGGAAACATCGGTGAGGATTGCGCGGTATTCGAGCCCACGCATGGTTCGGCGCCCAAGTACGCGGACTACGACGTTTCCATCGTCAACCCGATCGCAATGATTCTCAGCGCAGCGATGATGCTCGATCACATCGATGAACTCGAGAAGGCGAAGGCCATTCGTGAGGCCATTACCGAGGTCATCAAAGAGGGCAAGGTCCGAACGTACGACATGATGAAAATGACCGGAAAGCCGGATGTGATCAAGAAGGGCGCTGCGAGTACTGAGCAGATGGGCGGGGCCATCATTCAGAAGCTCAAGGTGAGAGTCTAGACAGGAGCCTTGGAAATGATTACGAAAGCGGACATTGAACAACTCTTTTCGGAACAGTTGGCCAGGATCGGCGACCTGGAACTCAGGGACAAGGTCGTCGACGCATGGGTGAAGGGCTGCGAGCGCGGCGGATGGGAGAGCGTGGAACAGCTCAGGGAAATGCCGTTTACACTGCTCACCGAAACCAAGGGGGTCAACTTCATCGAGCACACCATCGCCGTGACCGATGGTGCGATCGCACTGGCGCAGGCGCAGATCGACACATACGGAGAGCTTCCATATGCGATCGACATGGAGCGCCTTGTCGCCGGAGGGATCCTGCATGATGTGGGCAAACTGCTGGAGATCGAGCCGGACGGTTCCGGCGGCTGGCGAAAAAGCTTCAGCGGCAAGTGCGCGCGTCACCCGATTTCCGGTGCAATCCTCGCGGCGCAGGCCGGGCTGTCGGAAGAGATCGTCAACATTGTCGGGTGTCATGCCAAGGAAGGGGAGGGAAGGCCGCAGGTGATCGAGACGGTTTTCATTCACCAGTCGGACTTCGCCACGTTCAATCCCCTTGTCATGCTGAGTAAAGGCAATCTCATACAGTAGGAACGGAGCGAGACAATGGGCAAAACGATAATCGAAAAGATTCTGGGCGCGCATGCGGGCCGGGAGGTCTCGCCGGGCGATATCGTGGATTTGATAATCGATGCCCGGGTGGCCCGCGACTTCGGCGGGGCGAATGTCGTCAAGAACCTTCGGGAAAGCAACCTGGGGATCGATGACCCGTCGAAGACGTTCTTCACTTTCGACTGCAATCCCGGAGGATCGGACCAGAAGTACGCGACGAACCAGCAGATATGCCGGGTTTTTGCGCGGGAGAAGTCGATCCAGGTCTACGACATCGATAGCGGGATTGGGACACACCTCGCGATTGACGAGGGCATGGTGGTGCCCGGTTCGACATTCGTTTCGACCGACTCGCACGCGAACATCCTCGGCGCTATCGGAGCTTTCGGCCAGGGGATGGGAGATGTTGATATTGCTCAGGCGTTCGCTAACGGTAGGGTCTGGTTCAAAGTACCGCCAAGTGTCAAAGTCGTCATGAAGGGTGCGCCGTCCGCTGCAGCGACGCCGAAAGATATGGTCCTTGCGGCGCTCAGGAAGCTGGGGGCAAACGACCTGCTAGGTTATGCCGCCGAGTTCTATGGACCGGCGATAGACAAACT
>CBDUXL010000324.1:0-3894 GCA_965371155.1 uncultured bacterium | reverse complement strand
CTCGCCGTAAGGCCACTCCTGGGTCATGACGACGCAGTGGTTGGTCATGTCGAGGGCCATGTTCCACCATGTCTCACCGATTCCTGAGCCAATGTCAAACTGAGTTGAGCTTGATCCAAGCAGGTTGAGGTCTGTATCCAGCCTGTAGACATTAAGGTACCATTCGTTACCGTCCTCCTTGTTCCCCGCCACAACCAGCCTACAGTGAGTGTAGTCCTCCTCGGAATAATCAAGGTCCATCTTCACCGCATGGGACTGACCGTTGTTGACCTGTCCGTAGTAATCCAGCCCCTCGCCCGCAAAATCGTAGGTTGCCACGATGGCAGGCGATGCGCCGGTGAGGTCGAGCTTGTCAACCTTGTGATCGTGTGTGCTTTGGAGGCCGGTGAGAACGAAGCAATAGGAGGCATCGGGCAGGACCACGATATCCCCGAACCCTTCCCATCTCTGGCTAGGACTGAGTTCATCCGCGAACAGGTCGGTAACGTCCCACTCTTCTTCCAGCGAATATGTTCCGCTGGAGGAGTTGTAGGTGCAGTGCTGCAGATAATAGCTGTAATAGTTGGGGTAAGATGGATTCGGACGATCATTAACAATTCCCCAGAAATCATCGTTGCCGTCGAAATCTCCACAGATAGTGTATAGGTGCCCCGCGTGCACGCCCTGTAGAAATGCTCCGATGGTTTGGCTCACCACGCGCCAGTGTTGGTACCAGTAACCAGGGGAAATGGTCATCGCCAGCCCGTTTTCGTTAGCCGCTTCAATCCTCATGACGTTGAAGCCGCCGTCGAATGCAGGCCACGGCGTCGCAGGTGTATCGTCCGACTGCGTCGTGTGGTCGAATACCCAGCAAGTGCTTGTGTTGACCCTGCAGGTGATGGTGTATCCGGAATACGGGCCGGCGGTTAGAACAGTGGCGGAGTGATTTGACTCGAAGAAAGGAGACATTGTGTAGACATCGTCCAATTCATGCGCGGTAGTGCCGCAGGCCAATATGATCTCGAATCCTTCCTCCAAAGTGCCGATCATCCCGCCTGCCACCTCGACCACCACGTCGTACAGCCCATAAGGGTAACCAACCAGGTCGAAATCGGCGGTTATCTGGATCTCCGAATCGACCGTGTAGTCAGCGGACTCGATGACTTCGGTATCCATTTCCAGGCGAACAGAAGTAACGTCGATGAAATTCGTCCCCTCAATCACCGCGTTATCGACAAACTCATGTTGAGACTCGCTGTCCGGGACGATACTCGTGACGGTGGGCGGATTCACAGGCGATTCTGTCCCTATGAGAGGTTGGTAACGGAAGTACGCCGATAGTGGTGCGTCAGGATAGTCAGAGCCCAAACCATCATTCTCGTAGTTGCCGTCGATGACTAGCGTGATTAGCACTTCCTGATTCGCGACCGAGTCGGGATTACAGTCCACCACCTCGATTGAAACTATGCTCGAGATCGGAGTGCTCCCGTCGGTTGCATTTGCCGTGATGAAGCTCGGGGGAAACAGCACACTGCCGCCGGGTATGAGCTCGTTCTGGCTTTCAACTGCAATGCCGGTGAGCCTGTCGATAATTGAGTCGCTCATTTGCCAGGCGTAGATTTCGAGTTCGAGAACAAGGTCGCCTCCGGCTTCGGTTGCGTTCCAGTACAACGTGGAGTTGTCCGCGACAATCAAGTGAACGGGCTCGTAGGCGTTGGCTTCAGGAGGGAAACTGCCGGGAATGTCGCCTGGGATGAGTTCGGTCGGCTCGACCCAGTTCGCTATCACGGCGTATTGGAAGACCAGATCGGGCGTGCCGCCGACTAGCGGGAAATTCAATTTGTATTCCCTACGGACCGTGGTACCCGGTCTGAACTGGCCCCGGTTGTCGACATTGATGTGATCCGTGAAGTAGTGGGCCACCTCCTGATCGACATCAATACCATTTGCGAAGTACTTGTAGGCGTTGATAGTCGCGTTGAAGTCACCTGGGGTGCCCAAGGCGCCGGGAGTGTAAGTGAAGAACGTGCCATCGTCGGGGAATTCAACGGGATTATGCCATCGGGTATATCCATCGGCGTTAAGGAGAATGGGGGTATCGATCCCGTCGGTGAAGACCACATCGGTATCGGTTTTGCCGGTAAAGTTACCGGGAGAAATAAAAACGCCCTTGACATCATGGCCTGTGTACTGGTCCAATCCGGGGAAGGGGTGTGTCAGGACCACATCAACCGTGATTAACCCCTCGGTGAGCCAATCTGTGACGTCTGTAACAATGATTCCCAGGTTCGTCGGATCTCCCTTGGGAGGCTGCAGGAAGTTGACCACATCGACAGTGAACCGGCAGCCTCTGAGCGGTATGAGGGAGATATCCCCGGAGATCGGGTCCAGGTTACAATCCCACATACCCCAGAGCATTGGTGCGAAGCCGGCCTGGCGATGTTGGGTAACAGGAGCAGTCAGACCGGGAGTGGTCGGGTTGCCGCCACCGGAACACCCCAGCATGAGCAGGACGGCCGCGAGGGAGAGAAATACAGCGGTAAACCAAAGAAAATATTTGGCCATGAAGAACCTCCCAGCTAAAAAGGACTCTGAATCCAAATTCTACAGCCTATAGGGTTGGACGTCAAAGAGGTTTGCTGTCTTAATGCAGGGCGGTGAGCCGAGGATGGAGACACGTGATGAACATGAGTAGAAAAAAAACCCCCACCGCCGAGAGCAGGGGGGGCTGTGAGTTCACTTGGATTCACATTAGGTGAGCATCTTAATCGTCGTTGTCACTACCTTTGATCGCCCGATTCACCTGAGCTTCGAGGAAATCGATTCGATCGGAGGATAACTCGCGAGATCGTATGCCCTCTTCGGAAAGGTGCGGCCCGGTTACATCGACCACTTCCGGACCAAACTCTTCCATGTCGAGATCGAAGGTGAAGACCAGTTCATCCAGCTTGAGCTTGAGTGCTCTCGCCATTTGGACTCACCTCCAGTGGTCAGAAAAGCAAACTATCAAACCCCCTTCTTTTAAGGTTACAGAAATGCGCCGTTCGGGAGTAAATAGGCACATTTCGGGCCATCCAGGAGGGCGGGTTCAAGGCGATGAATTGGTGCCAATGCGCCTTAAACCCGCATCAGAAGCCGGATGCCGGTAAGTCGCTTTTCATGGGACACTCGGCAGACCCTCTATATGAGGCTGAAAATCCGGCCTTTCCGAGCCCTTTACGCAAAATCTTCGGGTCGGAACGACCGTATTGGGCTGTTGATGCCATTTCTGCCGGGATGTGGACAGATTGTCCATTCTGCCGGCAGGGGTGTGGCTTGCATTCTGATCGAACCGCGACGGGAATTCCGAAATCTACAAGCAGGAGGGGCGCGATCCGATCACGCCGACGTCGATACTGCCGGCGGTAAGATTGACCTATGCGCATCGAGGCGCCAAGAATGTGCTAGACTATTCGGTGCCGGCATCAGCACAGATGAGGTAACACCATGAAGCATGAATATCGAGTTGGTATACTAGTAATCTTGTTGGCGGTGATGACATCCGGCTGTTCAGGAACCGGCAGCCCTTCAATTCCGCCGTTGCAGGACGAGCCTGATTCCGCATCCGAACCCGCCCTGACTACCCAGGCTACGCCGTCCCATGCCGGCAACCATTACTTGTGGTCATATAACCTGGTCTACATTGACGCGACCAATCCGGAGGAATTGGACTTCGAAATAATACCGGTCCGACAGGTGGCCGATCACTGGAACGTGCTCGGATGGCTGGAACAGTGGCCGTGCAAGAACTGCTTCGAGCTGGTTGGCCTCACACCGTCCGGCAGTGGCACGCTGCTTGCAGATATCAAGATCACGCATCCATTCAGCCAACTCAACTTCACAGGTTTCGATGTGCGCGGGATCGCGATGTTTGAT
>CBDUXL010000323.1:0-3897 GCA_965371155.1 uncultured bacterium | reverse complement strand
AGCGGTATGCAGGGTCCATTGGCGCGGCGTCCGGATATTTGACCAGACATCAATGAAATAATGAAAGTCATCGGAGAACCTCACTCGGTGCCAGCCCGCGTCACCGGTCAGTCGTTTCCGGCCCGTACCGTCCAGTTTCACACTGTATATATGGCATTCGGTAATGCCCTCCTGATTGGAACTATAGTAAACTGTCCCTTCCTCCTCACCCACCCCGTATACCCGATAGACTTCCCACGAGCCGTCGGTCAATTGCCCGATTATGCTGCCATCAAGCCGGTACAAATAGATGTGGTTATATCCATCTCGCGGTGAGGTCCAGATGAACCGCTTTTGGTCCTCCAGAAAAAACAAATTGTCATAAACATCGACCCAACAGGAGTCCGTTTCAGTCAAGATAGTTTCGGTTTTTCCCGTCCGCACATCCGCCAGGAGCAATTCCAGCCGGTTCTGCGAACGGTTCAGCCGCTGGATGCTCAGGAAATCCGGATGTTCCGTCCATTTCATGCGAGGAACGTAGATATCGGTTTCACCTCCGATATCCATCCATATCGTTTCCCCGGTCTCCAGATCGATCACGCCGATTTGCACCAGCGCGTTATTTTCTCCGGCTTTGGGATAGCGAATCGTGGTCAGTTTCTGGTGTAATGGATTGTAATCGATCCAGGAAAATTCCGGCTCGGGAGATTGGTCCATGCGCCAAAAAGCGATTTTCCGGCTATCCGGCGACCATTGCCAGCCCTGGGTGATGCCGAATTCCTCTTCATACACCCAGTCAAACTTCCCGTTAATGATTACTTCCGAGCCGTCATCCGTCCATTGCCTGGTTTCACCGTTGGTTAAATCCCGGGCGTAGATGTTGTTTTTATACACGTATCCCGCCATGGTGCCGTCGGGAGACACTCTGGCATTGGAAATCCGCTCTTCTCCCTCGAAAACGGGGGAGACCGTCCCCTCGCTGACATCATACACATACACCGCACACTTCAGCGATCTGCGCCAGACTTTCACTTTGCTCGTACTCAGCAGGATTTTCGAACCATCCTCGGACCATTGGTAGCCGCTGATTCCCAGCAGTGAATCGGTTTGCGGTACAAACAAGGTGTGGCCATCAATGAACACCGATTCCTCGCCGGTCATCACATCATGTTTGTACATCGAGATAACGCTGTCGACGTCGTTAAACTTAAGAAACGTAAACGATTGCGCTTCGGGAATCCACTGGGGCTGCCACAACGAATCACCAGCAAATTTCTGCGATTCGAAGATGTCAGACAGCGTCAGCTTCTCCTGTGCCTGCGCATGAAGAATCGACGGCACAAAAAAAAGGATGCTTAAAACCAGCATACGCTTTTTCATCTCATCTCCCACCATGTCGATTTGTCGATCGGGATTCGGCGGTTATAGTTTGTGTCTTGTCGTCTTTAGGTTCCATGTTCCTTCTCATACTTTTCGAGCAGCGCCTGAAACCGCGGGTGGTCGCGGAGGGGATCCCATTTCGGGTCGATCTGGAGCAACGGACCAGAGAGCCATGAAGGGATAGAAAGCAGGTATTCGAGCTGGTCAATGGCGGCGTCACACTCACCCAGAAGCGAATAAGCGAACGCCAGGTCTTCCACACGGAAAGGACCTACAACGGCATTTTTCGAAACCGGGACCAGCTGCACGGCGAGCTCTGCCTCGCGCACAGCATCTTCTGCCCGTCCGAGGCCAGCATAAACGATGCCGAGGGATGCGCGAACGCGGTCGTCGTTGGGGCGTTTCTCGACTTCCTTTTCTAGAAACGTAAGAGCTGATAGATAACAGGCTCGTGCCCGCTCCGGGTCCTCCAGAAGTTGATATGCAAAGGCTTCAAATTGAGCCTTGGGTATAAAGCACCACTGGCCTCCTTCCAATACGGTGGGTGCTTCGGCAAGCGTCTTCAATGCCCCATCATAGTCTCCAGCATACAGGTGAGCACGATACAACTCAAACAACTCGCGCTCGACCCCTCCCGGCACCTGAGTCAGGGTCTCACGACCTTTCTGCACATCACCCTGCCACAGCCAGTAGTTCCACGCTTTGCACACATAAACCAACACTTGGTTGCTCGCCAGGGAGATTGAAAGGTCATAGTAGCGGATTGCCTCGGCGTACCTCCGCAGTGTCATGTAAGCACAACCGATCTCATGGGGCAATGAAGCATCACGTGGACTCAGTTCGAATGCTCTTTTATAATAGTCCAACGCATCGTCAATTCGGCCCTGCCGCTTTACTATCGCACCGGTGACCGCAAGTACTCTGGAATCGTTCGGCAAAGCCCTCTTGACCACAGCTAATTCTTCGAAGGCTCGTTCGAAGTCCTGGAGGCAGTAATAATGAAAATAGCCGAGTGCCAACCGTACCTCAGGGAGTTCGGGTTGTAGTTCATTTGCACGGTCCATAGCAACCTTCGCGCTCGACACACGTTCAGGGCTGCGGTCATGGCCATGAAAATACAGTAATGAATGTGCCCGTGAGAGATCAGCGTAGGCCAGGGCAAACGTTGGGTCGAGCCTCACGGCACGCTCAAACATCTGTACGGCCAGACGGAAATCTTCCTCAGCGTAGTCAGGGCGACCGGCATAGTCCAGGCCACGAAGATAGGACTGGTAAGCATCAAGATTGTCCGTAGGCTTGACATTAAGTGCGCGACGCTCGGAGCCGAGTAGCTGGATGTTCAATTGCCCTACTACTTGTTCCGCAATTTGCGACTGGACTTCGAAGATGTCGTCAAGGGTTCGGTCATAGCGATCTGACCACAGGTGAGTATCGTCCGACACGCGGATAAGCTGCGGAGTACTACGCACGCGATCGCCAGTCTGGCCTCTGCGGTTCCAACGGACGCTGCCTTCCAGAACATAGTCAACACCCAGATCGGAGCCGACTTCTTTAATCGACTTGGTAGTGTGCTTATACTTCATCGCGCTTGTGCGCGAGATTACGCCGAGGTCACGAACAGATGACAACCGGCTAATTATCTCATCCGTCATGCCATCGGCAAAATACTCTTCCTCTTGGGGCCCCAGGTTTTCAAAAGGAAGCACTACCAGCATCTTGCGGCTGTCGGCCTTTCCTATAGAGATCGAGATATCAGTGGATGGGGTAATTCTTAGACGTTTAAGATCGCTGATAATGCCCGCCGCCGTCTGGTAACGTAAGTTGCGATCCTTTTCCAGAAGCTTGGTCACAATCCGTTGCAGATCCTCCTGTGTGTTTGACCGGTACTTCGCCATTGGCTCCGGAGCAGCGCCGATTATCGCCTGGCCCGTAGCCACGTCGTTGTCTCGGGCGAATGGCGTCCGCCCAGTGAGAAGTTCGTACAGAACGACACCCAAAGAAAACAGGTCCGACCGGCAATCAACTTCTTGGCCTTGCACCTGCTCCGGCGACATATAGCCGACTGTGCCCAGCGTGGAACCGGTTTTTGTCAGTTTCTCTTCACTGGAGATCATCGCCAGGCCAAAATCGAGCAGCCGCGGCCGGCCTTTGCTGTCTAAAATGATATTGCCGGGTTTGACATCGCGATGAATCACTCCTGCCTCGTGCGCTTCCTGCAAACCCTCGCAGACTTGCATAGTCAGACCAATGGCCTCGCTCGTGCTGAGCTTGCCTTCTTTGATCACATCCCTGAGCGATTGCCCCTCGACATATTCCATCGCAAAAAATGGGCGTCTTTGATACTCGGACACCTCGTAGATGGTGATAATATTGGGATGATTTAGTCTCGCGGTTGCCTCAGCCTCCCGGGTGAACCGGGCCTTGGCATCTTCATCGGAGACGAGGTGATCGGGGAGAAACTTCAGGGCAACCTTACGGTGGAGTTTCGTATCCTCGGCCAGATAGACCTCACCCATCCCCCCGGCACCGATCTTCTCG
>CBDUXL010000322.1:0-3907 GCA_965371155.1 uncultured bacterium | reverse complement strand
CGTGCAAGTCCCGCGATCGACTCTGCTTTGCATGGAGACTTTTTCAACAGCCCCGTCCCTGCCGCCTCCCCCTTTAGGCCCCCTTCTTGCTTCTCATCTTTCTCAGCGCCTGCAACATAACGTTGGTAGCGTGAATCACCGCCTCGCGCTCCTTGGCGGGGATGTGCTCCATTAGCATCATATAAGAATCAATACTAACCTTGTCAAGCTCCCTATACATCTTCTTCCCCTTCTCGGTCAGCACAAGAACAATCCGCCGACGGTCCTCCGTATCGCGGCTTTTCTCCAATGCGCCTAGCGCAAGCAGGGAGTTCACGATCTTAGTCAAATGGCTTTTTTCGAGCCTGAGACGTTTCGCAACATCCCCGGGACTCGTGCTCCCGACTTCCTTGACCACCGACAACACATATGCCTGCTGCGGCGACAGGTAGAATCCCGGGTAGCTCTTCCTCGGGTCCTCGAGCGAGAAACCTCTCACAACCCAGATCATCGTGTCCCTGAGTCTGCGACTCTGTGATCTCAATGTGGCACGAGCCGATGATTTTCTGCTTTTGGGCATAGAACCTCTGACCTCCTTACTTCAGTTCGTCAATTATATGGTCGAGCGGCAGGATATGCAAAAAGTTGAAAGATTCCACGGTAATGGTTGACAATTTCAACTAAATGAGGTAAGAGTACCTTGTTCGATGATTACACAGTCCCGTTTGACGGGATTTTTCTCGGAGGTGACGAAATGGCAAACGAGGTTGCTCTCCTTCCGGACATCCGCGATCGGCTCAATGAAGCGCTTTCGGCGGGAGCCGAGGCGGACGAAGTGGAGATACGGATCGAGGAAATCGAAAGCACAAACATTTCGTTTCAGAAAGAATCACTCGAAAAACTCGACAGAGGAATTTCGGCGGGCGGGTCCGTTCGAGCGCTGGTAGGCGGAAGCTGGGGATTTGTCAGCTTCAACTCGCTGGACAATCTTTCCGTGCGAGTCCGCGACGCCATGTCAATGGCCCGAGCAGTCGGCCCGGGCAATGTCAGGCTCTGCGAGCAGGAACCGCATATCGAGATCGTCCCGCTTCTTTTGAAGCGGGATCCCAGAGGGGTCCCGGTCGGGGAAACCCTCGAGACAGTCAAAAACTACGACGACATCATTCTCACGACCGAAGGCATCATTTCGACATCCTCATCCTACGTGCATTTCCATCACAGGCGCGCTTTCGCCAACAAGTCCGGCAGTTTTATCGAGCAGGAGAAAATGCGCGCCACGCTGATCCTGACCGGTCTCGCAGTGGATGAGGACGGAATGCCTCAGGATGCGCGCGATTTTGCGAACACGCTTACAGACTACGATGCGATTACCGGCAAAGAGGAGCTTGCCGGGGAGGTCGCCCGGAAAGCGCTGGAGATAGCCCGGTCGCCGAAAGTCAAGGCCGGTGTCTATCCTGTGATTGCTGGTCCGCACATGACCGGCACTTTCATCCACGAGGCTTTCGGGCACCTGAGCGAAGCGGATTTTGTGTACGAGAATCCCGACTGGCAGGAGATTCTCAAAATGGGACGGAAAATTGGTCGCGATTTTCTCAACGTCATCGACGGCGGGACGGTTCCCGACGGGGGCGGGTCGATGAAGTACGATGATGAGGGAACGCCGACCAGTCTTACGTATCTGGTCAAGGACGGTGTCCTGACCGGACGGTTGCACTCGCGCGAGACCGCTCGGGCTATGGGCGAGAAACCCACCGGAAACGCGCGTTCGCAGAGCTACCGTTTCCCGCCGATTGTTCGCATGACCAATACATCGATCGAGCCCGGTCCGCATTCTTTTGATGAGATGATCGCAGACATAAAGTACGGCATCTATGCCCCCAAGCCTCACGGCGGCCAGACATCCTTCGAGCAGTTCACTTTCGGAGCCGGCGAGGCTTTCGAGATCGTGGACGGGAAGGTCGGACAAAGGCTCAGGAACGTGAGCATCTCGGGGAATCTATTCAAGACTCTCGAGAATATCGACATGATCGCCGACGACAGAAAATGGGAATCGGTAGGTTACTGCGGCAAAGGCGAGCAGGTCGCCCCGGTCGGAACAGGCGGCCCGCATATCAGGATTCAGGACTGCGTAGTGGGAGGTGAGTCGTGATGACAATTATCGAAACCATTCTCGACAAAACCCTGAGGAAGGCCGATGCGGCGGAGGTTTTCCACCTCAAGAGTGAGACAATCGGCTGTGTCTGGACATCCGACAAGCTCAAACTGGCTGAAACCAAGGAGGCCAGTGGCATTGCTCTGAGGGTTCTCATCGACGGGAAACTTGGGTTCTTCGCGACCAACAAGGTCGACGACCCCGACTTCATTGCGAAGACCGCCTGCGAGCTTGGGCCGATCGGTTTCGAATTCGCCGGAGAGCTACCCGCTTCCTATGAGCCTGTCGATGCCGATTTCTTCCACGAGCCAACCGCCGACATCGGTGCCGAACATCTGATTGAAGCCGGAAACAGCATGGTCTCCAGGGCGAAAGATGGCCACAGCGAGGCCATCTATGAGGGCAAGCTCGATCGGGTAATCGTCCGAGCTACAGTTGCCAACAGCCACGGCGCGCGTTCCGAGTTCAGGAAAACCATTTTCGGCGGCTTCCTGTGGGGATCGGTCGCCCGTGAAGGTGATGTTCTCAATGTGTTCGAGTTCGGCGAGGCCAACCACTTCGATGGGCAGCCGGATGAGTTCGCGACCGATATGGTCAGGAAACTAAAGGATGCCTCCACAATAGTGACGCTCCCCGCCGGCGAGTATCCCTGCATTCTTACGCCGAACGCCATGGAGATTTTCGGGGTCCTGAAGAACGCGCTTAATGCAAGAGCTGTCCTGAAGGACATGTCGCCGTTCAAGGACAAGGTCGGAAAGCAGATTTTCGATGAGCGGGTGCACTTGAGCGATGACGGTCTTCATCCGGAGATGGTCGGGAGCCAGCCGATTGATGATGAGGGCGTCACATCGCAGCGAACGACCCTGGTCGAAGGGGGCGTGCTCAAAGGTTTCGTGCACGACCTCCATACCGCGATCAAGATGGGCGTTCAATCCACCGGAAACGGCCTGAAGGGGGGATTGACCGCCGCTCCACGCGCGGGTTTCACGACGCTTTCAGTTGCGCCGGGCGAGAAGACTCTCGATGAGATGATCGCCGGGATCGAGAAGGGTGTCGTAATCGACAGTATCATGGGCGCTCACCAGGCCAGCGCGTTCTCGGGGAATTACTCGGTAAACATCAGCCTCGGTTTCGTTGTGAATAACGGCAAAATTGTCGGGCGTTTCAAGGACGGTATGCTCGCGGGCAATGTCTTCAAGATGCTGAAGGATCAGATCATCGAGATCGGCTCGGAACGGAAGTATGTCGGCCTGCTGGCTCCGCCGATATTGTTCGACAGAATGACGATAGCAACCCAGGGATAATAGGGGCCGGGCACCGCCCCTGCCCTGGCAATTAGTCAGCCGAAACCCGACGCGCAGACACAAGACATCGCCCCTGCCCGGATTTGAATCAATTGGATGGGTTCAAGATGGATATAAGAATGTAGCGCTGAATCTCGCTTCTTCTCTGATTGGCTCCTGGGTTATTCGCTGTACCGCGCGATGAAAATATCGGAATCTCTATAGGAAGACAGGATAATCTCGTTAGGTTCGCCCTCACCGAATGCGGCTGATTTAGAGAACAATCCGGTCATGACTGTCGAATTATCAGATAGAGTTGTAATTGAGCATGCAACATCCGAATCTGAGCCTCCAGCGCGCTTTGCCCAAGCAAGCGTTCCACCCGGGTTGTACCGCGCGATGAAAATATCTGACTCTCCGTAGGAAGTCGAAGTCAGGACAGACTAGTTCGGCTCGCCCTCGCCGAATGTGGCTGAAGACGAAAAAATTACTG
>CBDUXL010000321.1:0-3909 GCA_965371155.1 uncultured bacterium | reverse complement strand
CGGGGTCGAAATCCACGGTACCCTCGAAAAAGCCCGTGACATACACATTTCCGGAGTCATCGACGGCGACACCATTTGCGCTGTCGAAACCTGTTCCGCCCCAGACCTGGTCCCACTGCCACTCGCCGCACGGGTCATACATAGCCAGAAAAGCGTCCTGATTGTCGGATGCGACTCCGATGCCTCCACAAACGTAGGCCGTACAATCCGTATCAACCGATACCGCATGCCCCTCATCCGCAAAAATGTCTCCCCCGGTCTCGCTCCAGCCGAAACGAGCGATGCTGAAATCCTCATCGGATGCGTCATTTACGCTGGGATACTTGGATGATGTGACCCTTACCCGGAGTGTATTGGAAGCAATGCAGGGGATCGGGTCCCAGATGAAGCTGCCGTCGTCGTCCTCATCCGAAGCGAGAAGGTTGATGTCGGAAACGAAGTTGTCCCTCGAAAACTCGACAAACACGGTGCTCACGTGGTACTGCGAATCCCATTTGATCTCCCCGTCGGTTCCCGGATCCCATTCCTCGCCTCCGTTGGGGGACAGGACCTCGATCGAGGGCTGCTGAATCGTGAAGTCCGCATCTGAAATATCGAAAATCTCCGGAATATCGGTTGAGCTGACTCGCACCCGAACCGTGTGCGATGGCTCGAATGGGATGTCTTCCCACGTATAGCTGCCGTCGTTACTCTCATCGGAAGCAATCGGATTGATATTCGATTGGAAATTGTCGAGGGAATACTCGATGAATACAGTGCTGGGGATGTATTCCGAAGTCCAGGTGATTTCCTCGGAGCTTCCGGGTATGTATTCCTCTCCTCCGTTGGGTGTCTGAACCTCGATCCAGGGACCCTGAAGTGCGAAGTCGGCATCCGAGATGTCGTATATGAAGGGATCGTCGGTTGAGCTGATTCGCACCCGAACGGTTGTCGAGAGGTCGAGCGGGATGTCCTCCCACATGAAGGAGCCGTCGTTCTCTTCATCCAGAGCGATGAAATTGACATCCGATACAAAATTGTCTTTCGAGTACTCGATGGAAACCGTGCCGAAGACGTTGTAGGAGTCCCAGGTGATCTCCTCGGTCGTTTCAGCCATCCATTCCTCGCCCCCGTTCGGGACAAGGACCTCAATCCAGGACGGCTCTTTATCGGCCACCGGAATATCAATCAGGAAATAGCCGGCCAAAGCGCCGTCGGCATCATTCTGAATTCCCAAGGGATTCGTATAATCGAGCTCGGGGTAGGTTATTTCGATCCACAACGGCAGAGGATCGGTCGAGGTGAGGGTTACCACAGGGATCTCCACATGGAAGGTCGCGAAATTGTCTCCCTGGTCGATCGCGGTCATGTCAACCGCGTACTCGCCGCTCCAGGCATCGGAATAGCACCTGATCTCGTACTCTTCCATGACGCTGCCGATATTGCACTCCGCCGACCAGTCCAACGGGCTCAAGTCCAGGATGACCTTCCCGCCGAACTTCCCGTCCTCGTAGAAAAGCGTACTCGAATCTTCGACACCTATCACCAGGGCTTCGTCGGAATTGGCCTCGGGCGGGAAATCGTCGAGGTCGGGATCCTCGACGCCCGGCCCTTTCCAATGCGCGATTATCGCGTATTGAAAATTCAGTCCGGCGCTGTTGGGGAACCTGAGACTGAAATACCGGAAGTTCAAACTGCCCGGTTTGAACGATCCGCGCAGCTCGGCATTGTTCGAGAGGAACTCAAATGGATCATCCGGTATCCCCATTTCGTCGGCATAGTACTTATAGCCGTTTAGCACCGCCGTTGGGGTGAAACCGGGGCTTCCGAGCATGCCCGGTGTGTAGCCCATGAGGGGATCGCCCGCGCTGGAGAATTCAGGTGCGTTAAACCACCGCGTATAGCCGTCGGGATTGAGCAACCGCTGGTCGTTCTGTCCGGCCAACGCGAAGCCACCTGTCCCGGGAAAGGTGTCTGATCCATTACCCAGAAAAACGCCTATCACATCGAACCCGACGGTTTTTTTCGCCAGGGGGAACGGGTGTTTGATGGCAATGTTGATCGGGATGTCCATGTAATCAGGCTGGTGGTCAATAGTCCCGATGTTCAGGATCAGGTTGGTGGGCGGACCGTCGACAAAGCTGGTCACATTGCAGGCCAAAGCGGCTCCTCTCAGGGGAACCGCTTCGATTGTGTCATTCTCGGGGTCAATGAGAATGTCCCAGATGCCCCAGAGATATGCGCCGCTGGGGTCGCCTGGGATCGCGCGTCCGGTGGCTAACTCGGGGTTCGAGGCGGCCTGTGGATTGATGTCCTGGTCAAGCTCACCGGAAATAGGGCCGCCCGAAGATCCGGAGCAGGATATTGCGAAGAGCAGCAGAAGAGCTACTATCGAGGGGATGGATCTGCAGTTCATAATACTTCCTCCACGTGGCATGATGTAACCTCCCAGCCGAGCCTGTCCCGTGCCGACTTGAATATCGGACCTCTTAAGTCACCGTATATTATATCATACGTAAGGGCGATGGTTGACAACACGCGGGTGCATCCACGATTTGATTTTTCTTGGCGGGGACACCTGCTTTTCGGGGACGAAAAGAGGTGTCCCCGGGGTTTGCGGATTCATTGATAACATCAAGGTCTTTGCCAACTGATTCGGTTCATCGGGTCCGAACCGCGTGCGTCAGCAAGCGGACCCGCAGCCCTGCAAATCAGCAGGGATCGGGGGTCCAGACCGTGTCGAAAACCACTTCCCCGTCGTACGTCTCCGTCTTGACGATCAGATAAGGCTGAACGAAGACCCACAATACCGGGCAGCCGGGAGCGGGATACCAACTGGTGTAGTCTACGTGAAGCACGTCGGAGTCATCCAGGCAGATGTCGTTGATCTCCGCCCAGTATCCACTATGACTGAAGTCGCCCATGAAAATCGCGAGCACCATCTCGGTTTCGAAGTCTATCGTCGGCGGGTTCGGCCACTGCCAATAGGTTGCAAGGAAATCTTCCCACTCGGCCTCCGTTCTGATTACATGCTCAACGGGCCAGTCGATATTGCAGTGCGTGCCTTCCCGCAGCCAGACCCAATCCCGGCAGGGATCGCCACTACCGGAAATTGTGAAATACCCGTCCGAAACGTCGCACACGTCGGGATCATCGGTGGAGCTGATGCGCATCTTGACGGTCTCTGACGGATCGTCGGGAATGCCGTTCCACAGGTAGCCCCCATCGTTGGGCTCGTCCAGCACGATCGTGTTTATGTCGGCGACAAAGTCGTCCTTTGAATATTCAATGAACACCGTTCCCGAAACATCGCCCGAATCCCACATGATCGAGTGCTTGCTTCCGATCTCCCAATCCTCCCCGCCGTCAGGGCTTATAACTTGGATCCAGGGCGGTTTGAAAATCGTGAAATCCTCGTCGGAGTCATCGAGAATGACCGGATCATCGACTGTGATTACCCGCACTCGGGCCGTGGTCGACGGGTCGTCTGGAATCCCCTCCCACATGTAGCTCCCATCGTTGGGTTCGTCGGTGGAGACCAGATGAAAATCCGATACGAAATTGTCCTTTGAGTAAAAAATCGAAACAAGAGATGTGATGCCTTCGGAAGCCCAAGTGACCTCCTGGTCCGTACCGACTTCCCAAACTTCACCACCGTTTGGAACCAGGACCTCGATCCACGGCTCACCCGGTTCCGTAAACGTGTACTCGACATCGTTCTCCATCCGGTTGTCGGACGGATCGAGGGCGTAGAGCGTGACCGTGTAGTCTCCCGAGGGACAATCCGGAGAGAATTCAACACCGAAAACCGAATCGTCGGCGTCTCCGTCCTCATGGAGACCGTCATCGAACAACAGCACATGCTGTCCGCCGCCGATCGGGGTCAGGTCTGCGAAGACATCAAGCGTCTCGCCCGAATCCTGGAAATCC
>CBDUXL010000320.1:0-3923 GCA_965371155.1 uncultured bacterium | reverse complement strand
CGTCAAGCGGTGATTAGCGGTTGCCCTTTCCCCTCTCCTTCGGCTTGTCGACCCATCGCGATGTAACCAGCTTCAACCTGCCCGAGTCTGTCCCTGGCTTGCTACTGGTGTTGGGTGTGATGTCGGTGGAAAGCAGGCGCCAGAGAGAAATTCCCTGCCTTCCCAATATGGCCGGGCGTCGAGCGTCCGGTTTACGGGCGCTCTTGCGCGCTCTGCGAGGTCCCGGGGAATCGACTGGCAGCACAATTGACATTCCGTACTTCCTCCTCACCGCTGAGGTTGATGAATTTATTGCATTTTTCGTTCCAATCGGCATGGTTAAAGGCAATTCAAGGTCTACTCAAGTCGATATTCCCGCTCACAGGCTCCGAATGCCCTTGATTTGGTCTGTTTTGATCTCTTTAAGGCTCATTGGGTGTTGAAACCGCTGACCTGGTGATGGGAAATAAAGTCCATTAAAGGACAATCTGTCCAGCCATGAAGCCCTGCCGAAATCCTCGTCGCTGTGCTACAATCCTCAAATGATGGCACCACCGAGGCCTCAATTTCGCATACGGGCTCACGTTTTCAGGGAGTACGATATCCGCGGCGTGGCTCTCGAAGGCTACGACAGTGAAGTAGAGCTAACCGAGCCTTTCACCGAGCTGCTCGGACGCGCGTTCGGCACAATCCTTCGGGGGCGACGCTCCATAGGCAACCCCAGAGCGGTTATAGGGCGCGATGCTCGTGAGAGTGGCATCCAGCTCGCCGATGCACTATCTCTGGGTCTCCGCTCGGCAGGAGTTGATGTAATCAGAACCGGCCTGGTTCCCACTCCTTGCACCTATTTCGCCGAACGAATCCTCGATGTCGACGGCGCGGTTCAGGTGACCGGAAGTCACAATCCGGTCGAGGTGAACGGCTTCAAGATTGTCATGGGTGGAGCGGCGCTGTACGGCGAGCAGATTCGCCTCATAATGGATGTCATGGAGCAGGGCGATTTCACTTCAGGCAAGGGCGCTGAGAGCGAGCTTGACATGATCCCGCGCTACCTGGAGATGCTCACGTCCGCTTTCGAGCCAATGCCGGGTTTGAAACTCGTTGCCGATTGCGGTAACGGCACCAGCGGACCGGTTATCCGGCCTGCATTCGAGAAGCTTGAAATCGATGCCACGCTGCTCTACGAAGAGCCTGACGGTACCTTCCCCAACCATCATCCCGACCCGACGGTCGAAGAAAACCTGACCGATCTCAAGAGCGCCGTCTTCAATGAGAAAGCCTGGCTGGGTGTTGCGTTCGACGGTGATTCAGATCGTCTTGGCGCCGTTGATGACCTGGGCAAGGTTCTTTGGGGAGACCAACTGATGGTCCTGTTCGCACGGGATATTCTCAGACGACGCCCCGGCTCCACAATTGTCGGCGAGGTTAAGTGCTCGAAGGTGCTCTACGACGAAATAACCAAGGCAGGCGGAATTCCGGACATGTATAAGACCGGTCATAGCCTGATCAAGGCACACATGAAAGAGGTCCATGCGGTCCTTGCGGGCGAAATGAGCGGGCACTTGTTTTTCGAAGATCGGTGGCTTGGGTTCGACGACGCCAACTACGCTGCACTGCGGCTTGCGGAGCTGGTCCACCAGGCGGGTGTGCCTTTAAGCGAGCTTGCCCGCAGCATCCCCGTGCTCAAGAACACCCCGGAAATCCGGGTTGAGTGCGCCGAGGAAATCAAATTCAAGGTTGTCGGTCGTGTTCAGAGGGCATTCCGCAACCGCAGGGATATTCAACTGGTCGATATCGACGGCGCTCGCATCGAAACGGACAGCGGCTGGGGACTGGTCCGTGCAAGTAACACCCAAGCAGTGCTGGTGCTCCGTTTTGAAGCCGACAGCGATGTGCATCTTGAAGAAATACGCGATATGGTCGAGTCCGAGATCGAGAAGGCCCGCAAGGATTTCGAATGATCGAGCCGTCTATGACCGAGCCTGTACAGGATATTCTGAGGGCGCACCTGATCATTCTTGATGGTGTCGGTATCGGTGAGCTTCCTGATGCCGCCGAGTACAATGACGAAGGCAGCAACACTCTTGGAAACATAGCCCGCGCGACCGGGGGACTTGAGCTTCCGACGTTCCAAACCCTCGGGCTCGGCAACATTGCTGACATCGAGGGTGTCCCTCCGATCGAGCGACCGCTTTTTTCACACGGCAAAATGGCCGAGAAAGGGGCGGGGAAGGACTCGACTGTTGGTCACTGGGAGCTTGCCGGTCTGATCGCGCCATTTGCCTTCCCTGTTTATCCGGATGGTTTCCCTGCGGAAGTTATCGATCAATTCGAGAAAGAAATCGGGCGTGGAATACTGGGAAACGTGCCCGCGTCGGGCACGGAGATTATCGCCCGTCTCGGTGAGGAGCACCTCCAGACGGGAAAACCGATCGTATACACATCGGCCGACAGTGTCTTCCAGATCGCTTGCCATATGGATGTGGCTCCACTGGAGACGCTCTACGAATGGTGCGAGGCAGCAAGAAAAATACTCATGCCGCCCGGACCGACTGCAGGCAGAATCATCGCAAGGCCTTTCATTGGCGAGCCGGGGAAATTCGTCCGGACGTACGACAGAAAGGATTTCGGCGTTGAACCTCCCGGTTCAACGGTCCTTGACTGCCTGAAAGATGCCGGGAAAGAGGTCATATCGGTTGGGAAGGTCGATACATTGTTTGTCGGGAGGGGATTTACGAGAATCGAGCACTACGCGGGCAACCGTGAGGGAATGAAGCGCGCGATGGAGGTCGTTTTGGAGGACTGGTCTGGTCTGATGTTTTTCAACCTGATCGATTTCGACCAGACCTGGGGGCATCGCAATGACGTAGAGGGTTTCAAGGCCGGTCTGGAGGAAGTTGATGAATGGCTTCCCGGCTTTCTGGCCGCCCTGAAACCGACGGACCTTGTTATAATCACCGCGGATCATGGTAACGATCCCACCACGCCGTCTACAGATCACTCACGCGAGTATGTTCCCCTGCTCGCTTTCCATGGTGGACTTCTGAGGGGACGCGACCTGGGCTTGAGAGAGACATTCGCGGATGTCGGGAATTCAATAGCTCATTTCTTTGGACTGAATTGCGAAATCAGTGGAACGAGCTTTCTTTTGAAATGATAAAGACGCTTCGAATAGCCAAGCTGGTGGCCACAGCGATTCTCTTCGCGGCCATGTTGCTGTTCTCTCACGTGGAGACCCATGCGGCTGCGGATGATGCGCACGTTTCGGCGAGTTCTCTCACATTGGAGAAAACCGGAACCGGGGTGCTGGTCACACTGGAGGGTCCGGTTGAGATTCAGTACAGGGGGGACACGCTGACCGCCGAATCCGCGGAGATAACACTAAACGATGATGCCGAGGATTTGGCCGATGCAATCGTGAGCATCAGGCTCACGGGCGGAGTGGGATTTGTTGGATCCAACGGCGCTCGGGCAGGCGCGGGCGCAGCGACATATGTAACCCAGGGACGACGTCTGACCCTCACCGGCGGGATTATGTTTCGCGATAGAGAACTTATCGCGTCGGCAGGTCAGGCGGTATACGCGGTCACGGCGAGGCAGATCAGCCTGAGCGTGCGATGCACACTTACCCAGGGGAATCTTCGAGCAACCGCCGCAACTGCAGACTACGACCTCGGCGCTCAGCACGGCATACTATCGGGAGGGGTCGAGGTGCGATACGGCCTATCAGGTGTGTTGTTTGGGGATGAACCGATCGATGAAGTCGTGCTGCGCGCACCTGCGCTTGAGATCTTCGCCGCCAAGGGTGAGTTCCGCACGCCGTCCGAGGGAGAACGAACGACGATTGAAGCCGGGTCGTTCACGCTTTCGGCAGACAGCCTGGTTTTCACGGCGACGGCGGACCAACTGAGCAGTGTTATCGCCGACGGGAACGTTCGAGTTGA
>CBDUXL010000319.1:0-3946 GCA_965371155.1 uncultured bacterium | reverse complement strand
CGATGCGCCCAACCCGGAATCAACCCGCCTCTATAACAACCTTCTGGACAATCTCTTCAATAGCTTGCACTACTTCTATCGTGTAGCGCCCGAAACCGACTCGTCCAGATTCGTCACTTCATGGGACGCAGATACAGGCGATCGGGTTCTGGGTGATGTCCGACTTCTTGCTTTGGAATACAACACAGCCTACCTCCTGAGCCTTGAGTTGTACCGTCGCATGCACTCGAAGGCGGTATTCGACGAGGACCTGGAATTCGCGCGCGATCGCGTGCGGCAGAGCTTTGAAGAAGACTGGCACACGATCATGGAGTGGCCGCTCGGCCTCTATTTTGACCTTGTCGAGTTGTGGGAATTGACAGGGGATCATCAGTACATCGAGTGGGCGGAGCGATACGCCGCCGGAGACGGCCCGAACGATTACAACACGCCACTCTCGAAAGCAAAAGACCTGGCGCTTCGGTACCAGCTCGAATCGCCCCGCACTGCAAGCCCGTTCTATTTCCTGCACGCTGCGCTGCTGGCGGATTACGGGTCCCGAAATGACGATCCTGCCGGGATCGACCAGGCACGCTCGCTGTTTGAGGGGCTTCGCGAACTCCTTTACGATCCGCGGTTCAAGATGCTCTACAAGCAGGCGTCCATCAGCGCTCATGGATCGAGCACAAGAAACGTCATCCAGACATTCGACACGCTCGAACAGCTCACCGCGGTCCGGGCGATACTCCTCTACGGACGCGCTTCAGGTGATCCGGAAGCGCTCAGCCTGGCAGAAGTGCTGCTGGATGGCGTATGGGGAACCGAAAGTCCTCTCCTGCTCCCTCCACCCGAGCATATCCCCCCGGGCGCGTATTATGGTTTGTACACGGCCTACGACTACGGACGAGAAGCGGTACGCAACGTGCCGACCGAGCACACTATTGTCCAGATCCTCCTTTTTGAAACCATCGTAATGCTGAACGAGACGACACTCGGTGAATATCGGGGAGATGTGGATTTTATGGTGGGCTGGCTTGAGGACCTCGGGCCGCTATACAGGGAGAACGCAAACGGTTATCTCACCTCCTACGAAGGGATCTGGGAGGAACCTGAGCAGCGGCTGGTGTCGGCGAAAGCCGCCATCTGGATGGCGCGCGCGCTGGTCGAGGATGAGTGGCACATGTACAGGCGAGCACGAGCGTTAACCCCGGGAATTCTGCCGGACGACTGAACCCGGATTCCCGTCAATGAATAAACTAAAACCCAACTATGGCTGATGCAGGTCAACATGCCCGCTCCAGCAAACCCGTGCAACGCGCTCCCGCGATCGGCACTTTTGTTGTGCTTCTTGCCGTGCTTTGGGCTCTCAACCTGGTGGACACTTTCCAGACCATGTTCCTGAAGGAATCAGGCTTCCTTGCTATCGAGGCCAATCTTGTCATGGGTATTTTTCTGAACAAAGGAACAGCGACGCTTTTCATCGTGAAGGTCCTCGCACTAATCCTCATTACCAGCATGCTCGTTAGAGGGTGGTTCACTCGACGAGAGATAGTCCTGGCGGGAACTCGCTACGGGACCGATCAAATCCGGAGAGCAATCATCTTGCTGCTCACCGCCGGAGCGATTTACTACATCATCATAGTTGCTTTGCCCTTTATCCTCCTGATTCTGACAGGGGTGCTGGTTCCACCGGTCGAGCAGGGATTGCCATAGTAAAAACCACACCACAGAACCCACCCGAACTCCATGTCAGAGGCCAAACACGATTCGCGCAATCTGGAAATAAATGATCAACCCTCCGACATCAACAACCGTCGTAATGACCGGCCCGGCCATGAGAGCCGGGTCCATTCCCATCTTCTCGAAAACGAGCGGCATGATAGCCCCTACCAGATTGGCTGTCAGGATCGTACACATGAACGAAATCGCCACGACGACAAACAGGAGCGCGTTCTGGCCCAGTAACGCTGCGATCCCGCCTCCCACCACTCCGAGCAATATCCCCAGCATAATGCCCATTATGCTCTCGCGAGCGAATACTCGTCCGATTGCGCCGACATCGATCGCTCCGGTCGCAAGCCCTCGAATGACCAGAGTTGCCGATTGAGTGCCCGTGTTGCCGGCGGACCCGACAAGCATCGGGATGAAGAAAATGAGTGCGAGAACCTGTGCCATTGCGTCCTCGTAGTGCTTCAGAATGCCGCCGGAGATTGTCTGCGCGACCATAAAAAGAAGAAGCCATATCGCCCTTTTGCGGAAGAGGGTGAAGAGACTCGTGTCCAGGTAGGATGTGGGTATTTCCACCATACCGGCCATGCGGTAAACATCCTCGCTGGCCTCTTCCTCAATTACGTCGATCAGGTCATCGATAGTCACGATCCCGACCAGCCGATTCTCCCCATCCACGACAGGCACTGCAAGGAGGTCGTATCGGCCGGCAGTGCCTGCGACTTCCTCCTGATCATCGTGAGTGAAGGCGGTCAGCGGCTCGGGGGTCATGATCTCCTCAATTCGCGTTCCGGGCGGCGACAGAAGTATCTCCTTCAGGCTCACGGTGCCGAGGAGCTTGCGGTATGGTCCGATCACGTAGCAGACGTAGATTGTCTCGCGGTCCGGCCCGATGTTTCGAATCCTCTCTATCGCCTGCTCGACGGACATAGGTCCCCGGAGATCGACGAACTCCGGCGTCATGATTCTTCCGGCGGAGTTGTCGGGGTAGCCGAGGAGCGTGGAGGTCATGAGGCGCTCCTCAGGGCTGATAATCCGAAGAAGGTCTTTCACAATCCCAGCCGGGAACTCCTCGAGAACAAACGCACGGTCGTCCGGGTCCATTTCCTCGAACAGATCCGCCGCCTGCTTCTCGGAAAAAAGATCGAGCAGCTCCGCTTGCTCATCCGGGGGAAGATCGGTGAAAACCTCGGCTGCCGTGCGTTTGGGAAGCAAACGAAAAACGACCACTCTGTCGAGAGTGTCGAGTTCCTCAATCAGCTCCAGGGCATCCGCGGGAAGCAGGTCGGCCAGCAGGCTGTTCACGCCGCGGAAGTCCTTGTCGGCAAGCCCCTTGAGGAGGTCTGGGAGAATTTTCCTGATTTTCTCCATGACGACTTGGCTCCCGGTTTCAGCCCACGGTCAGATCCCAGACCTTCAGGCACCCGGAGTAGTCTCCGGAGATCATTGTCTTGCCATCCGGGCTGAAGCCGATCGCAGTCACGGAATCGTCGTGAACCCGCATATTTGACACTTCCGACTGAGCTTCCAGGTTCCAGAACCGGATAGTCTTATCCGCCGCTCCGGAAGCGAGGAACTTCCCTGAAGGGTGGAAACAGACATACTCGATATAGCTCGTGTGGCCTTCCAGGGTGAATTCGGGTGGCTCGCCCTCATCCGCATCCAGCCTGCGGACGGCAATTGACCCACTCACGCCGCCGTCAGCCCAGAGACCGATGCCGATGTGGGCGTCCGTGTCGCGGGACTCGAAAAGCTCCCCCCGTAATACCATCCGTTCTCGCCAGATCGCAAGATCCCAGTAGTGGATTTTTTCATCGCTCATGTAAAGCAGGGTGTTTCCCTCGGGACCGAACGCCGCCCCGTCATATCCCGCGCTGTCGTAGAAACCGCGAAGCTTGCGGCCCTCATCCAGGTCGTACAGGACCAGCATGTCGTCCGATCGGGCCAGGAACAACTTCCCGTCCGGGCGGACGCGGATTTCTCGTACCGCCCCCTGGTGATCGTGAAACTCTTTTCTAAGATTCAGCTTGATTTCCATGTGCTTCTCCCGCTGGAAAGATAGTACACATCTAATGGGCGCATAATAACCGATAGCACACCCGAAGGCTAGAGCGGAGCCATCGTGCCGATCGTTAACATGAACCCAGGGTCCCCTGGGCCACACGTGTAACCACGATAAGAAAAACGCCCCTGGACGGAGCATTTGAGGGCAATTGTCAAATGGTGGGAAACAACTACT
>CBDUXL010000318.1:0-3960 GCA_965371155.1 uncultured bacterium | reverse complement strand
AAGATAGCAGTTTGATCCTCCATAAGGTTCAGGTATTTCTTCAGTTCGCTGTATGACATCCCCGAGCGATTGGAAAAAACGATATCCGCGCTTCCGTCCCCTATGTCTCGCGGCCTCTTGTTGTCCCGGCAGAGCCAGGAGACCCGTTCGAGCAGGAGCCTTACAGAGTAGAAATAGAGGCGGTAACGCTCCTGGAATTTCTCTGGTTCTTTAAGGGATGGCTTGTGGACTATGACTGAGATCGTGCGCAAATGAGCCTTAGCAATTTCCGCGGTGTATGGAAGGCGTTGCGCGTGTTTCAGATCACGAAAGTGTAGGGGTTTCTTGACCGGCTTACCCAGCATTTTGCGCACTCTGTCTACTAGTTTAACCACCTTGAGATCCTGGCCCTTGAATGTAACGACTGCTGAGAGCACGAACCATTCAGAGCTGCCCTTTCCAAAGCGAAAACCGTCGTCTCCCGATTCATCGATGTAGACTACGAACGACGCGACCATGTGCGAAGGCTACCATTTTCCAGGTTGCTAAGGATACAATATTCTTAAACTGTCACGGCTCCAGGTAACTGCCCTCATGGGCGCGGATGCGCTCGCTGCCGTATATATATTGCCCGACCGTTAAGTCGTACTGTGTAACCGGGCATCCGCAGTAGGAGTACCACATAAGGTTCTTCGGGATTTTGTTTATCGACCCCGGCTCTTCGGGATATGTTGCGTCGATATCGCAATACATCACCGGCGTGAGTGGCGGCGGACCGTTACACCATGTATTGATGCTGCAGTCCGTTCCATCGTCCATCCTGCCGTTGCCATTCAGGTCCATAAGGTACACATCCCAGAACCTGGTTAGCGCGTGGCCGCATTCATGGGCAAGGATAATATCGATCGCCTGACTTGGCGGGCAGGCGATACGGGCATTCTGGCAAAATACGATCAAAGTGTTTTGGGTGTTGTGCTGGGATCCGGGGCATATGGCCACATTGTAAGCCTTTGTGTAGCTACCCTCGGAAGTTTCCACGTAGTAAACATTTACCGAATTCGGGTGGCTGACTTTCCCAAACTGGTCATGCATGTCTGAAGGTTCGCCTCCGGTAAGGTGACGATAGGTCACGTTCGTCATCCAATAGAACTCTCCGGAGTTCTCCATCACGAAATCATATCCGTAGTCGTTCCAGAATGAGTTGCAGTCATTGAAATCGGCTGTGGCCCTCGACCAGGGCACGACCGCGTTCTGGCCTGAAGTGTTATCCGCCGCGCAATAGAAGGAGATTCCAACTCGACGCATCTTCGGATACCCCGTATCTGTAGACCAGGCCGGGGAACTGCCGAACGCATTTGCCGCCCTTATTCGATAGCTTATCTGATTGTTCACTCCGCTGTAGCGTGCGTCGTTATCCAGATAACTTGTCGTTCCAAACAGAACTGTCTGCAAATGCTCCCACGACCAACTCTCTTCATCCAGGTCGTACTCACGCCGCTGAATCTCGTATTCATCGGCATCGCTGACTTCATCCCAGGTTAGCTCGACCCTGTGGGTATTCAATGAAACCTCACCATCGGTTGCCTCGAAGTTGGCGACGTTCCCCGGCGCGTCCGGGTCCCAATCGGTCATGGGGACATTGAAAGTCTGATACATCCTCAACGGCCCACTGGGGAACGGTGTCCCGAGTCCGGTGTTATAGGTGCCCACGTCGGACTGGATGGCCACAAGGATCGGGTTGTCATCCGGGTCCGGTCCAAGGGGATTTACTACGCCGCAGTCGAGAGTGAACTTCTGGCTGATCTGGGTAGTTCCGGGCGAGGTGGTCCAGGTACTCGAAGTGAAAGTGATTGTGTTGCCTGACCCCTGGATGAAATCGCCGGGGCTCTCGACAATGATTTGAGATATTTGCCCCGCAACCTTGCTCGGATCGGTTCTTGCGCCCTGGTCGAAAATCTCCAGGGTCAGAAGCAGACTGCCCCCTTTGTCAGTTGAACTGTTGAAAAAGCACGTGCTACCGTCTGTTTCCATCCTCGCGAAGAACGGCTCCACCATATTTGCAATGTCCGGAAAATCCTCCGGAATGCTGGTCGGAGGCTTATGATTCGGCTCAATCCAGGATGCCACGACGGCATACTGGAACTTGATCTGCGGGTACCCTCCCGACATCGGGAATTTGAGGACGTATCGGCGGGTATTTTTCGAGCCTGCTCTGAAGACTCCGCGATTGCTGACCGACGCGCTCGAGCCGTAGTGATCCGCTACACTCTCGGTTGTGCCAAGCCCATTGCAGAAGTACCTGTATGGATTAGCCGTAGCTGTCCAGACATTTCCCTTGTTTCCCAGGGCGCCCTCTGTGTATCCCCCAAGCCCGGATTCCGTGAACTCAACGGGGTTCATCCATCGAGTGTAGCCATCGGCATTCAGGAGCATCGCATCGGTACCAGTCCGGGCGTACTTCACTGATGAGTTAAGTTTTGCGGTTCTCCCGCCGTTGTGGATAAACACACCCAGAACGTCAAAACCGGAAAATTCCGGGTTTGCGGGGAAAGGATGGGTCAGATACACGTCCATGACCACCCTGCCGGTGGTGAAAAGATAATCGTCATTCACGATCTTGGCGTCCATGTTGGCAATGTCGCCGAACGGGGGTTGCAGATACATATTAACATTGACCGTATACTGGACGTTGCGCAGCGGGACGATCTCGAGTTCCCCTGTCCGGTCAAGGGAAATGTCCCAGAAGCCCCAGGGCACTCGATATGGGCTTGTATCATCAGTGGCCGCACTCGCCAAAGGCTCCGAACCAGGCTCATTCTGAGGAGTAACCGCCGTCGGGTCTTTCGAACATCCGGCAACCATCAGAACGCAAAGTAGAACCAGTGAAGCAAGTCGTGGGAAGTCGTGATGGGTGATAGCTCGGCGATTCATGTCTCGCTCCTGCCCCCGCCGGGATATGCACCATGAATGCCCTTCACCACGCACCTAAGGGTAGAGTAAGTGAAACCGGGCGATCCACCGATCGCTCTGCTGGTAGAACACGAGTTGAGGAGAAAGAGAGGTCTGCTGTTCGCCGCAGGTCTCCTCTGTCGGTCACAGTAGGATACCAATAAATGGGCGACTTTTGAAGGTCATCAAAGAGAATCTACACATGTATAGTGATGGGATAACAGAGAAGGTAAGCGCTCCCGGCAGATCTCATTACTACCGGTCTTGGCTTCCGTCCGGCAGACTTGCGCCCCTACGCGATCTCCTCGTACTCAGCGGTGAAGTGCCTCAACATCGGGGGTTCATATGTAAACCGTACGCCCTTCAGCTTCTCCCGGTTCTCATATACCCGGGTCACAGTGTCGACCACGTAATCCATATGGGTCCGGGTGTAGACCCTTCGGGGAATCGCCAGGCGCAGAAGCTCAAATCGTGGGTGACGGTCTTCACCGGTGTCGGGATCGCGGCCGGCGAGCACCGTGCCGATCTCGCACACTCGCACGCCGCCTTCGAGATAGACCGCGTTCTGGAAAGCTATTCCCGGGTAAACCGAAAGCGGCATGTGCGGGCAAGCTCTGGGAATATCAACATAGATCGCGTGCCCCCCCGGCGGCCATATGACCGGTATGCCGTTCGCGCGAAGACGCTCTCCCAGGTATCCGGTCTGACCGATCCGCCACGCAAGGTAGTCCTCATCCATCCCCTCCCTCAAGCCCACCGCCAATGCGGCGATATCCCGCCCCGCCTGACCTCCGTAGGTCGGGAACCCTTCGAATAACGTCCCCATCGCCGCGAGCTTGCGATAGAGGTCCTCATCGCGGCAGACAGTCAACCCCCCGATATTCACCAGCCCATCCTTCTTGGAGCTCATCACCGCCCCGTCGACATACGAGAACATCTCCCTGACGATTTCCGGTACGGATTTACTCTTGTAGCCCTTCTCCCGGATTTTTATGAAATAGGCGTTTTCGGCGAACCGGGCGGCATCGAAAA
>CBDUXL010000317.1:0-3964 GCA_965371155.1 uncultured bacterium | reverse complement strand
CGGAGATCCTTGCGGAGCCCACAAGAACGAAAATCGCTCCCGGGAAGTGTTCCGGACAGGAGTGGCTTGATGTCATGCGGACATGCCACAAAATGGGTTTGAAAACGACGGCGACGATGGTTATCGGCTTTGGCGAGTCAATCGATGAGCGTCTTGAGCACCTTCTGAGGTTGAGGGACTTACAGGACGAGACGGGTGGGTTCACGGCATTCATTCCGTGGACATTTCAATCGTCGCACACGGAAATGGAGAACCAGGTCAACTCGGTAGGTGGAATTGAATACCTCAGATTGCAGGCGGCAGCCAGGATTATCCTCGACAACATCTCGCACCATCAGGTTTCATGGGTCACACAGGGACTCAAGGTCGGGTCGGTTGCGCTGTATTTTGGCGCGGACGATTTCTCCAGTGTTATGATGGAAGAGAAGGTGGTCGCGGCGACCGGTGTCGGCTTCCGAACGGACGAGGACGGGATGAGAAAAACGATCGAGGGAGCCGGGTTTCATCCAATGAAACGACTGACCCTCTATCAGAACATTCTTCATGGCTGAAAGATTCGCCATAACTGCAGGCACGATAGTCCCCATGAACGCTCCGCCGGTTGAAAATGGCGCTGTTATCGTCTCCGACGACAAAATTGAGCGGGTAATTCCCCGATCGGAACTTCCTTCGGATATCCGAGTCGAGGATCATCCCGACGGCATCCTTCTGCCGGCATTCGTCAACGCCCACACGCACCTGGCGTACACGCTTTTCAGAGGTCTTGCAGACGATGAAGGATTCTTCGATTGGCTGACAGGGCACATAATTCCGCTTGGAATCGATCAGCGAGAACAAGAGTGCCGCGACGGTGCACGGCTGGGCATTCAACAGTGCTTCCGAAATGGAATCACGACACTCGCCGAGTGCCATTATACGCCGTGGGGACGCGAGGCGATGGCGGAAGCCGGGATGAAAGGTGTTGCGTTCCTAGAGATTTTCGGCATTCGGACCCTCAATCTAACCCACGAAATCGAAAAGCATCGCCGGGAGATTGAAGAACTTGCAGAAGGAGCCACGGATCGCCTGCGGATCGGAGTCTCGCCGCATGCGCCGTATTCCGTTCCGCCGCCGACGGCTGAAATGGCATCGCAGGTGGCCCGAGAGCTTGGCCTGCCGATCTCGATTCACGTTGCCGAGACTCATGAAGAGGTTGAGTTGTTCCGGCATGGGACCGGTCCGTACGCGCCTGTGAGAGCTTTGGTGAAATTGCCTGCTCCGGATGTGAACCGTACTCCTCTGTCCTACCTTGATGAACACAAGCTTCTGACGCCGCGGACGCTTCTCATTCACGGAATACACCTTTCCGATGCAGACTTGGGGACCATCGCGGCACGGGGTTGCACGTTGGTCACCTGCCCGACATCCAACGCCAAACTCGGGTGCGGTATCGCGCGGGCGGATACATGGAAAATCCACGGCATACCGATCTGCATTGCCACGGACAGCCTCACCAGCGGAGAGAGCTTCGACCTTTTCGAGGAGATGCGACGGTTAGTGCTCATGCAGCGCGGATTGACCGGCGAGACGGACGTTTTCTCCGCCGAAGAAGTACTACGGATGGTCACGACCAATTCCGCAAAAGCGCTTGGGATGGAAAACATGGTGGGTGATCTTCGGGCAGGTTCCTGCGCGGACATCATGGTGATTGAACCCGACATGACGGGAGTCAGCCGAAATCGAGACGTGTATCAGACCCTTCTCTGGGGAACGCGAGCTGAAGACATTGTTGCGGTCTGGGCGGATGGTCGGGAGGTTTTCAGGCGGTGAATCCCCCGAAAGATCCCGAAACCATGCGGCTAAACCGATTTCTCGCGCGTGCAGGCGAGGGAAGTCGGAGGGAGGTTGAACAGTTCATTCTCGCGGGGAGGGTGACTGTTAACGGGGAGGTCTGTCGAGAGCTTGCAACAACAGTAAAACCGGGAAAGGATACGGTCACACTCGACGGGGCGCCCCTGGCTCTGCCCAAGCAGCTTTATTACAAGTGCTACAAGCCTAGAGGCGTGGTTACGACGCTTGATGACCCCCAAAAGCGTGAATCTCTGGGGAAGCTTCTGAAACAGAGCAACATTCCGCCGGGTGTTGTACCTGCGGGACGGCTGGATCAAGACAGTGAGGGCCTTCTGATTCTCACAAACGATGGTGACTTGCTTCAGCGGCTGACACACCCTCGGCATGAAGTTCGGAAGGTGTACCGTGTGCTGATGAACCGTTGGCCTCCCGAGCGCAACCTCGAGAAAATGCGGCTCGGTGTGAAGTGCAAGGATTATGTGGCGAGACCCCTGCAGGTTATCCGGATGGGTCCGCAGCCTTCGGACGATGAGCATCCGACAGCGGGGTATTGGCTGGAGATTGTGATGGTTGAGGGGAAGAAGAGGGAGATAAGGGAAATGCTGGGTGTGCTGGGATACTCGGTGCTCAGGCTGGTGAGGATCGCGCATGGGGCGATACGATTGGGCACCCTCCACCCGGGGGAAGTGCGGGAGTTGGATGGGGTGGAGATGAGGAAGCTGATACAAGGATCAGACTGGTAAATCACCAATTACCGTCGGGAGGGAATTTGGTCAGGAAGACATTACAGTCTCCCAATGAAACAAATGTGGGGTCATCATCTTCTATATGAATATCTATGCCCGCTCCGGGATCGAAATCAACGATTTCATCAAATCTGCCAGTAACGAATATATTGCCGTGTATGTCCAAGGCTACCGAACGCCCTTCATCACGACTCTCTCCACCCCAGGTGCGTGTCCACTGGAACTCTCCGAATGAGTTGAACTTGCTTAGAAACGCGTCATCGTACCCTAAGGAACTGTGATATTCCGTGCCGGAGCCCGGGTCGAAGTCGGCAAAGTCAGAAAAGCAGCCTGACACGTACATAAATCCGGAGCCGTCAATGTCGACTTGATAGCCCACGTCCGCGCCCTGCCCGCCCCAGGTAAGGGCGCCCAGAAAACCTGCATTCGTATCAAACACACTAAGGAAGGCATCATTATATCCATTCGGAGTGTGCTCCTCAATCTCCGGTCCGGGATCGAAATCCGTAGGACCGCCGAAACACCCGGTGACACATACAACTCCTCCCTCACCTGCCGCAACCCCATGCGCCCGGTCCATGAATCCATATTGACCTCCACCACCCCAAGTATTGGCCCACATGAATTCTCCAGTTGCATCAAACTTACTGAGATAGATATCCCAATAGCCAACAGGGGTATGCTCATCAACCCCAGGTCCCGGGTCGAAGTCCACCGTGCTCGAATAGTGACCCACGATATAGGCGCAATCAAGGTAATCGACTGCAACGTCTTCACAGTGGATCTCAGCCTCCCAGAAGTTCTCCCCCCATGCGCGTGCCCACTTGTACTCACCGCTTGATTCAAACTTGCTCACAAACACCCCCTCCAGGTACAAAAAGCCCTGGTAATCAACTCCTGGTCCAGGATCGAAGTCGACCTTGTTATGGATCTTACCTATTACATAAATGCTACCCTCCGACCCCAAGCTAACGGAAGTAGCGTAGTCGTCTGAGGAAGCACCCCATGTCTTGGCCCATTGAAATCCTGCGTCAGCATCAAACTTGCTCAAGTAAGCATCGCGGGACCCGTTTGACGTATGCTCATCGATTCCAGGACCAGGATCGAGGTCAACGGTATCCTTGAAGTAGCCAACGATGTAGACATAACCCGCGGTGTCCACTCCGACACCGTTGATCCACCAATTCGGTGACACTACCCATTGGAAGGTCCCATGCGGGTCAAACTTGCTCAGGTAGGATCCTTTCGCGTCTAGTACTTCCTCGATTCCCGGTCCGGGATCGAAGTCGACCGTGCCTTGGACATATCCTGTGATATAGACACTGCCATCTGTGGCAACTGCGATGTCACTTGCAGAGCTGTCCTCCTCCCCACCCCAGGTTCGAGCC
>CBDUXL010000316.1:0-3975 GCA_965371155.1 uncultured bacterium | reverse complement strand
GACGACTTACCCGAACCGTTGGGCCCCAGAATGGCGACATGCTCGCCGAGCGCTGATGCCGTGTTTCGAACCAGGTCCATCCGCTCCAGGTGTTTGTCCATCTTGTCGTGCGAGAGGTTTATCCTCGCGACATTCATGCCGCCCAGTATCATTCCGCGAAGGATTTCTTCGTTGTCTGTCGACGGACCCAGCGTGCAGACAATCTTGGTTCGCTTGAAAGCACTATCGTCAGATCTTTGAGGCGCCATAGTGTTTTTTCTCCAATAATCAAGCCCGGTTCGTGACAGCGGTTATCAGATTCGTGTGTATACGGTCGGAAGATCGCGGAATCGCAAAACACCGTCTTTTCGGTCTAGCTTTCCGGAGGTCTCAAGCTGGAAGAGCGTCGCGACAAGGCCATCATCAGGATGAAACAGCAACTCCCTCATAGCCCGCCAGATTTTTCCGCCGTGTCCCTTCGGGGCACGATAGGCGTTCGAGGGAAGCTGGAAGAACGTATGAAGCTGACCTGAGTCGCATCCTCGAACGGCGTACTCGACCATTATCCTTCCGGAGCAGATGTTTCCGGTGCCTATGAGAGAGGTTCGTATCCCATCCTCAATCATGCGGTCAAGGGTGTCAAGGTTCGCATTGCTGAGATCGTAACCCCCGTACGCTATTCCAGTCTGCCCCTCGAATGTTGCATTTGGATCGAACAACCGATTGCCGACGATCAAACCCCCGACACTGCCTTTTCCCTCATCCAATGCGGTCTTTACAAGCTCGGCTTGAAATTCGGGGCCACGATCTGCGTTGGGAAGTTTCACAATTGATTTGCCTCTCTCAGCCAGACCGTGACGAAACGCCACCACGGACTTCCTTACCCACTCGCGGACGGATTCCTCGTCTCCCGAGTCCGGGAGAAGTAACATGGTCGGACTGATGTCGATTTCGATGAGAAATTCGCTGTCCGAACCGGCGTTGTCATGGACATCAATAAGCTTTCCGATGCAGTATTCGCCTTGCTCCACTGCGCGGTCGGGATTCGTCACATCGACCATCAAAGATGGAATCACAGGATAACCCGGATTCTCATTGAGGGAATTCGCGTACAATTCAACGTACGCATCGAACCCCTTAGCCCAACCGCGACCTTTCCACGTGATGGTCCAACCATCACGGCCGTCACGCGATTCGCGTTTTTCCGCGACCATTTTCGGGGCGGATTTCTGCCAGGCATCGATACCGACTTGACCGCTCTCGGTCACTCCGACAGCGCTCTTGAGAACCGTGAAAGCGAGACCGCTTTCACGATCACCCGAAACATGCCTTTCGTGAAGAGATAGCTGCCCCGCGGCCTTTCCGAAGGGATGGGGAATTTCCAGCGATACGTAACGACCCGACAAATCGACACCATACTTTTCAAGCACATAACCGGAAACCGTGTCCGCTTTCGCGGGCACGGCGTTCGCCATGTCGCGATCGAGCGAATTTAGCGTGGAGGCGTCCAGTTCAACTTCCGACAAGAAACCCAGAACCTCGGGGTTAGACATCAGACCACTCCTGCAAGGTTACGGAGGATTGCCTCGGTACGAAGAGCGATTGTAAGACTGAGCGGGATGCGGGTCAAACGGGGAGGAAGGATTCGCTGAGCGCCTGGACCCGGAATTGAGACATCCGGCGGAACCATTCTGCATCCGGAAGTGACGGAACCAGCACCAGCAGGTCATCCGGCGGAATCGAGGAGAGATCCACATCGCCCGATGCGCGCCACTCGGCTTCCGCAGGCCAATCGCCGGTTCCATAGCCCTGAGTGAATTCAGGTTCGTTTGTCGATGCCTTCCCGCCGTTGAGAACATAGGCAACCTTGCGAATCCCGAGTTTGTCTGCCGCGCGCTTGTGGATGGCGATTCCATACGGTTCGAATGTTGGACGTACGTACCTTTTCCTCCAACGCATGAGAGGAAGGGCATCGGAAGGTGCAAGCTCGGTGAATGACACAACCGGTCGACCTCCTCGGATGCGCTTTCCGGAACCCCTCAGCTTGTCCTCTTCGAGAATCCGAGCGAGACTCCTCTTTGCAGATCTCGGATACTCACACGCGCTTGCCGCGATTTCGCGGTAGAAGTCGGATGCGCGTTCCCCGGGCCAGGGTCCGTGACATCGGCAGGTCCAGTGGGTGAGGTACGGCCAGTGGCCGCATGAGAAGCAGGTTTCGGGAACCACCAGTTTCGATCTCCGGGAACGTTTTTCTTCATGCCCGCTAATAAATCTCTCATCGATTGCCTGATTCGATCTTCCCTCGGCCAGCCACTTCACCCAGCGACCTTTCTTGCGGATACTGACCGGGTACAGGTGATCGGCGAGTCCGAAAGCGAGCCAATCCCTCGCTTCCCACCACGCCTTGCCGCTTCTGGATTGACCCGCCGGTCGGATGAAAATCCAGGCGTGGCGATCGGGATCGAGTTGAAAGTTATCAGCTATTGATTTGACATTTTCCTCAGGCGGGGAATCGCTACTGGAAGGGCAGATAATGACCGCATTGCCGCCACACTCCCCGACAGCCCACAGTGAAAGCTCCCAGGTGTTCATGCCGATAGAGGAAAGAAGCGTGCGGCCTTGCTCCACGATTCTCTTCGTTGCGGTGAGGGTTCCTTTCAGCCATGGGTCGTTTCCGACCGGAGTCTTGGATTGCCTGGAATTCAGGATCAGTGCGAGTTTATCCTGAAGCAGGCGAGTATTGCCGAGAATGACAGCCTCATCCAGAGGAAGGTCCGGTTTTTGTGCGAAAGCCATGGTCAGGCTGAGCCCATGCGTTTACGGCCTCAACCTGAGAACGTTGGAAGGACGGAAAAACTGACAGGGGAATTCTTTTATCCGGCCGCACAACTGTGGGTGGCACAGCAAAGTCGATCGATAGATCCGGACGATGGGTGCCACCCTCAAGCGAGTCTTCGAGCTTGTGGGTGTCTTGAATAAAGGGATTACAGTCTTCAGAAAACCACCCACAAGCTCCGTTCCGGCTAAAGCCGTCATTCCGCTTGAGGGTGCCACCCGGATTTTTCCCTAGTTGTGTTTTATTTTGACAGGCCCGTGCGCCCCTACGTGGGTGGGTCGAAGGCGACACGGAAACCGACTATTGACCATCGGTAAGTCCTGGGCCAAGTGTCGCGATAGGAAAGCCTGGTCGCGTAATCCAAATCGCAATCGCCGACGACCAGGAACCTGTATCCGCGCTGGAGCGCGTAACTCGTTCCGGAAGGCGGGTCTAATGCGCCCGACTTATATCGTTCGTAAACGCCCCACTCCCAGCCGTCAGCGGTCCACTCGAAAATATTACCGCACAAATCTGTTACACCATAGAGGCTATCCGATTCGGGGAAACTCCCCACCGGTTCCGGCCAGTAAGCCGCGTAAACCATGCTGTCGTAGATGTTCCCGTAGGTGTAGATCCTGCCATCGGTGCAGCGACCGGATTTCTCCCACTCCGCCTCGTGGGGAAGCCGTCCGTCCATATACGTGCAGAACGCCGCAGCTTCATACCAGCTCACGCCGCCGACCGGGTAGTCCGGGTACGCGTCTCCGATGTAATGCTCGCCGTCGTTCCAGTACCTGGGAGCCGTGATCTCGTTGTTGTTCTTCCAGTTCCATCCACCCGACGCCCAGTAAAAGTAGGTATCGTAGCCGCCATCAGCCATAAACTGCGCGAACTGCGCATTTGTAACTTCGAGACGGCTCACGTAGTAGTCGCCCGTTCGATTCGTGTGGGGTGGGGTTTCCTCGTTGTAATCGCAGGCAGGATTGTAGTACGGATCAGTCGCCGGATCGGACCCCATCCGGAAATCTCCCGCGGTGACATATGAGAGTGGCACGGGCGCCTGAACGACTTCGGCAAATCCCGACTCCAGAGGGAAGTTGGGATAGATAACGACGCCATCCGAGAGACCGATGTCCTTGTAGCTCATTATTGTGATTCCGACAACCTGACCGCCGGTG
>CBDUXL010000315.1:0-3981 GCA_965371155.1 uncultured bacterium | reverse complement strand
AACTGGCTCACGCTCAACCGATTTTTCAGACTTCGACTTTCGTGTTCACGTCGCCGGAACAAGGCGCGGCGCTTTTTAGGGGAGAGATAGAGGGTCACATCTACACAAGGCTTAGCAATCCCACCACTGAAGCGCTCGAGCGAACGCTTGCCAACCTGGAAGGCGCCGAGAGCGCCGTGGTTTTCTCAAGCGGAATGGCCGCCATCGAAGGCACGCTCCTCGCATTCACGAAAGCCGGAGACCATATCGTATGCGGCGACACGGCCTACGGTCCCGTCCTTCACCTTATCGGCGACCTCTTCAAAGACTGGGGAATCGACTCGACCTTTATCGACACATCCGACATGAATGCGGTCGGGAACGCCATTCAGCCCAACACCAAATTCTGTTTCCTTGAGACACCCGCGAATCCGACGAATCGAGTGAGCGATATCGCTGCGCTTGCTGAAATTTGCCACTCGAAGGATGTAAGGGTGTGTGTCGACAACACGTTTGCTACCCCATACAACCAGCGACCTCTCGAATTCGGGTGCGATATCGTTCTGCATTCGGCGACGAAATATCTCAACGGTCATGGCGATGTGATCGGCGGCTGCGTGATGGGCGCCGGAGAGGACATGGATCTTATCAGAAAATTCCGTTCCGATACCGGCCCCTGCATGAGCCCACACGACAGCTATCTCTTCCTCCGGGGATTGAAAACACTCTCAATGCGAATGGAGCGACACAACGCGAACGGAATGGCTATCGCGAAGTTCCTGGAGGGGCATCCCGATATTTCGAAAGTCTCCTATCCCGGGCTTCCCAGCTTCCCCGGCCATGAGATCGCGAAAAAGCAGATGTCGGGATTCAGTGGGATGATCGCGTTCGAGCACAAGGGCGGATTCGAGGCAGGGAGGGAGCTACTCAGGCATATCGAGGTCTGCACCCTCGCCGTCAGCCTGGGCACAATCGACACCCTCATCCAGCATCCTGCGAGCATGACGCACTCGCATGTCCCGAAAGAACTCATGGAACAACAAGGCCTGACAATTGCCCTCGTGCGGATCTCGGTCGGATGCGAGGATGTGGAGGATTTGATCGCCGATCTGGATCAGGCACTGGCGAAAACCAAAGCAGCAGTGGGGGTGTGATTCAGACAACATCACCAACGCGGTAATTAAATCGGGGTCAGGATGCCCCCGCTGCCGGCGATCCGGTGGTCGCCGTTCCGAGTCGGCAGAATGCCCCCGCTGCCGGCGATCCGGTGGTCGCCGTTCCATCGTCAAATTGACACTTTCGCTCGCTCTCTCTATACTCAAAACCCCTTAATCGGAACTTATCGCTTATCCTGCCTTCGTAGCACTTGAGATATTGGCAGGGATACTTTCCGTTCCGAATTGTGAGGAAAGAGAATTGTGAGGAGAGAGAAATGCAAAAAGCAACGTTCATCCTGACAGGAATACTCGCACTGACATTGTTCGCACCCAGCGCCGCATGGGCGCTCGATGAGGACTCCGATGTGTTTGATTTCATCCCATCGGATGCGCCCCAGGTAGCGGCGCTCGACATAGACGAGTTCCTGTCTTACGCGAGATCAGTAGGAGAGAACTGGCGCGATGCCGACAAGGCTCACTTCACGGAGGCCCTTCAGATTTTCTCGGATATCCTTGCGGAGAAGGAGGGCAAACCGGATGTTCTGACGTTCTTCGGGCATCTATCCGGCGTCGTCGCCATCTCGATGGACACCGATGGCGGCATGCCGTTGATGGCTTTCGAGGCCCAATCCGGTAATCAAAATGTGCTGGCCAACTACACCATCGCGTACATAGCAGAGAAGCACTATCGTTCGGCGCTCGATGAAATCCAGGAGGCGCTTCGAAGCTACTACTCCCGGACCGTGGAAGACCCGGACGATCCGGATGAAACTATCAGTCCTCACAATTATCCTGCATCCCTGGATATCCTGATCGAGGAAGGCTACCTGGATGAAATGCCGATCAACCCGTACACTGGTCAACCGATGCAGTTCCTCGATTCGGTTGAAGATGAATCTTTGGGTGATGTCGCATACATCCCGAGTAGTTCCTCACGCATGTGCTGCGGCGGGCCATGCGGCGAGGAGGAAGGAAGTTGCTCCGAAGAAGATCCGTACATCACCTACAAACTGGTCTCCTTCCTTATAAGCGGTGTCCTGTCCCAGGGCCCGTACCGATACTACCAGGATTATAAGCCCTATCCGGATTTGGCGGACCGGCTTTCCCTGATCGAAAGCCTCGATCCGGAAGACATGGGCTTCGAGACCGAGCAATCAGGAGCATGGACCTTCTACAACCGGGAAGGCTCCTGCTACGCGTTCGCATCCAGCGACATATTTCTCCTTTTCGGGGCAAATGTTGATGAGCTTGAGGAGGCTGTCGCGCGGCAAAGGTCCGGCAATGGTTACCACTTCAACCCACCTGCGGATTTCGACACTGCCGGGGCTTTCTATCGTGATGAGGCCGACCTGAGCAACCTTGGCGAGTGCGTGAAATCCGCCCTCCCTGAAGAGATCCCGATGGACTGTGCCGGAATCATGGAGGGCATGATGGCTGGGCTCGGCATTGAAGCGTTGTCCATGCAGCACACGGCATGTTGGTTGAGGGACGGAGACATCGAGTCCGTCCGCAGGATGGAGCTGACCGGCGAAGGACAGAGGACCCTCGTGGGATCGCTGCTGTACGCCGAGCCGAAGGAACTGATGACCGCCCAGGGCGGGCCGTTTGACATTATCGCCGAGCTCGCGTGGGCGAATCCGGGCGAGTACGCCCAGGGTCTGATGGATTTCGCTTTGGAGTTCGTCATGCCCATGGTTGCCGACCAAACCGGCATGGAGGAAATGGATCCCGACATGATGTTGGGCATGGTGGGCCTTGGTGAGCTGGATCCATCTACGGTGGAAGAAGCTTATGTACTGCTGACGTGTTCGGAGGATCGCGGAGGAGGACTCTACCTCCCGGGGATGATCGTCGCGAAGAAGGTTGGAAGCCCCGACGTGGGGCCTATTGCGGTAGGACTTGTTGACTCAATCAGCTTCATGGTGGGTTTCCCGCTCGGCATGTCTGATTTTGATGATGAGAACGCAGCGACATGGGTTACGGACGAACCCAAATGCCCGATCAGCCCTACAATCGCCTGGACCGATGACTGGCTCGTCGCATCGCTCTTCCGCGAGGACGCTCTCGCGGCTCGCGACGCTCTGGAGAACGGCACTCTCTTTTCCCCCGATGGGCTTGATCCCGCCAACTCGCGCCTCCAGGTCAACCGACAACGACTGATGCGCGGAGCTGCGGACGTTCTATATGCAATCCCAAGTGATGATTATGTCCCGGTAGCGGCAGGGGGCATGCTTTTCGAGCTTGCCGCGCAGCTCAGCGAATCTGATGAAAGACTTTATTTCGAGACTGTCAGCAATGGAGAGTACATAGAGTCCAGGAGCATATTCTCGCTAGGCTTGATCGAGGACCTGGTTCCGGTATTTGCCTACCTGGTCAAGGCAATCGATACTTGGGACTGATGAACACGAGAGTACGGGCGGGTCTAGTTGCCCGCACCCGTCGAGCAATCACAGACAGAAACCATTTGCATTGAGGCAGGCCTTGTGCCTGCTTTTTTTTGCTGACCAGCGCGCAACAAGGCGCATCCATACGGCCTAATCGCGTTGTTCGCCCCCGGTGCAACCTGACCGAAACCGCGTTGTTAATGTAGCATAATGCAACATAAAACAGAGTAATCTGACCTGCAAGAAAAAAGAGCAGTGAATCCAGTTGTTTCCCCAGCCCGCATTTTTTCCGGCCTCATGAACTTGACCGGCATGTTCGACGTCTAACAGATTGAAACGGTACGAAATGTGCAGAGTAACGTACCGAACCGTTACTTGACAATCCTCATCAATTCCCAGGAGAACGGAGTCATGGCCAAGATCGTAAAGCAAAAAGGCCTACTCCGCTTCCGGGATTCTCA
>CBDUXL010000314.1:0-3989 GCA_965371155.1 uncultured bacterium | reverse complement strand
AAAAAAACTGCCATCAATTAAAAAACCGAAGTGGGAAACCATGAGGGTTGCCCCTACATCCGATTAATAGCGTAATCCGTTGGGGCAACCCTCGTGGTTGCCCCGATTCCAGGATTTTTCAACAGCCCCGTCCCGCCGGTAGGCCCCCGAGGTATTGCGGATTCTCGTTTCTGCTGATAACATATATTGTGGAGGTAATCTAGTGGAAATCATACACCTTCACTGCACCTCGGTGGCCCAGGCCGGTAGCCCAGGTTTTAACCTGGGGGCCCTCAGACGAACAATTGCTCTAACGGTGCTTGCTCTTGCAGCATTCGTTGCAATTGGCTGCTCCGATGGAAGTCCTGTAACGCCCGTTGCCGATCACGAGCTGACTTCGGAATCAACCCCCACCGGACAGACCCATACGCAGCTTTGGGGCTACTACGATGTCTACATCGACATCGAGAACCGGACTGCTGAAGCGGTTCCCAATCGTCAGGTGATGTTCGCGATAAATGTCGTGCGGTTTGTGAATGATCCGCCTGCGAACATGACACTCCAGATTCAGGATATTGTGCCCGGTTCCGGTTATGTCGACATCGACATCAACGTGACACTCAGACACCCGTTCCCCGGGATGCCCCAGTACAACGGGTACGATGTGCGCGGTGTTTTCATGGGCGATGCTTCCGGTACACTGGCCTACAACAGCAGTCTCAATTACCCGGTTTTGGGCACCGATCAGTACATGCTGGACGACCCTGTGAATGGTGACGGCGGCGGACCGGACGGTTACACTCGCTGGTACAATCCGACTGAATTCACCAGCCCGGGATTATTCGGCTACACACCTGGTGTATTCCAGACCCCGGATTTCGATGGCGACGCCACGCTCTGCCCGTACAGATACTTCGCTGATGGTCTCACCGCTAAACAGGAATTATGGGAGTTTCTGACGACGACGACCGATAACAGCGTGTTCGCCGCAGGTGAGACGAACACGCGAAACTACTATCTGCGCTTCCCTGACGCAAAGGAAATGGAGTTTGGCTACGCGATAGTCGCCGACTGGCAGGCGCCGGACGTGCATCCATCGAATGCAGCTGAGGCAGTCGCGTGCAGCGTGATTGACAACAGCGACGTTTATTACGTTGACCCCACGCACAACGGCGGGAACCTGGTTCTGGATATCAGCCTGTTTGGGTGGGAGTATCAGCCCTCGACGATCTACATCGAGTCGACGGTTCTATCGGCTGTAGCGAGCTTCGATCCAGCCGCAATCGTCACCGGCGGAGGTAATCATTACTCGACGTACCACGTGGAGATTCCCGCCGACAACGTGGGCGGAATCGAGGGCCAGGAGTACTGGGTGATCGCGGAGTACCAAGGATTTGACTACAGCAACCCCTTAGGTGTTCCCAACGAGGCCGGAAGTGATTATCTGGCGGCTTTCTTCCGGTATGACCTGACGGTGGAATACACCGGCGGCTGGGCACGGACCTGGGGCGGGCCGAGTTCTGATTATGGCTATGGAGTTGCTGCTGATGGATCAGGGAATCTCTATGTTGCGGGCCAATTCTGGGGGACAGCCGATTTCGATCCCGGCGGTGGAGATCCGCACACCTCGAATGGTGGGCTAGACATCTTCCTGAGCAAATTCGATTCAATGGGCAACTTCGAGTGGGTGCAGACTTGGGGTGGGTCATTCAGTGATCGTGGCTACGCTGTTGCCGCTGACGGCTCTGGGAATGTTTACGCTACGGGCTATTTCCACGGCACGGCCGATTTCGACCCCGGCGGAGGCGATCCGCACACTTCGAATGGTTCATGGGATGTCTTCCTGAGCAAATTCGATTCGTCGGGCAACTTCGAGTGGGCGCGAACCTGGGGTGGATCAGACGAGGATCGTGGTAGCGGAGTTGCCTCTGATGGCCTGGGGAATGTCTACATTACGGGCTATTTCTGGAACAAAGCGGATTTCGACCCTGGCGGGGGTGATCCGCATACCTCGAATGGTGAGTGCGATAGCTTCCTCAGCAAATTCGATTCATTGGGTAACTTCGAGTGGGCGCGGACATGGGGCGGGTCAATCGAAGATTGGGGCCTTGGAGTAGCCGCTGACGGCTCTGGCAGTGCCTACGCTGCGGGCTATTTCATGGGCACAGTCGATTTCGACCCCGGCGGAGGGGATCTGCACAATTCGAATGGTGGGAGAGATGTCTTCGTGAGTAAATTTGATTCATATGGTAACTTCGAGTGGGCGCAGACCTGGGGTGGGTCCGTCCGGGATTATGCCTACGGAGTTGCCGCTGACGATCCTGGGAATGTCTACGTTACAGGCCATTTCTCAGGCACGGTCGATTTCGATCCCGGCGGCGGGAACCTCCACACCTCGAATGGTCAGCGGGATGCCTACCTCAGCAAATTCGATTCATCGGGTAACTTCGAGTGGGCGCGGACGTGGGGTGGGTCAAACCGGGACTGTGGCTATGGAGTTGCCGATGATGGCTTCGGGAATGTGTGCGTTACGGGGCATTTCAACGGCACAGTCGATTTCGACCCTGGCGGCGGGAATCCCCACACCTCGAATGGTTTGAGTGATGCTTTCTTGAGCAAGTTCGATTCAGCCGGTAACTTTGTCTGGGCACGGACTTGGGGTGGGTCTGATACTGAAATTGGCCTTGGGATTGCCACTGACGGCTCTGGGAATGTCTGCGTTACGGGCCGTTTCCATGACACGGTCGATTTTGCTCCAACCGATCCGCCCTGCAACGAGGATCCAGATGTACATACTTCAAACGGAGGCTATGACGTATTCCTGACTAAGTACCTTCCGAACGGATGCTGGTAGGGCTGCTTTGCTCTTGTGAATCACCCTCAAACGATCCCTTTCTTTTCTTCCCAACTAAATCGTCCTCTCTTCCATCCACCTATTTAGGTGAACATTCTCACATCGGGACCACATTCTCAATCGATTGACTTCCATTAGCCCCTTCGTTACTATTTGGACTCCCCTCATTTTCCGGGGAGCGGTGCCTCAGGTGGAGTGCCTTTGGTCGTAGTTTATATTTTTTCGTTTCTTAGCGGGCAGGAGGCTGGAAACATCGATGAAAGTTAGACTCACTCTTAGAGATTTCACCCGTAGTCTACAGGTGGCAATGCGCGCCATCGCCGCGAGACCGACGCTGCCGATATTGAACTACATGCTGATAGACGCAGCGGATGACAGGGTCACCCTGACCGGGTACGACATGGAGATGGGAATCCGCGTAAGGTTCCCGGGCGAGATTATCGAGCCCGGAAGTGTTGCGGTGAAGGCGCGAACCGTTTCAGAGATTGTTTCGCAGCTCTCGATAGAGGACATCGAGCTGGATTTCAATGACATCTCGCGTGTCCGAATCAGCGGCGGGGGTAGTGAATTCACGCTTGTCGGCAAACCGGGCGACGAGTACCCGCGGCTTCCGGAGGTCGGTGAGGAGGAGGAGGTCATCGAGCTTCCGGTGGAGCGTTTCCTGACAAACCTGAAGCGCACCATTTTCGCCAGCTCTGTCGAGATGCCCAAGAACTACACTTCCGGCGTCCTTATCAACTTGAAAGACGGCAACCTGCAGATAGTCGCCACCGACGGGCGTCGCCTGGCGATGGTCTCCGACACGCTTACGACAGACCGGGAGGAATCGGATCGAGCTGTGCTCATTCCCGCGAAAACAATGCACGAGCTTTCCCGAATCCTCGGTATGGGCTGGGAGGGCAACCTGGAACTCCACCTCGCGGAAAATCTGGCGATGTTCAGCCTGGGCGACAAGGCCGAGGTCGAGATGGTGACTCACCTCCTCGACACTCCGTATCCCGACTTCGAGAAGGTGATCCCCGAGGGGTCGGAGGGGACGCTGACCATAGATCGGGAAAGGTTCATGGCGAGCTTGAGGCAGGTGGGCATCCTGGCAAGGCAGCAGGACGGTCGCGATATGGCGGTGCTGGAGTGTACAGGGGACCAGCTAACCATC
>CBDUXL010000313.1:0-4018 GCA_965371155.1 uncultured bacterium | reverse complement strand
ACCCCGGACACATCAGAATTTGTCCTTTACAAGGGCCCGAACCTTGTCGGCTGTTACACCTTGAACGCGAACCCGCTTCCGCCGAGATTTCAAGCCGGACAGGATTTCGGCAGACGAGGCGGATGTCTCAAGCAAACGCGCGAGAAGTTTGAGCATCGCTGTGTTGGCTCGGCCTTTTTCCGGTGGGACGGTGACGCAAATCCTGATCGCTCCGTCATGAACGCCTGCGATCTCGTTCCTGCGTGCCCCTGGTTTCACCAGGACATCGAATTCCACGCCATCGGTAGTCTCAGCTAAATTGATGTTTGTCATCCCGATCGTCGATCGGAAAGTATAGCAGCTTGAAATGGGTCTATCATGACCGGATGGACATTGATCTTGCCGGCAGGATGCCTGCTCCGCCGGAGGTTCGCTTTTCTGATGTCACCCTAAGGTAAGTCCTTTTCCCAATCCGTTTGGGTTTCCGCACGCCACGCGCCGAACCGTCCCGCGATAATCGCCTCGCGGGCCTCGCGGACCAGGTTCCGGTAGTACGCCAGATTGTGCAGAGACAGGAGTCCGAGTACACCCGGGTCACGAATCTTGTGAAGGTGAGACAGGTAAGCTCGCGAGTGCCTTCGGCAGGTTGCACATGAGCACGACGGATCGAGCGGCTCAGGATCGTTCTTGAATTTCGCGTTCCCCAAATTCAGTCGCCCGTCCGAAGTAAACACCGTGCCGTTGCGTCCCATGCGGGTTGGGAGGACACAATCGAACATGTCGATACCGCACGCTATTCCGTCAAGAATTTGACCCGGCAGACCGACACCCATGAGATAGCGCAGTTTATCCGCAGGCAACAAGGGAGCGATTTCCTTCACCACCTCGTCGCCCCGTTCACGATCCTCCCCGACACTTATCCCTCCAAGCGCGTAGCCTCCCAATCCAAGCGCAACCGACCTTTCCAGGTAGTCACCTCTGAGATCAAGATGCGTTCCGCCCTGAATAATGCCGAAAAGCGACTGGTTGTCCCCGCCGACATCGTCGAAGTGCCGTTTCGCGCGTTCGAGCCAACGGATTGTGCGCTCGCCGGCATCGACAACATCCTTGCGTGCTGCATCTCCCGGCGCGCACTCATCCAACGGCATAATTATGTCGCTTCCAAGGGCAACCTGAATGTCGATTACGCTCTCGGGCGTAAAGCGATGCGAACTTCCGTCGTACGGTGATTGAAAACTCACACCCTCGTTGTCGATCCTGTAAAGCCCCTTCAAGCTGAAGAACTGATACCCGCCTGAGTCGGTCAGAATCGAGCTGCCCCATCCCGTAAACTTATGTATCCCGCCCATCTGCTTCACAATCTCAGATCCCGGACGCAGATAGAGGTGGAGGGCATTCAACAGGACCAGGCGATAGTCAAGCTCCTCCAGTTCCTCCCATCGCACTGCTTTCACGGCGCCGATTGTTCCACACGGCATGAATGCAGGAGTTTCAATCGTGGAGTGAGCGGTCTCAATCACGCCCGCCCGAGCGTTCCCATCGGTATCCACCAGCTCAAATCTCACGAGCGACCTCTTCATGGGGAAGTGTCTCCAGGAGGTTCAGGACATTTCGGAATTTTTCGTGAGGCTCTGCGGTGAAAGTCTGTATCTCGCCCGTTGCCGGATGCGGGAAAGCAAGCTTCGCGGCGTGGAGAAGATGAACATTGTCGGTGGTGAGTATCCTTGCGACCTCCATAAGAGTCTCCTCAATACGGGAATACTCCGGATCGCCTTTCTTCATGCTCTTCAGAAATCTTCTGACGCGCTCGGGCGCCCCCCGTCCCCCGTAGAGGGGATCACCCACAACAGAGTACCCGAGATGCGACATATGAACCCGTATCTGGTGAGTTCGTCCTGTGTCCAATTTGCACCCCACGAGCGAGAAGCCGGGATAACGGGTGATGACGCGATAATGGGTCCGTGCCGGTTTCCCCTTTGAACCTTCCATGACCCCCATCTTGCGTCGATCGACCGGGTGTCTCCCGACAGGAACCTCCACCGTTCCCTCGGACAACGGCGGAGAGCCGAAAACAATCGCAATGTAGTTTCGTTGGACCTCGCGAGTCTTGATCATCTTGATAAGCGCCTTCTGCGCGATATCTGTGCACGCGATAACCATCAGGCCGCTCGTAAACTTGTCCAGGCGATGCACGATTCCTGGACGGAACGGATGCGAGGACGGGGGGAGCGGGAATTTCTTGTAGTACAGAAAATTCACCACGCTGCCCGTCATCGCACTGGGCACCGGATGGCTGGAAATCCCCGGGGGTTTATCAATGACGACGAAATGACGGTCCACATGAACAACGGGAATGTCCAGCGATTCGGCAGGGGGCCTCTCAGGCTCCGTGGCTGCCTCTACCTGCAGAATGACCCGGTCTCCCTCGCGGACATTGTAGGACTTGTCCGTGCGTGCCTCGCCGTTTACCGTAACATGCCCAGCCGCTATCCATTTCTGCAGGATGGATCGTGACGGGGACCATGCAGGATCGAAGGCGGTGAACGGAAACAGAAGCAGGAACACATCGAGGCGCTGCCCGGCCTCGTGCGCTGCCACCACAAGTTTATGCCTGAATAGACCAGAATTCATGTCGGAATCAGGGCTCAGGTTCCGGACGACGAGAGAGTTCATCCAGCTTGTCCTCGTCTTCGGGCGATACCGGCTCGTCCTTGTGTGGGCGCTCGCTGCCAAGCGCTCCGGTCAGGGTTTCCTCTCGAACCTTGTCCGCTTCCTCATATGGAACAAGCATCTCGTCTTCGGCATCCGTCTTCAACTCGACAAGCGCTTCCTCCACGGGAACGGATCCAGACGCCTCCGGGCCCTCGACCCAGCCGTCCCGGTCATTCATGCCTCCGAGTCCGGCGGCTATCGCTACCGGCATGGGTTCCTTTTTCGACGCCAGCGTGTCGCCGGCGGAAAGGACAACAATGAAGAACAGAATCGTAGCGCCTATGACAATATAGCTGTCAGCGAGGTTGAAAATCGGCCAGTCGTAGTCCCATGCCGACCCAGGCAGAAAGAGGCGAACATCAAGGAAATCCGTAACCTTGCGCATGATCAGGCGGTCGAACATGTTTCCGATAGCGCCCGCCATCATCAGGGCAAGAGATATCTTCAGCCAGACCTCGTCCCGCTCCAATCTCCTCATGAAAATGAGAATCACAATGACCATCACCATAGCGAAAACGGTCAGGTATTCCTTGTATTCGGGGAACATTCCCCAGGCGATCCCTTCGTTGTAGTTCAGGGTAATCCGGAAGAAGCCGGGAATAATCTTGTGGCGGACGCCTTCGTCCAGAGAAGTGCGAGCGAGATGCTTGGTGAACCAGTCGGCACCGGCAAGAAAAAGGGCAAGGCAGATGAACCAGCGAGTAGCCATCAGGTCAACGCCTCCCCGTCATCTTCTGCGGCAATCTCCGCCCACGACTCGATATCCTTCAGTTTCGGGAAACACTCCAGGGTGTTTCGGGCGAGAAGCATCTCTGCGCGCTCGTACTGCCAATTCCTGACCTCCGCGAGCTTCCGGGCCGTCTCAACCACGAGCGCGGGCTCACATCGCCTTACTCGCTTGTTTCGGGACTTCTGAGGAACCAGAAAAGGGCTGTCGGTCTCGACAAGAACACGATCCGGACTCACCCGCCTGCAGACACTTCTGAGTTCCTCTTCTTTGGGATAAGTAAGGTTGCCTGCAAACGAGATGTAGAATCCCATGTCCTGCACGAGCTTGGCTTCGTCTGGGCTGTATCCATAGCAATGAAAAACGCCGGGAGGATCAGGCAGATCGAACTCATCGATGACGGCAATTGTCCGGGCGAAGGCGGCGCGGGAATGGATGATTATCTGCACTCCGGACTCCGATGCCAGCTTAACCTGCGCTCGAAAGAGCTTCTCCTGGTTGTCTCGATCGGCGTAGTCGCGGAAGAAGTCGAGGCCGGTCTCGCCTATGGCAACGATTTCAGGACGTTTGAGATCCTCTCTGAACGACTCAACTATATCG
>CBDUXL010000312.1:0-4033 GCA_965371155.1 uncultured bacterium | reverse complement strand
TGACAGGTGGCGCCTACAAGTCCTTCTGAGCTTCCAGCTCGGAAGGACTTGTAGGTGTTTCTTATTATGGTGCGTTATGGGGAGAATCACCTACAAGCTCGAAGTCTCGCTTGTAGGCGCCACCGGTACTGCCTTCAGGACGAATGTGCTCCCAGTTGCGCCCGTGTGCTCCCTCTTGTGCGGCGACCCCTCCCTTAATGCTACAATAGCGCCCCGATTTCCCGGGGAAATCGTGAGGTGTTTTCATGCCTTTCGTCCCGCATACGGAGGCCGATATCCGCGCAATGCTCGATGAGATCGGCCTCGAAAGCCTTGATGAGCTGTTCAATTGCATCCCGGAGGAGATCCGGGTCAGGGAGCACGCGAATTTGCCTCCGCCCGCGTCCGAACGGGAGACATTCGGCGACCTGTTCATGCTTGCCGAGTTGAATATGCCCCTTTCGGGCGAAGTGAGCTTCCTGGGCGGGGGTCCGATGCGGATGTATCAACCGGCCTTGCTGCAAACCGTACTCAGTCGGAGTGAGCTTATTACCTCCTACACCCCTTACCAGGCTGAGATCAGCCAGGGACTCCTTCAGGCGATCTACGAGTACCAGACGATGATCTCGAATCTTTTTGGGATGGACCTGGCGAATGCGTCCTCCTATGACGGCGGAACCGCGGCTGCGGACGCGCTGGTTGTCGCCAGGGACTTCTTCCGCGGAAAGCGCAACGCAGTTCTGGTCGCCGAGACGCTTCATCCCGAGGTTCGCGAGGTCATGGCGACATACAACGCCGGTCTCGAGATGAACTGGGTCGATATCCCAACCGGAAAAAATGGGACCGTCGATCCCGAAGCCATTCTATCAAACCTGACTGAGGATGTTGCCGGCGTTTTTCTCGCGTATCCGACCCGTCATGGGGTGATCGATGATCTGACCGAGACCGGCTTTCCGAAGCTGGTCGAGGCGATTCACGATGTGAAGGCGTTGGCAATTGCGGTTGTGAACCCGATTGCCTGCGCGATCCTGAAGCCGCCGGGCGAGATCGGTTTCGATATCGCGGTCGCCGAAGGCCAACCGCTTGGTTTGCCAGTCAGCTACGGCGGTCCATACCTTGGCGTTTTCTCCGCCAAGAATCACTTGATCCGAAAGGTCCCCGGACGTCTGAGCGGAAAGACCGTGGATGTTGACGGGAGGAAGGGTTACATTCTGACCCTGCAGGCCCGCGAGCAGCACATCCGTCGCGAGCGAGCTACTAGCAACATCTGCTCCAATCAGAGCCTCTGCGCATTGGCTGCCGCGGTGTACATGGCGTACTACGGCAAGGTTGGCCTTCCATCTCTGGCCCGCAGGATAATGGGCTTGACCCAATACGCCGCGAGAAACATTCCCGAGCGCACGAAATGCGAGCTTCTTCATCATGGAGCACCCCATTTCAACGAGCTTGCGATTCGATGCCCGGTTCCGGCGGTCGAGGCAAACGAGGCGTTACTGATGGAGGGCCTTGTGGGCGGACTTCCGCTTGAGACCTGGGGCGAGGACAAACACAACATGTTGCTCGGGTTCTCGGATGAAAACACGATCGAGCAGATCGATGTTCTCGTGGACGCCCTGGCGACGCTTTGAGATTTGCACTGAATGAAAGTAAAGGACCTAGAGATGACCACAGAGTCCATTGATAGAACCGCAGAGAAAGGCTTCATCCATGAGCCGTTCCCGACCGTGTTTGAGAAGTCCAAACCCGGCCGCAGTTGCGTGGGTACAGAAGACGAATTTGGTTTTGATCCCGAGCCGCTTGCCGACTACCTTCGCAAGAAGCCCGCGGAGCTCCCGGAGATTGCCGAGGTGGACCTGGTCAGGCACTATATCGGACTTTCGAACCGGAACTTCGGAGTCGACTCCGGTTTCTACCCGCTCGGAAGCTGCACGATGAAGTACAACCCGAAAATCAGTGATGTCACTTCATCCCTGCCTGGTTTCGCGGACTTGCATCCATACCAGAATCCCTCCGAGTGCCAGGGCGCGCTTATGCTCATGAAAGAGTTTGAGGTATGGTTGAGCGACGTTTTCGGCATGGATGCGTTTACGCTCCAGCCCGCTGCGGGCGCGCATGGTGAGTTCGCCGGTCTGTTGATTATCAAGAAATATCTACAGTCCAAAGGGCAGGAAGATCGGCGCGAGATGCTCATACCGGACAGCGCGCATGGCACAAATCCAGCGTCGGCGGTGATGGCGGGTTTCAAGGTTGTCGAGGTCAAGTCGGACGAGCGCGGTCTGGTCGATATCGATGCCTTGAAAGCCAAGCTCGGCGAAAGAACCGCCGGAATCATGATGACCAACCCCAATACATTGGGGCTTTTCGAGGAGAATGTCGTCGAGATCGCGGAATTGATCCACGAAGTCGGTGGGCAGCTCTACTACGACGGCGCGAACGCAAACGCTATTTCGGAGATCGCCCGTCCAGGCGATATGGGCTTCGATGTAATCCATCTCAATCTGCACAAGACATTCTCAACTCCCCATGGCGGCGGCGGTCCGGGGTCGGGCCCGGTCGGTGTGAGGAAGCACCTCGAGCCGTTCCTGCCTAACCCGAGAATCGTGCATGACGGGGAAGGGCTGTTGAAGTGGGCCGATCGGCCCGAGTCAATCGGTCGTATGAAGACTTTCTATGGGAATTTCCTGGTGGTAGTTCGGGCCTACACATACATGCGTATGCTCGGCGCCGAGGGCCTCAAGCGCATGAGCGAGGCCGCAGTGCTAAATGCGAATTATCTCCGTGCGAGAATCTCCAGGTTCCTCGAAGTGCCGTACAACCGCACATGCATGCATGAATTTGTGGCGTCGGCGGAAAAGCTCGCCAGGGAGACCGGGGTTCGGACGCTTGATATCGCCAAGGCGCTTCTGGACTACAAGGTCCATCCCCCGACGACGTACTTCCCGCTCATCGTCAAGGAAGCGCTGATGATCGAGCCGACGGAAACGGAATCATTGGAAACCCTCGATCGTTTCGTCGACGTGCTGGAAACCATAGTCAGGATGGCGCGCACCGATCCGGACCGACTTCACGGCGCTCCGCATTTCACTCCGGTTCGACGTCTGGACGATGTTCTCGCCGCTCGCAAACCCAATGTCCGATTCACTGACCGATCCTGCGTTGACTGATAGGCGGCTGAGGGTCATCGTTGATGACCGTCCGGGTGATCCGTTTTTCCAGGTTGCATTGGAGGAGGCGATTCTTCGCGAGCTGAACGAATCTCGCCCGCCTTTGCTTCCAACATTGCGCATGTGGCGATGCGAGCGGTCGGTTGTTATGGGCGCAAGCAGGCGGGTGGGTGAGGAGGTCTATCTTGACGCGATCGAGGCTGACGGAATCCCGCTTGTAAGGCGCTCATCCGGCGGCGGAACGGTTTTTCATCATCCCGACAACATCTGCTACTCGCTGTTCCTCCCGTACACCCGGCCCGAATTAAGACCCCGGGAGGCCTTAAATAAATCCAATCAATTGCTATGCAGTATTATTGTAAAGACCCTTCAGAAATCCGGTAAATCAGCCGAAATATCTAATGGAAGTGATATAATCATTATGGGGCGGAAGGTATCAGGGACCGCCCAGCAGCGTCTCAGGCATGCCATGTTGCATCATGGCACTGTTCTGATTGATGCTTATCCGGGCGAGATGGAAAGGTACCTTAGAGTTCCGCCCGATCGACGGATACGGCACAGTGATTTCGTCGCCGGTTTGAAGGAACTAGGAATCGTTATTGAACGTGAGGTGCTCTACCGGGAAATCTCCGAAGTCACTGTTGAGGTCCTGGCTCTTGTACCTGAGGAGGGGAGGTTGAAGGAAGCGGAAGTTACACGCGCTCGTTTGCTGGAAGGTGAAAAATACCGTCGGCGGGACTGGACCCGACGGTTTACTTAGAGGAAGGAAGGTTGGAGGTGATCGAGCATGGGAATGAATGAGATTCATGATGGTCGTGACTCCCTCCTGACCGAGAGACTGGAGAGACTTCGTCGCGTGCAGCGTCGCGAGGGCGAGGCCGGTGGCGGCG
>CBDUXL010000311.1:0-4036 GCA_965371155.1 uncultured bacterium | reverse complement strand
ACCGAAATGATTGCTTTCTATGATAGTTTTTCTTCTGGAGACGCCGGAATCTCTGCTGCGAAGTTGCCTGTTTGCTCTTTTCCCGAGGTCATCAAGAATTCCGAGCATCTCCACCAGGAACGAGCCCGCTCCACATGCGGGATCGAGGACCATAACGTTGCTCAGATACTCGTACACCTTTTGCCATTGTCCCGCATCACTAAGAGCCTTGTCGGTGTTTTTCTTGTCATTCGACTCAAGCGCGAAAACTGCGTCACGGACAAGCCCTCTGCTCTCCCGACCAAGATGATTGGCAAGGTAATCCGCAAGCGCAAGACGGCACATCAGGTCGATTTCGGTTCGGGGAGTATAAAATACGCCCGTCGCGCCGCGTTCATCGGAGTCCTCGGAAACCGGCGCGAACCGCTCGCAGATTATGCCGAGTATCTCAGGACCAATTACATCGTCCTTAATAAGGAGTCTGTTCTCGTTCAGAGCGAATTTGGACCGTCGGAGAAATCCATGAATCTCATCGCGACGGTGTCTATCTATCTCAAACCGGGGGACCGTTGTTTCAGGGAGCCTCGCACCATCCAAACCCAGCGGAGTACGCTGGAGAAATTGAGAGAAGACCTCGTGGATAAGAAGTCTCAGAGCAGATTCGTGGGCAATGCGGATATCGGATGTCCGGTCGGCAAGGTCGGACTTCAGAGCCTGATGAATTAAACTCAATTCTTTGATGAATTCGTTTTTCATGTAGACTCTTTCACTTGCATACTGATCGGGTGACGACCGCATCTCCCCGAAATCCGCCTCTGAATCTGCCAAAGTTCAGCACCGGTGTCAAGGGTGATTGGGAAGGTTTGTTTAGGAAGGAACCACCACGCTAGTGAAAGTTGTGTCAAACCGGTCGCTCTTTCCCTGATTTTCAATGTTTAATCTGGATTCCATTGGTACCCTGGGTATTGAGATCGTAGGCTCCGCAGCACGGCCTGCAATGGTCCGGTATGCCGGTGAACTGCTTGAAATGAGACATTGCGAAAGTCCTGCTGCTTTCTACTTGACTGACACGGGAACAAGCCTTTATAATTACTGGTCACGAATTTGTGAAGGATTGCACAAGCTGCTGTAATTGGCGAGGTTATCTCTGTGAAAATCGCTGTTCTAATCAAGTTCTGCCCGGATTCCGAAGCCGTTATCAAGGTCTCGGACGGTAAGCTTGACACGTCCGGTGTCAAGCACTCCATAGGTCCCTATGACGAGTATGCCGTTGAGGAAGGCTTGAAAACCATTGAGAGTACTGGTGAGGGTGAGGTTGTTCTTTTCCTGGTTGGACCCGAAATCGCCGGCAAAGGCATCAAGGATGAACTCGCACGCGGTGCAAATCGCGCTGTGCATATCGTGACCGATGATTATGAAATCGACAGCTTACGCACCGCCGCCTTGCTGGCCGCAGCGCTTAGGGAGGAAAACCCGGATATCATCCTCTGCGGATGGAAAGGGATCGACTACGATGCCGGTCTGACCGGCACTATGGTGGCCGAGATATTGGGTATACCGCATGTCGCTGTTGTCACCGGATTGGAACTAGGCGACGGGAAAGCGATTTGCCGCAGGCAGGTTGATGGCGGCGAGGAGATTATCGAGGTTGGTCTTCCCGCGGTAATCGCTGCCCAGAAGGGCCTGAACGAACCGCGATACCCGTCGCTTAAAGGCATTATGGCCGCCAAGAAGAAGCCGGTCAACAAGAAGACCCCGGCCGATTTCGCTACGGATCTCCCCGAAGCCCGCTCCACCTATGTCGGTTTCGAAAGCCCACCCACTAAACAGCCGGGCAAGATGTTCGAGGGTCCCGAGGCGATTTCTGAAGTTGTGCGGTTGCTCCGCGGGGAGGCCAAAGTCATCTGATTGGTCAAGAACTGCGAGCAATCTGAAGGAAAGCAACCAAAATGGCAAACGACATCCTTGTTATAGCGGAACATCGAGCCGGAGCGCTCAAGAAGGTCACTTCCGAGGCGATCGGAGCGGCGAAAAACCTCGCCGGTGAGTTCGGCGGGACTGTCAATGTTGCTGTTTTGGGCGACGGGGCCAGGTCCCTTGCCGATGAACTTACGAAACTGGGCGTGCAGGTTCTCCATTTCGATGATCCGTTGCTCAAGGATTACTCTTATGATGCCTACGCACAGGCGCTGCTGCCGGTAATCAAGGGCCGTGATTACGCTGTAATACTCATGGGCGCGACCCCGACCGGACGCGACCTTGCGGCCACTCTCGGCGCCCGTCTCCAGGCCGGCGTGGCAACCGACTGCATCGCGCTGAAAGCCGACGGAGGCAAACTTGCAGCGACTCGTCCCATTTTCGCCGGCAAAGCAATTGCTGATGTGACAGTAAACACCGCCCCCGCGATCGCCACGATTCGCCCTAATACTTTCCCTGCTGCAGAACCGGCGGACGGCGGCACGGTGGAGGATATCGCCTGCACGATCGGCGATCTCCAGGCGGTGGTCAGGGAAGTGGTCCAGAAAGCTGCCGGACGTGTCGAGCTGACTGAAGCCGATATCGTGGTTGCCGGCGGACGAGGCATTAAGGACGCCGCGAATTTCAAGTTGATCGAAGACCTTGCGGAGGCTGTCGGCGCAGCGGCCGGCGCAAGTCGCGCAATCGTGGACGCCGGCTGGATCGACCACTCGTTCCAGGTCGGCCAGACCGGTAAGACCGTAAGCCCAAAGTTATATATCGCTATCGGCATTTCCGGCGCGATCCAGCACCTCGCTGGTATGTCGTCCAGCAAGGTGATTGTGGCGATCAACAACAATCCCGATGCGCCCATTTTCAAGGTCGCCGATTATGGGATTGTCGCCGATGCCCTGCAAGTTGTCCCGTTGATGACTGAGGAGTTCAGGAAATTGCTGAGTTCCTGAGTCGGTCCAATTGACACCCCTCCCATTTTTGAGCCCCCGAAAGGGGGCTCTTTTCAGATGGGGGGGGACACCTGCATTTCGGGGACGAAATGAGGTGTCCCCGAGAGGGAAAGGGGGCTCTTTTCGAGGTTGCTTTCCGATTTTCTTACACGACACGGGGTGTTACATTTGATACGATAGTGGGGTCATGAGATTTGTCATTGCATTCATGGTGGTTCTTCTTGTGTCCTGTGGCTCCCGGGATTCAATCGGCTCGGTTGCCGAAGATGGTGAGACAGGCGAAACAGAGGGGGCTAGGTCTGTTGCTGAGACAGAGGCTGCAGACATACTGTTCGACCCATTCCAGGATTTCGAGCCCGGGGATCCGGACATCGGGCGCGAGTATTTTCTTGTCAAGAATCGCGGGCGATGCCTCACTTGCCACACGCTCAACGGCGAAGGCGAGCGGAGGGGTTGGGCGCTTGATGACACGGGATTAAGGCGCGATCCGGGCTGGCTGGTTACATTCGTCACCAGCCCTCGTATGCTTCGCCCGGAGGTCGTCCGAATGCCGCCGTTCAGGGGGGACGAGGAGGCCACTATCCTTGACGTAGTCACATTTCTTCTGACCCTCAAGACGCCCGTGGCGCATCCCGAGCCGGAGGATATCAAGCCCGAGGATGAGCCGGACACTTGGGAGCACGGCGTGGGCGGAAGGTTGGGAGGGCACATCGGAGGTTTTGAGCGGGCCCCGTAAACAATGTGAGTAAATGGCCGGCATCGCAGTGGATGGATTGTGTGTGCCGCGAGCCATTTCCTGCAGGTCAGCTTTCGCTCTTTGTACGGCAAGTCGGTATTGTGGATTCTCGTTTCTGCTGATAAGATAATTTGTGAGGCAATTCTAGTGCAAAACATACACTCTCACAGCACCACATCGGTAGCCCAGGTTTCAACCTGGGTCTTTAGGAGATCATGACATGAATCGATGGACAATCTTTCTCGCGGCGATTTCTGTTGCAGGATTCGTCGCAATAGGCTGCTCCGGTGGCGGCGGTAACCCCGCAGCGCCAGCCGCCGATCACGAGCTAACCTCGGAGTCAAGTCCCACGGGGCAAACCCACACCAACCTCTGGGGCTACTACGATGTCATCTTCGAT
>CBDUXL010000310.1:0-4108 GCA_965371155.1 uncultured bacterium | reverse complement strand
TATGCACGCGCCGCGTGGCCGCCAACAGCGCCTCGTCCACGCCGCCGAGCTTCATTTCTGCGCAAGCCCAGAGTGCCTCCAGGAAATCGCCCTCCATGAGCGGAAGCACCGCCTGGGCTTCGGGGTCACCGAATCTAATATTGAACTCCAGTACTTTCGGACCATCATCCGTTACCATCAAACCGAAATACAGACAGCCGATGTATTTAATTCCATCTTTTTCCAGCCCTGCAATTGTGGGTTCAACAATCTCCCCGGTGATCAACTCGTCAATCTCGGGAGTGACTTTCGGAGTGGGGGCGAAAACACCCATCCCGCCGGTGTTCGGACCCTTGTCACCATCGTACGCCCGCTTGTGATCCTGCGAGTAGGGGAACTTCCGATATTCCGAGCCCGCAACCAGGGTCATTAACGTGGTCTCGAAGCCCTCAAGGCGTTCCTCGATGACTATCCTGTTTCCCGCGTCACCGAATTTCCTATCCAGAAAACACGTGTCGACCGCCGCGTGGGCATCGATTGGATCATCGCAGACGATTACTCCCTTTCCCGCCGCAAGGCCATCGGCCTTGACCACCATTACCTCCTCTTGAAGTTTATCAATGTACGTATGAGCCTTATGCGCGTCATCGAAAACTCTATAGCCCGCTGTCGGTATTCCGTGTCGCGTGCAGAATTTCTTGGCAAATACCTTGCTTCCCTCCATCCGGGATGCCTGTTCGTTTGGCCCGAAAACCGCGATTCCGGCATCGCGAAGGACATCGGTGATTCCCGCCACCAGCGGCGCTTCGGGTCCCACTACAACCAGATCGATTCCATGACTGCTGCAGAAATCCGCAATCCCGTCATGGTTATCGAGATTCAGACTCTCGTTGGCTCCGATACGTGATGTACCGGCGTTTCCGGGCGCGCAGGTAACGCGTGGATTCTGAGGACTGCGAGAAATCGCCCAGGCTAGCGTGTGCTCCCGTCCTCCCGACCCCAGCACCAATACGTGCATGATTGTGATCCTCTCTTCCGCTTGTTGGGGGCTTCGCCATTTTAAGCTTATGGAGAGCACATCGCAACAGTTGACACCTTGACCAAAAGTTCACTATTGACACTTCTTGTAGCTTATGGTATCCTCTATTTGACTCGACTCGTGGTGAATGGTTTTTGCTATGTTGTCCACGGATCGAGCGGATTTCTCGGCACTACGCATAATTAGGATCGGATGGATCGGCTAGGCCGGGTTTGCACCGGCTTTAGAGAATGCAACTCTTGTAATCCGCCGGACTTTTGAGTATGCTGTAGCGCCACTAGTTACCCGACAAAAGCATCGGGCGTGGTTGTCATGTCCGCCCGATGGGAGGCATCATGCGTACGACTAGACAATTTTCCCTGGTAACACTTTGTATCGGCATACTATTAGTCGTGGGCGCCTGCTCAGCGGGGGGCGGGAGCCCGGTAACGGCGAATCCAGGGCCCGATCTGACAAACTACGCCGCCAGCGTGGAGGGCACGGTCCATCAGGGCGGAAGCCCGGTCACGACCGGCCATGTGTACATTTACGATCTGGAGACTCTAACGCTTTACAACGAGGCTCAGATCGGCTCGAATGGCCAATATATCGCGGGAGTGGATGCTGGGCAATACCTGGTGTTCGCGTTCGGCCCGACCGGCTGGCGCTCTCCGGCTATAGAGACCGGCTTCTCGACCTATGTGAATGTCGAAGCCGGCAATCCCTACAGGATGGACATCGAGCTGGACAGGCTCCTTCCCGACGGCGAGGAGTTGATTTTCGGATTTGTCGTTTCCAGCGAGAATGAGAAAGCGATCGTCAGAGCGACAATCAGGGCCGCCGGCAAGTCAACGACCAGCGACGGGTACGGTTTCTACGCGATGACGGTGCCCACCGGCACCGGCAACTTCAACATCAGCGCCGAAGGATTCTTCGATTTGACCGAGAACATTCGCGAAGGGCAAGCCGCAGACGATTACTTCAGTACTCCTTTCTTCATGCTGAATCCCAAGGATATCGTGGGCGCCAGTATGGGCGGCCATGTTCGAGATGTGGCCACCGGCGAGGGACTTGGCGGTGTCAGGATTACGCTGGAGAGACCCGATGATCCCGATTGGGCGCCGATCCAATACCTGACGAACCTCGGCGGCGAGTACCGGTTCTTCAACCTCCCGGAAGGCATCTACAAGGTGTTCTTTGAGAGACCGGGCTATCATGGAAGCATACGTGAGGGCCTTGTTCTGAGGGAGCAAGACGACTGCATTATCAACGAATTCCTGCACCGCGACAAACAGGGACTCGCTGACGTCTGGGGCTACGTAATGAACGCCTCGATTCCGTTCCCCGTTTCAGGCGCGCGTGTTTCCGCCTCCAATCCCTTGCTCGGCAGCAAAGCGGTCCTGACTCAGCCAAACGGGTACTACAAGATCGAAAACATGGTCCCTGCCGACTACACCATCAGGGTTTCAACTCCAGGGGAGGCGGTCAGCTACTACGAGTCAGTCAGCACTTTCCATACCCTGGTTCCAGGCGACAACCAGGTTGACTTCTCCCTCAGGTTCATTAATGAGGGAGCGCTTCGAGGCACCGTGACAATCGATGACGCCGGCGGGTTGTTCCCTTGGGCGCCGACCGGTGTGGAAATCACCGCAGAGAAGATCGGCGGACCGTTTACCGGAATTAAGTGGAAGACTACAACGGATGGTCGAGGAATCTACGTGTTCAACGGACTGCCGGTGGGCTTCTACCTGGTAAAGGGGAGCGCAGAATACGCACCGGACCAGATCTTCTATGGCGCGTTGGAGGGTGTGTTTGTCGGCGCCGGCCAGACGACTGTCGCCGACTTGGCTCTCGCGCTGGAATAGAACCACTAATACGCCGACTAATGCCCCCGCTTGGGGGCTTTTTTCTTTGCCTTCAGAGAGCCGTGGCGCATTTCTCAGTCTCAAACCCGGGGGGTAGTCGCTCAGGGCACTGGAAACCCGCGGCATTTTGGGGTATCATATTTCCAGAGGCGGACGCGGCGAATAGACAGGTGTTGTTCATCCCATCGATACGGAGGTCCGATAGTAATAGGGAGACTGATTTGTGACGGGAGATACCGATATGAAAGAGATGTCGGTCGATTCCATAATGTACGACCTCGTCAACAAGACCCCGGTCGTCATCCTCAAGGAGGCGAATGGGGAGAGGTATTTGCCGATCCTCATCGGCATGTATGAGGCAAGCGCCATCGAGATGGGCTTGAAGAATATCCCCTTCCCCAGGCCCATGACCCACGATCTCCTCAGTCACCTCCTCGAAAAACTCGAACACACTGTGGAATTCATTCTCATCTCCCGGATCGAGGACAGCACTTTCTTCTCGTCCATCGTACTATACAAGGAAGGCGAGAAGCTCGAGATCGACGCGCGGCCATCGGACGCCATCGCACTCGCCCTGCGCACAAAAAGCCCGATCCTGGTTCATGAGGACATTCTGGTCAAGGCTGGGATTCCACTGAGTGCCATGAAGCGCGAGACTCGCGGGGAAACAGAAAGTCACGATGACCTGGAGCATATTCAACCCCACGGCATCCAGCGTCGCAGGCGCGTGGACGATACTAAGCAATTCAAGGAATTCCTGAATAACGTCAAGCCGGAGGACTTTTTCAAGGACCTGGACGAGGAGGAAGAATACGGCGACTCCAAGAACTGAGCCAGTGTTCAAAACACAAGTCATCCCGATCCCGGCGACGCCGGGTTTTTTCTTCGGCAATCGCACGTTGATGCTCATTGTGGCTCTCCCAACAGAATTCACAAAACAACACTCGGTAGCCCACATCTTGATGTGGGGTTCTCCGCTCTAACTTGTTGTGAGCCTACCGACCATGTGATAGAATTTCATCGGTTCCCATACTGCGGAGAGGTGGCTGAGTGGCTGAAAGCGCTCGCCTGCTAAGCGAGTAAGGGGCGATAAGTTCCTTCGAGGGTTCGAATCCCTCCCTCTCCGCCAGAAAGCGCTAAGAAAGAGCCCCGACCAGGGGCTCTTCCGGTATCTGCGATTTGATTTTTCTCCCCTGGGACCGCGGGCATCCCTGCCCGCCGGAGCGTGGTGATAGCTATAAAGAGG